>DASXCC010000070.1:0-29234 GCA_036491415.1 Terriglobales bacterium | reverse complement strand
CAGATCGGCTCTGATGGCGGATTCCTGCCAGCGCCGGTCACGTTACATTTTCTGATAGGCGCGCCGGCGGAGCGCTTTGATGTGGTGATTGACTTCACCGATTTCAAGGGACAGAGCTTCGTGATGGTCAACGACGCTCCCGCTCCATACACGCGCGGAGGCGAAGTTGCCGCGCCAGAAGTGATGTTGTTTAAAGTGACCAAGCCGCTCTCCAGCAAAGACACCAGTTCTGTTCCAGATCAACTTATGCCCTGGACGGCACTCGATCCGGATTTGGCTGTGCAGGAAAGAGTGCTGTCGCTCGTCGAACAGGACCGAGTGTCCGACGGCTACACGATGATTGGATTGCTGGATGGCAAGCGCTGGTCTGATCCCATCACCGAAGATCCGAAAGCGGGTTCGATGGAGATTTGGTCATTCGCGAATACAACTGGCGATGTGCATCCGATTCACACGCATCTGGTGCAGTATCAGGTTTTGAACCGGCAGCCATTCGATGTGCAAACGTATTTGCAGAGCGGAAAAATGATTTATGCCGGCCGCGCGATGGAACCTGAGCGAAATGAGCGTCCCGCATGGAAAGACACGGTGAAAGCGTATCCGGGATATGTGACAAGGGTGATTCAGAAATTTGATTTGCCGCCGGAAACACAAGTTTCACCAGGGCAGGAATTTTTGTATGTGTGGCATTGTCACATTCTGGAACATGAAGACAACGAGATGATGCGGCCGTATAAGGTGGTGGGTTAAAGCTAAGAGTGGATCAATTCAATGAATTCTCGCTGAGAGAAACGTTCAGGAAGTAAATCTCCAAGGCCCTTATCCAACGTCACTAGCTTGCTTTTTTTATGGATCACCATGGCCAATAAATAAGCGTCATTGATTTGTTGATGCCCTTGTAATTTGGTGGAGAACAAATCATCGACTGCCCGTATGTTTAACTCATCGGGCCAAAATCTATGACCGATGTGCTCAATATTGGCGATTAAAATACGCATTGCCTCCCATGGCGAAACTGCATTTCGAGAAAATGAAGGGTTCGAAAGAATTCGGACAAACCCAATTTGTGTGAATGGGCAAGTGGCCCATCCATTTTCTCCATGACGTGCAAACCAATGTTGTACGCTCCCGTGATGTTGGTGTTGTGGCCAGGAAAGAGCGATTAGTACATTCAAATCTAAGAGGACGGCGTGTTTAGATCTCATTTTCGATCTTTTTTACGTGTTCGGAAGTGATTCGAGGAGAATCTTCCGGTAGATCGAAAACCAACAAACCATTCACGGTGCGGGTGGGATGCGGCACAGTCAGTCCCCGACGTGCTAAATCAGAAATGGCTTTTCCTATGCCAAGGTTTCGCGTTTCCGCATAATCTTTGACGAGACTAAAAATATCATCATCAATGTGAAGGGTGGTTCTCATTGCAATCATGATGACATTTATTCATAATGATGTCAAATTATAGATAATGATGATATCTGAGACTAAAGGCACTAATTCATTGAACCTAAAGCCTCTAACTTGAGTTTGCCGAGATAAAGCGCCATTCCAACTACGGCGTCCACATTCATGGCATGAAGTTGTTCAATTTCTTCATTGGAAGAAATACCACCCGCCGCAATAATTTGCTTCGACGTCGCTGCGCGAAGGTCGCGGACGATGTCCATGGGCATGCCTTTCATCAAACCTTCGTGGTCGATGTGCGTGTAGAGAAAACCGCCGCAGTACGAATCCAGTTCGTGAATCATTTGTAGCGGAGTGATCGGAGCAAGTTCGCGCCAGCCGCGAATGGCAATTTTTCCGCCCTTGGCGTCAATGCCAAATATAAGTTTGGCTGTACCGACGGTATCGGCAATTTCTTTGGCGAATATTTTGTTGATCTGCCCTTCTTTGATCAGGCTTGAGCCAAGAATGACGCGGCGAGCGCCGAGGTCGAGAATCGCGCGTGCGGTTTCGATGGAGCGAATACCGCCGCCGACCTGGCAAGGCAGACGATGCAAAAAGGTTTTGAGTAAGGAGCGATTGTCGCCAGTGCCGATGGCCGCATCGAGATCAATCAGTTGAACAAGAGGGAAATTTGCGAAGCGCTCGATCCATTCCTCGAAATTATCGAACTCGAGCTTCTTTTTGCGGCCTTGTTCAAGCTGCACAATTTTGCCGCCCATCAGGTCAATTGAGGGAATTAACAAGGAAACCTCACAGCGATTTGTTCCGATTGCAGTTGCTGCTTAAGCTCAGAAAAAGAACTGAGGCCGAAATGAAAGATGGACGCAGCTAATGCGGCGTCAGCTCGGCCGGAGCGGAATACCTCTACAAAATCTTTTGCGCCTCCAGCGCCGCCCGAAGCGATTACGGGAATCTGTACGGCTTGCGAAACCGCCGAAGTCAACGCGCAGTCAAAACCGATGCCGGTGCCGTCGCGGTCCATCGAAGTAAGCAGAATTTCTCCCGCGCCTCTGCCCTCGGCTTCCATTGCCCAGGCAACAGCGTCTTTGCCAGTGGGTTTGCGGCCACCGTGAACGAACGCTTCAAAGCCTCCGCTGACCTGTTTTGCGTCAATGGCAACGATGACCGCTTGCGAGCCAAAGCGCTTGCCAATTTGAGTAATGATTGCAGGATCTGCAATTGCGGCGGAATTGATGCTGATCTTATCCGCGCCCGCGTCGAAGATTGCGCTCGCATCGTCTAACGTACGCACGCCGCCGCCGACCGTAAAAGGGACAAATATTTCGCGAGCAGTGCGGCGCACAGTTTCAAGAAGCGTGGCGCGTTTCTCATGGGTTGCGGTGATATCCAGGAGAACGATCTCGTCCGCGCCGGCTTCGCTGTGGGCGAAGGCAAGCTGGGCGGGGTCTCCGGCGTCGCGTAAATTCACAAACTGTGTGCCTTTGACGACGCGCCCGGCGTCCACATCGAGACAAGCGATAATGCGTTTTGTCAGCATGCAGTGTTTATAGGGAACAGAAATTCTTCAGCATTTGGAGCCCGACGTCGCCGGATTTTTCCGGATGAAATTGCACTCCGAAGAGATGGTCTTTTTCTACGGCGGCAGAAAACTTTCCGCCATATTCCGATTCGGCCACGGTAGTTTGCAGCAACGGCACACGGTAAGAGTGCGTGAAATACACGAACGAGTTTGTGTCGATGCCCTTAAGTAGTCGTGAAGTAGTGTCTCGAATTTCGAGTTGGTTCCAACCGACGTGCGGCGCTTTGACGCCGGCAGGGAAGTGCACGCATTGGTCAGGCCAAATTCCCAGGCCTTCAATGCCCGGAGCTTCTTCGGAGCCGGCAAGCATCCACTGCATGCCAACGCAAATTCCGAGAAACGGCGTCTTTTCTTGGATGCGTCCCGCGATCGCTTCGCGCAGTCCGCTGTCGATAAGGACTGAGGTGGCGGCAAAATGGCCGACGCCGGGAAGCACGATCTTCTCCGATTTGGCGACAACTTCAGGGTCGGATGTGACGACCGGATTTTGCCCAATATGCTCGAAGGCTTTTTTTACCGAAGCCAGATTTCCCGCACGATAGTCAACGATCGCGATCATTAAATAAGGCCCTTTGTGCTGGGAATCAGCTTGGCCATGCGCTTGTCACGCCAACAGGCAGCACGAAGTGCGCGAGCAAATGCCTTGAACAACGCTTCGATCTTGTGGTGATTGGATCTGCCATACAAAACTTTCAGATGCACGTTGGCATTCGCGCCGCGAGCAAATCCTTCAAAAAAGTCATAGACAAGTTCCGCTTGCAGGTCGCCCACCAGCCGGACTTTTACTTTTGTATCGACGACGATGGCGGTGCGTCCGGAGAAATCCACCGCTGCGAGCGCCAGGGTTTCATCCATCGGCATTAAAAAATATCCGGCGCGCAGAATGCCTTTTTTATCGCCGAGCGCTTTCGCGAACGCTTGCCCTAACGCGATGCCGACGTCTTCAACAGTGTGGTGTTGGTCTACATCGAGGTCGCCCGTAGCTTTCAGTTGCAGATCGAATCCACCATGATGGGCAAACAACTCCAGCATGTGATCAAAGAAACGAATGCCGGTCGAAACTTTGTATTTGCCGTGGCCGTCCACAAGGAGCGAGAGGCTGATCTGCGTTTCTTTGGTATCTCTTTGCAGTGTTGCTTTTCTCACTGGGCCGCCTTTGCGCGAACACCGAGCTGTTCCAATACTTCGCGCAGCGCTACAAATAGAAGTTCGTTTTGACCTGCGGTGCCTATGGTGATGCGCACACAACCGGCGCAGCCGGGATCAGACGAGCGGTCGCGGACAAGAATTCCACGTTCGCGCATTAGGCGGATGAAATCGGCATTCTTCTCGCCGAAATGCATCAAGACAAAATTGGCGCGGCTGGGCCAATAGCGGACCCCGGCGGACTGCAACTCTTCTTCGAGTTGTTTTCGCCCGCGAGTGGTTTCGTCCACGTAGTTGCGAACGTATTCCTGGTCGGCCAGCGCTTCGTGCAAACACTGAATTGCCGCTTCATTCAAATTATAAGGAGAACTCACGTGGCGCAGCCACTGCATCTGCGCGGAATTTCCCATTAGCACGCCGATGCGCAGACCGGCTAGGCCGTACGCTTTAGAGAATGTCCGCGAGACGAACATATTAGGCACATCGCGCCACTGCGGAACAAGACTTTCGCCGCAAAATTCGTAATAGGCCTCATCCACAAGAAATGCCGCGTGCGGCGCGGCCTGCGCGATGCGAATGAGTTCCAACTGCGATACCAGAGTCCCTGTCGGATTGTTGGGATTGGCAATCGCAATCAACCGCGTGCGCTGGTTGATTCGTGCCAGAACAACTTCGGTGGGAAAATTGAAATCTTCTCCGGCCTGAATGGCAATGACTTTGGCTCCGGTCGCTCCGGCATAAATTTCGTACATCGAAAATGTTGGAACGACGATGATGGCTTCATCGCCGGGTTCGAGATACGTTTCGCAAATCAAATGAATGGCTTCGTCGGTGCCGTTGGTAAGAAGAACTTCGGCGGGTTCGATATTCAGGTGCTGCGCCACCATCTTCTCCGCAGGATCGCGATCTGGATAGCACGCGAGTTGGTCGGCTGTGATCTGGCGAAGTTTCTCCAGCACACGCGGCGAACAGCCGATGGTGTTCTCAT
Source organism: Terriglobales bacterium (assembly GCA_036491415.1). GTDB lineage: Bacteria > Acidobacteriota > Terriglobia > Terriglobales > Acidobacteriaceae > JAICKN01. Next base: position 24,117 of record DASXCC010000070.1, on the reverse strand, counting down.
TGAAATCCAGCCGCAGACCTTCACGATTGCCCAGCGGCGGATGATATTCCTTCAAACTGCGGACAGCGCCACGCGGATTAAGCATTGCCGCACCTCACGCGAATAGAGTCGGCATGCGCTTTGAGGCCTTCGGTCTCGGCAAGAAACTCCACAGCAGGCGCAATGCCGCGTAATCCTTTTTGAGAAAGCTCCTGCACGGTAATGATTTTTACGAAGTCCATCACGCTCAGCCCGCCGCGGAAACGGGCAACGCCAGCTGTAGGCAGCACGTGGTTTGGTCCCGAAGCGTAATCTCCGCCGGCTTGCGGAGAGAAATCGCCAACGAACACAGAGCCTGCATTTTGAATGCGAGAAAGATCCGACTTGTGAATGCTGATGTGCTCGGGCGCGATTTGATTGGCCCATCCCATTGCTTCTTCGCGAGAGGCGGCGATCAGGATCGCGCCGTTATTTTCGAGCGACTGTTTTGCGAGACTGTTATTTTGCGCGAGATCGTCCACGGATTTCGAAACTGTGCTCGCCAGTTTTGCTGACTTGGTAATAAATATGGAAACTGCGTCAGGATCGTGTTCCGCCTGCGCGACTAAGTCTGAAGCGATATATGCGGGCTTTCCATCGTGGCTTACGACCACAACTTCGGTGGGACCGGCGAGCATATCAATTGCGCAATCAAATGAAACTAATTTCTTGGCGGCGGTCACATAGACATTTCCCGGCCCGACGATTTTATCCACGCGCGGAATGCTCGACGTTCCGTAAGCAAGAGCTGCAATCGCTTGCGCTCCTCCAATCTGGTAGAACTCACGAATGCCCAGCATCGCGGCGGCAGCAAGAACTTCTCTGGAAGGTCGCGGCGAAACTACATGAATATTCTTTACACCGGCTACTTGCGCGGGAATCACTGTCATCAGAAGAGTCGAAACCAGCGGATGGCGTCCCCCAGGGATATAGCATCCGACGGAATCAAGAGGGCGCACTAATTGGCCCACTGTGATACCGCTGAACGACTTCTTCCATTCTTTTGGTTTTTGTAATTGGCAGAAGCGGCGAATATTAGCGGCGGCTAGTTTGAGGGAAGAGCGAAACTTTGGAGATATGGATTTCAATGCGGCTTGCAGCTGTTTTTCGGCGACGAGGAGAGAATCTTTTTCGCTGAGCCCGTCCCACTGTTGAGAATATTCGCGGACGGCGGCGTCTCCGCGAGCGCGCACGTCGTCAAGAATGCGCTGCACTTTCGGCTCGACTTCATCGAAGCGCGAACTGCGCACGGCAAGTTTCTGCACTTGTTCGGCCGCAGCTTTGCCGGAAAGGATCCGCATTTACATCACCACCTTGTTCAGCGGATATTCCACGATGCCTTGCGCCTGGGCTTCTTTCAGGCGCGGAATCACGCTCCATGCGGCAGACTCTTCGATGACAGTGTTTACGGCAAGCCAGTCGGGATCGCTCAAAGTGGAAACTGTTGGCCCCTTCAACGACGGCAACACCGCGAGCACGGCGTTAAGATTTTCTTTGCGGACGTTCAGCATGAGGCCGACGCGCTCTTTCGCTTCCATGGCGCCGCGCAGCATCATGGCCAGGTTTTCGATTTTGCGGCGTTTCTCCGCGTCCTGCCACGAAGTTTTGTTTGCGATGACTTGGGTATTCGATTCCATCAAGGTATCAATGATACGAAGATGATTGGCGCGCAGGGAACTTCCTGTCTCAGTAATTTCAACGATGGCATCGGCGAGGGTTGGAGGTTTGATTTCGGTTGCGCCCCAGGAAAATTCAACTTTCACATCTACGTTGCGATCGCGAAAATAATTCTTGGTGACGCTTACGAGTTCAGTAGCGATAATGCAGCCCTTGAGGTCTTCGGCTTTCTGATACGACGAACTTTCCGGAACGGCAAGCACCCAGCGAACTTTGTTGCGGCTCTGTTTAGCGTAAATAAGATCAGCGACGGTTTGCACTTCGAGACCGCTTTCAATCACCCAGTCTTGTCCCGTTAAACCACAATCCAAAGCACCGTGTTCCACATAACGGGCCATTTCCTGTGCGCGGATCAACATGCATTCGATTTCCGGATCGCCAGTGGAGGCGAAGTAGGAGCGCGAACTGGTGTGGATTTTCAATCCAGCATTGGCGAAGAGTTCGAGCGTTGCTTCCTGCAAGCTGCCTTTGGGGATGCCGACTCGGATCTTCATCGCGCAGCCTCCTGCGCAGCGAATTCAATGCTTTTCGTAAAACACGACCGCGTGCCTTCATGGCACACAAGGCCGTCACCTTCGACTTGCACTTTAAAGAGCAGGGCATCGTTATCGCAATCGGTGGAGGCGGAGAGCACTTTGAGACGATTGCCGGAGGTTTCGCCTTTGGTCCAAAGCTTGTTGCGGGTGCGGCTGAAGAATGTCACATAGCCGGTGCTCAGAGTCTTGGCATACGACTCGGCATTCATAAAGCCCAGCATGAGTATGTCGCCATTGTCGGCGTCCTGCACCATGGCGGGGGCCAGGCCGCTCATTTTTCCGAAATCAATTTGTGGATCCATTTTCTTTCCTTAAATATTCGCCATTTCGCATGGCTGAGCGAAGAAAAACCTGCCTTAACCGGCAGCAGATTCCTCATCGCTAAAGCGAATTCGGAATGACAAGTCTTTTGAAGCCGTTACAAAAAATTCATTACACAAACAAAAAGCCCGCTGACTTGTTGCGTCAGCGGGCCTGAAACTTGTGTTGCTGGATACTCAGCTACACCGCTGCCAACGCGCTGTGCGCGTGATGATGGCGATGATGGTTCAGAGTGAACATGAAGAAGTAGCTTACTTGAGCTCTGAAAGGCTGTCAATCCGCAGGAAGCATGGAGCGTGAAGGAAGATAACCAAGTTTTAAAGAATGCGCGACTTTCGTGCGCTGGCATGGATCGGCACGCCCAGATTCCTCGCTGCGCAAAGCAGCTTGCTCCGGGCGAGAAGACAATAAAAAGCCGGTTGGGGTTTTCATCCCAACCGGCCCTGCAAATCAAAAACATTACTACTTACTGCTTTTTCTTCTTCGCGGCAGGTTTAGTTGTCTTCGCCGCGGGCTTCTCTCGTCCGCCGATGAGCGTGAGGGAATCTTCCGCGTTGAAGGGGAACTGACGGACGGACTCTTGTCCTGTCGTATTCAGCGTGATATCCACGCGGCGGTTGCTCGCGAGAATGATGACGCGTTCATGAGACAGGATTCGTTCTCTTTCTCCCTGTGTCAGTTCGTTGTCCTGCTCCACCGAAGCTTTTACCTGATCGGCCGTCAAATTCTGTTCGGCGCCGAAGGCTTTGGTTTCGATGTTGGCTTCAGGAACTCCGTGCTGCACCAGGAAATTCTTGGTGCTGTTCACGCGGCGTTCAGAAAGCGCCTGGTTGTAGGTTGCGGAGCCACGCTTGTCGGCATGACCTTGCAGGATCAAATGCGCATCCGGCTTGCTGTTTAAATATTTCTTGAAGTCTTCTGCAAGGGAAGTAAGCGTGCGCTGCTGGCTGAGTACCAATCCGCCATTGGGGTTCGCTACTGTCGGTTGCGCGGTTGCGAAGTACACGCCGTGCAATGACAAGCGGGCTTCGAGTTGCCGGACTTCAGGCGAAACCTGTGGCGGCGGTGGAGGAGGATTGCGCAGATCAAGAGACACAGTGATTGGAGTGCTCAATCCGCGTTGATCCGAGCAAGTTGCATTCACCGTAACCGTGCCAGCTTGTGCGCCCGTTGTGTTCAAGGTTGCGGAATTGCCGCTGCCGTTGATTGTTCCGGAGCTTGCAGTAAATCCGCTTACCGTGACCGGGACGCCGTCGGGGCTGGTGCAAGTGCAGCTTACATTTACCGTAGCGCCCACTTCAGCGCTGCTGGGGTTCACGGAGCACGAAGCGCTCGGCGGATTCTTCGGTGGTTCTTTTACCGTGTAGGTGGTGGTGGCCGTAGCTTCGTTGTTTTTGTGGCCCTTCGGGTCCATCACATGAACGGTAACGGTGCAGCTGCCTCCGGGTACGCCAATTGTGTCGATGGTCGCGCTGGTGTCGGTGCCGTTGATCTTGCCGCAGCTGTTGCTCCATTCATAATTGAGCTTGTGGTTGGGATTGAAATTTGTTGCGGAAGCGGTTGCCGTGACTGGCTGCCCGACCATTACTTCAGACGGTTGCACGGAAACAGTCGCGCCGACTGCTTTCAGTTCCGGATATCCGAAGTTGAACAGTACACCAGTACGCAGGCGAACGCCCTGCAATCCCGGATGCCCAATGCCGGGAACGGTGCTGTAGTCAGAGTAGTGTTGAAATGCGCCGACGAAATCGGCCTCAGCGACTCTCCAGGTAATGAGATGGGTGAGTTTTACGTCCAATCCGCCGCCGAGTATTCCGCCGACGCCGTTGCTGGCCGTAAGTCCATCAATACCCAGGCGGTTGTAGCTCAAGAGCGCGTGGACGAAGAATGCCGCATTCTCATCGCGGAACATCAGGCGTGGACCAGCGGAAAGCGTCGTCTCGTAGTTATCCCAGTTGTGTCCGAAGTCTGCTTCCAGACCCGCATAGCGGTTGAAGTTATAGGTTAGCGCGGCGCCCAGACCTTTGGACATGTCGGGAATTACTTGCGGAATTGGACTGCTTGGCGTGCCCAGAGGCGAGGGAACATTCGCGCCCGGATGCAGCCATTGATATCCGACAAACAAATCGTATTGGGGAGTGGCATCATCTTGTCCAAACAGACTTGCGGATAAAAGAAAAAGAGAAAAAAAGACTGCCAGGCAGGCTGACATGCGACACACTAACGCGCGAGACGGCATATTGGTTCTCCTAAATTTTCAAAATACAAATTGTTTGGCCCCAGAAACGAATTCAGCTTGAAAACGAACCACCTTAGAAACGATCAGCGAAGAGGCTTTGATGCCAAGACCAGGCTCGGCCATATACAAATAATTGCGTTACGGATGTGTACATATTCTAAACAGTATCGAAGTGGAAATGTTAGCTAACGAACAGTTATTTGATGAGTTCCGGATTTGGACATGCCTGTCGTGAGATTGGAACGGAGTCGTTGCGCTCGCCGTGCATCGCGAGATTCTTGATTGTGACGAGCGAGGATCAGGACTTGCCAGGATTAGAGCTGGCGAGACATTCTTCGCCAAATTCCTGTAAAATCAAACGAGCGAAAAGAAGTTGGAACTATTCAGCGGCTTTCATCGCAAAATCCAAGAGCGGATTCAGCCAGAACCGCCTCCCTTACATTTCAGGATTGTTCAAGAGATGGTCCTGTTGTGTGCTGAGGAGATGAGGAGAGAACATGGCAAAGATCGCAAAAACAGCCGACCGTAAAAAGGTCATGGACACCACCAAGAGCACCGATTGCCCCAAGTGTGGCAAGCAGACGCGCATTGTGAAGCGCGTAAAAGACCGCGAGCGCGGTATCCCTGGCGGGATTTTCATTTCCTGCTCAGCGTGCGAATTCTACGAAAAGCTCTAATTTTTCAAGCGGGATCAAGCGGGACGAGGATGTTTGGCTTGCCAAATTTCTTTGTCCCGCTTTTACTTCAAGCCAGTTCCGCTAAGTCGCCAAAGCTTCACTCATTTCGGCAATTACTTCCTGAGCGGCAGTTTTGGGATCGCTCGCCCCGGTAATTGGTCTTCCCACCACAATGTGAGTCGCGCCGGCAGCCATGGCTTCCGCCGGTGTAGCGATGCGGGCCTGGTCTCCGACTGCTGATCCCGCGGGACGAATTCCTGGGGTAACGATCGCGAAATTTCCCCCGAGTTCCTTGCGCAACAGGGAGGCTTCCTGCACGGAAGCTACAATGCCCTGGCATCGGTTTTGAATGGCGGTTCGAGCCAGCCTTACCACTTGGTCCGATACATTTCCCGAGACGCCTACAGAATTCAGATCGCTTTCATCCATGCTAGTAAGCACGGTAACGGCGAGTACGATCGGAGGCTGGTTTCCCGACCGCGCCGCGGCATCGGTCGCAGCCTGCAGCATTTTGCTGCCGCCGCAAGCGTGTACCGTGAGCATGTGTACACCGAGACTTGCGGCTTCGTGCACCGCGGATCCGACAGTATTGGGAATGTCGTGGAATTTGAGATCAAGAAACACTTTGCGTCCGGCAGCCACGAGATCGCGAACGATCTGCGGGCCTTCGGCGGTATAGAGCTGCATGCCAACTTTGTAGATGGAAGCGGAATCGCCCACGGCTGTCACGATCTTTTGGGCGGCGGCCGCAGACGATACATCCAAAGCCACAATCAAACGCTCACGCGCGTTGGTCATGGCTGAAGTGTAGAACGAAGTAGCCTAGTAGGCCAAGGGAGCGCGCATTTCCGCGAGCACTTGCGGATGCACCACGTCCAGGCGGACGTGCGCCAAGCCCTTATTCTTGAAATTTAGGGCGCGGGCAGCGTTATAAGAAAGGTCAATAATTCGACCGGGAACAACCGGTCCACGATCATTGACTTTCACGATGATCGAACGGCCGTTACGCAGATTTGTGACCTTCACCATCGTTCCCAATGGAAGGCTTGGATGGGCTGCCGTCAGGTCGTACATATTGTAAGGCTCGCCTGAAGCGGTATCCTTGCCCTGGAAATAGCTTCCGTACCAGGAAGCGAACCCAACCTGAAATGGCTTGGGATGGGACTTAACGGAAACAGGCGTTAAAACTACTTGTTGCGGAATCGGCTTTATTTGGGATTTTGACCCCGAGCTAGCTGATGGTCCCTGAGCCGCTCCTAAGTTGGCAACCAGAACAATGGCCGCCACCCCTTGAGCTATACATCCTCGCATTCAGTCACCTCGTATCTCTAGTAGCTCCCGTACAGGTACTTCCGTCATGACTGCAATTAGGCTACCGGGCTTTTCGGAGGGGTGTCAATGTGAAATAACGTGTATTAACTTTACAGCTTAGTTATGGATATCTTACGTAACTTACTGTAGATATTGAGTAATCATCCTCATGTTGCTGTAACTAGGTAGTTTATCTATTTACTATTCAATAAATAGCCTAACGGTGTATGCGAGTGAAATTATTACAAGTGTATTTATTTCAATAGTTTAGGCGATGTTTAACTGGATATAGTAGAAGTGCTGTAGTTTGAGGCAGTTAGCTCCCTAGGAACGAGAGGCTAACAGTATCCTCTTCACAATTTTCCACAGTTTCCGTAGATTGCCAATGTGAACAGTCCGCCTGTAGTTCTCACAATTGCGGGTTTTGACCCCTCCTCGGGAGCGGGTATTACCGCCGACATCAAGACCATCGCCGCCCAAGGTTGTTATGGCGTGGCCTGCATCACTGCTCTGACCGTCCAATCCACCCGGGGGGTAAAAAGGGTGGAATGGGTGAGCCCTATGGTCCTATCCGAGAGTTTGAACGAACTTACCCAGGATATGGAAATTAGGGCAGTCCACATTGGAATGTTGGGGAATGGAGAGAGCGCGAAGGTTGTGGCGGAGTTTATGGGGAAAAGACGGCTTCCGAATGTAGTTTTGGACCCCATTCTGAAGTCTTCGTCCGGCACAGACTTATTGGATCGGGATGGACAGGAGATCCTGAAAACCAGGCTTTTGCCGCTCGTGGATTTGATTACTCCGAATGTGGATGAGGCTGCGGCTTTGACGGGCATGCCAGTCACAAATCTGGATCAAATGCATAAGGCTGCGGACAAATTACATTCTATGGGGGCCAAAGCCCTCGTGATCACCGGCGGCCATTTGGAGAAGGCCACGGACTTGTTAAGTATTGCTGGAGGCGTGAAGAAGGTTCTTAGCGCTGAACGAATTCCCTCAAAATCCACGCACGGAACCGGATGCGCCTTTGCCACGGCGTTGGTCTGCCAGCTGGCATTAGGGAAAAAGCTCGAAGAAGCAGTTCAGTTGGCCAAGATTTATGTCGGCGAAGCCATCGCCCATGCGCATCCCGTTGGTAGCGGAAGCGGCCCGCTTAATCATTTCTATCAATTCAAAAAATGAACTACGCTGGAAGTGAATTTGAATTAACGAAATAAATTAAGTGAGAGAAGACACGGAACTCGTGCTGGTTTCCGAAGATGCTGCAGACGCGGGAGTTTGCACCGGCATGGTGATCGTCTCAGTCGCCGGTTTTGCCGGAACAGAAACTTTCTTCTGAATGCGAATATCACCGCGAGTATACATCGCGTCGAGGGCCGCCACTGCGGTCGGATCAAGGCGTTTTCCCGCCAGAGAGTGAATGATCTTCAAAGCCTGTTCCGGATCAAACGCCTGCTGATAAGGCCGGTTCGTCGTAAGTGCATCGAAGGTGTCGCCAACGGCGATGATCCGCGGCAATAGAGGAATTGCATCACCCTTCAGTCCGTGGGGATATCCACGGCCATCCAGCGATTCATGGTGAAGCTCAATTCCCGGCAGCATGTCTTCGAGTTGTTTGACCCCGCGCAGAATGTGCGCGCCTTTGGTGGTATGGGTCTTCATGATCTCGAACTCGTCAGGCGTTAAAGCGCCGGGCTTTTTCAGGATGCGATCTTCAATTCCGATTTTGCCGACGTCATGCAGTTGCGCGGAAATTTGCACGGTTTCAACGAATGCTTCGTCGAGTCCCATTTCCCGGGCGATCATGACGGAATATTTGGTCACGCGATCAGAGTGACCACGCGTGTATGGGTCCTTTTCGTCAACTGCGCCGGCCAGCATTTGAATGGAGCTAAGGAACAATCCGCGATTTTCCGAAGCGGCCGTTTTCAGGTCAGAGACGAAATGTTCAAGTTCCTCCGACATGGTGTTGAAGGTCGCGGCAAGTTCTCCAATTTCGCTGCGGCTTTTCAATTTCACCCGCTGGGAAAAATCTCCGCGAGCGATCGCGTGACTGAAGTTGGTCAAAACAGCCAGCGGGCTTGTGATCAACCACGCCGCGAGAAAGCTCACGAGAATGCTTAAAAGCACCGTAACGATGGCGACCCAGCGCGCCGTGCGTTGCATATCGAAAACAGCGCTATAAGCATCCGCGGTAGGCTTTTGCACGACCACAGCCCACTCCAGATTGGGCACAGGGCTATACGTGCCGAGCATTGCGACTTTTTGACCGTTAACTTTCGCGGGAAATTCGTGAGTAGCTGCAACGAATTGTATTTTGCCGCCCTGTTCCACAAAGTTGCGAACAATTTCCAGGTTGTTCATGTCCTGTCCGGTGGCGTAGGTCTCGCTGCCGGCGGCCACCAAACGGCCTTGCGCATTCACTACATAAGACGTGAGGCCGCGACGGTCAATTTCCTGGAGTCGCCGGATGAGAAATTGCAGGTCTTCCACTGCTGCGACCATGCCAAGAAAATGGCTATCGACTGAGACCGGCGTACTGACCACAATGACTGTTCTTTGTGATTTGCCGCTGCCCACAACCAGCGCCTGTCCAGTGTAGGAGCGCCCCTCCTGCGCGGCGGTGAAGGCGCGTTCCAGCTCTTTCTGCAGAAATGCATCCGGCGCAATTCCACCCGATGACGCGGTAATTCCCCGGGAATTGCTGTTCATCAATGTTGCGTAGGCCAGGTCGCTTGAAGAGGAAACAAAGTTTTCAAGCAAGGCACGCAATTCGGGTGTTTCAACGTGCTCATTCGTAATATCTCCGCCGCTGGCCACCTGCACGGCGGATGAAAGATTTGCCAGCATCATGTTTAGCGATTCTTGATGTTGGGAAAGCTCATCGCCGAGAGAGACGGTAGCTGTGTTCTGGAGAAACCGCTCATTGAAAATCAGCCGCTCGCGATTGATGGATTCCACTTGTGCGGAGTAAAAATACATCGGCACAACGCTGATAAGAGCGAGGACGCCGAGGATGCTATACAGAATCGGGATGCGCGATGGAATAAGCGATTTCAAATATGAGCGGCGCGTTAAGCCAAACAAACTTCGGCCAATTCGGGGAGTGAGTCAATTTTACTGTGATTGGAAGGGAGAGAAATTTTTGATTGCTGCCTGAATTCGTTACCAAAGGACACGCCATTGAGTGCGGCTAAAACGCAGGGTTTTGGCAAGGAGCGGGGAAGCCATGGAAAAAGCTGGATTTATGGTGATTTGGGAATTTGTTGTAAGCGAAGAGATGATTATGCGGTTTCGAAGATGCTTACGGCGCGAGCGGAGAATGGGTGCTTTTTTCAAGAAAGGCCCGGACTATTCAGGCACTCAGCTTTTGCTTGCTGAGGCGAAGGAGAACCGATACATCACGATTTCAGGAATTCAGCGCGATTTCACTTTTGGCGCTGCGCGCCATCAGGTCGCGGATTGCTTCTTTGGGCGGTTTGCCTTCACGAAGAATCGCATGCATCTGTTCCGTGATGGGCATTTCAATCTGGTGAGCGCGGGCCAGACCCACCGCGGCGTAAGTCGTGAAAATACCTTCCGCGACGGCGCCATGCATATTGGCAAGAATTTCAGGAAGCTTGCGATTGCGGCCCAGTTCCACACCTACACTTCGATTGCGTGAAAGTTCTCCCGTGCAGGTAAGAACAAGATCGCCGAGGCCTGCGAGTCCAGCCATAGTTTGCTCGCGGCCACCGCAGGCGACTACAAGGCGCGTAATTTCGGCGAGTCCTCGCGTGATGAGTGCAGCGATGGAATTGTGGCCAAGGCTAAGTCCGTGACAGACGCCGGCAGCGATGGCGATGATGTTTTTCAGCGCGCCGCCAAGTTCTACGCCGACGACATCGTCACTTCTATAGACGCGGAAGCGGGAGTCGCTCAAAGCCTGTTGCACAGTTTCCGCTAACGCCGCATGATTTGAAGCGATAGTGATGGCCGTGGGATCTCCGCGAGCTACTTCCGCTGCGAAAGATGGACCGCTCAACGCTCCGACAAGAGGCGAAAAGTTCCGCCGGGACTTCACGACATCAGCAATCACAGAGGTCATGCGCATCAATGAAGATTGTTCGAGACCCTTGGTCGCGCTGACCAACAGGGTCTCTGGACCCAGATATTTTTCGACCTCCTGAAAAATGGAACGGCAGTGTTGCGAGGGTACGGCGCAGAGCACAATTTCCGCGCCAGATACGCAATCTTTATAGCTCGTCGTGACAGCCACATTTTCGGGAATGGGGCAGCCGGGCAGAAATGCATTGTTTGCGCGCTGCGTTGCGATTGAGTCGGCTACTTCTTTTTCGCGTGCCCAAAGGCAGACTTCGTGGGATCCCTTGCGTCCGACGACAATGGCTAAAGCTGTGCCCCAGGCACCCGCGCCGAGAATAGAAACTTTGCTCATCAGCTGTGTCCCGGGTGAAAGCGCGGTTCTGAGCCTGCTAATAATCGTCCGATGTTCGTGCGGTGTTTCGCAGCGATCAACACAGAGGCAGCCAGGGTCAAGAGAAGCACATCTGTCCGGCCGGGATGCAGAGCGTACATCAGAACAGGCAGCAGCAATACAACGGTCACGGAAGCCAGAGAAATGTAGCGGAACAGCGCGACCAGAACCACAAAAAGAGCGACACAAATGACGACCGCTTTCGGCGCGAGCACAATAAAAGATCCCAATCCTGTGGCGACACCTTTACCGCCGCGAAATTTCAACCATATGGGAAACACATGGCCGATGACCGCGAATAAAGCTGCAACGGCGGCAGCGGTGAGATTGCCGGGAAAAAGGAATCGCGTGATAAGCACCGCGGTCAAGCCTTTGCAGGCGTCGAGTAAAAGCGTTACTACGCCGAGAGAAAATGAAGTTCGCGAAACATTGGTCGCGCCAATATTTCCGCTTCCAGTCTGGCGCACGTCCTCGCCGTGAAAAATGCGAACCAATAAGTAGCCAAAAGGAATAGAGCCAAGAAAATAACTTACGACAGCGACGATGAGGAATGGATTCACGATGTTAAAAATCAATGGTCAAGAGCTTAATGCGAACTGAGCGATTTTTGTATAGTGCGATCTGCCGCGCATCGTTCGGCTCTCATATAAAAAGAACTCACGGGCTGTCATCGTACCAAAGTCAGGCGCAGGCCGCGCGGCCAGTTTTTCCTGGAGTGTTTGAAAACGCTTATTCGGGCCGTCTGTTTTCTGCGATTTCGGAGCGCCGGAGTCGCGTCCTGCCCGCGCCAAGGTCAAATGCGGGGTGTAGGGATGTTCTTCTTTTGGAATTCCAACCGACATGGTCGCAGCATCGACTTTTTGCGCGAGAGCGGCTAGTTCCGGTCCGGACTCAATTCCCACCCAAAGCACCCGTGCAGCTTTTGCAGTAGGAAAGAACCCATATCCGCGAAAAGAGAGCTCGAAGGAATTTATTTTTATCGACGCGCATGCCTCTTTGATTGCTTCCACAGATTCCGTGTCTTTTTCGCCGATAAATTTCAACGTCACATGCAAAGATTCAGGGCGCACCCATCGTGCATCGGGTGCGAAATTACAAATGCTTTTCATGAATGTTTCAATGCGTTGTCGAATTTCGAGCGGAATGTCGAGGGCAATAAAAAGGCGCATTTCAGTAGTTGGCACTTTGCACTGAGTACTTAGATTATTTGTGAAACCATAATTTGGCTGAATGCTAAGTGCTAACTGCTGTTTTACATCATCTTTCTTCTCACCATGTCCAGCGCGATCTGCGAGGCATACCAGCGGATATGCTTGCGGTCTCCGGGAAAAATACGGCGCGCGACCTCTGTGCCGCCTTCCCACGACAGAGCATGGAACACAAGGCCGACAGGCTTTTCGGTAGATCCTCCAGTGGGTCCGGCGATGCCCGTAATGCCGATCCCGTAAGTTGCGCCGCAGCGTTTGCGAATGCCTTCGGCCAATGCGCGAGCCACTTCTTCACTCACCGCGCCATGTTTTTCGATAAGTTCAGAAGGCACATCCGCAAACTTTGTTTTCAGTTCATTGGAATAGACAACGGCTCCGCCAAGAAAATATCGGGAGCTGCCGCTGATGGAAGTCAGGCGTTCCGCCACAAGGCCGCCGGTGCACGATTCCGCAACTGCCAGCGACGCGCTCCTCATCTGCAAATAGAGATTGACGATATGCTCAAGCGATTCGCCGGTATCAGAAAATACCAAGTCCTGAAGTTCATTTTCGATCTCTTCCGCTAATTCATCAACCCGCTTCTGGCCCTGGTGACGGGAATCCGCAGTAGTTTTCAAGTGCAGCTGAATTTCTCCGGCTCCAGCGAGAATTGTGGTTTGCACATCCGTATATCGCTTATAAATAGGCGCGACGCGCGCGTCGCATTGCGACTCACCGATGCCAGTAATTTTCAGGACTCGGGCCATGATGAATTTTTCCGGCAGAACCGTGCGAAGGCGATCCATGCACTGTTCTTCGAAGATGCTTTTAAGCTCGTGCGGCGGGCCGGGGAGAAGAATAAGAATTCGTTCCTTCCCATGTTGCTTCGTGGAAATCCATTGTCCGGGAGCGGTGCCATTGGAATTGGCCAGCACGATGGCTCCAGTTAAAAGGTCGGCTTGCTTTTGATTGTTGGAAGTCATCTTCCAGCCGCGGGCGACTGCGCGGACTTCGAATGCCGCGAGCATGTCGGCATCGCGATGCAGTTGAAGTTGAAGGGCATCGGCCACACCTTCGCGGGTGAGGTCGTCTTCGGTCGGCCCGAGGCCGCCGCTGAATAGAATGACGTCCGAGCGAGTGAGCGCAAGGCGCGTAAGGGCCGCGATCTGCGTCTGATCGTCTGCGACGATCGTTTTGCAGCGGACGTCCACCCCCAGCAGGTTCAACTTTTCCGTGAGGTATAGCGAATTTGTGTCTTGCCGGAAAGGAGTTAGCAACTCCGAGCCGACCACAATAATTTCAGCAGTCACGTGTAGAAGTGTAAATGATCAGAAATCCAGCCCGAAACAAACAATAAGGCTGATTTAGATTAACGCTCGCCCCTGAATGTTCCATGCCAGATGATGGAGCGTGCCGATGGTGGCTAAAATCGCGGATTTCCCGGGAGCGAAAGCCAGCCCAACTAAACCCGACCCGGCGACTTCGAGCGAAGCTTTTGCGTCCGCCGTAATCTTTACGATGCCGCGCTGTCCGGCGAGGGAAGCGGCGACATAGAGATTGCCGTCTGCGTCAAAAGCCAGTCCTTGCGGGCGGCCAAGTCCGCGATAAAAAGTAGAAACCGTACCGTGGACATCGACCTTGTAAACACGATCGAAACTGGAAATGGTTGGGCCAGTCACAAAGAGGCTGCCTTCCGCATCGAAGGCCAGGTGATAGGCAGATACACTCGCTTCAATCGTGGCGAAGACAAAAATCTGGCGGTCTCGGGCGATTTTAAAAATCGTGCCGCTGCGGTCGCCGACATAAAGATTTTCTTCTTTGTCGAACGCGATACCGGTGGCAATCCCCATTCCCTCGGCATACGAGGACATGGTGCCATTGGGCGCGACGCGATACACGGTGCCGTCGTAGCGGGATGAAACATACATCTGACCTTCGCGGTCGAAGGCGATAGAGGTAGGGTTCATCATTTCACTGATGAACGGCTTCATGCTGTAGTTCTGGTCAATCTTGTAAACAGAAACAGGAACTTTTTGTCCGCGTGCGCCGGAAAAAGTTACATAAATATTGCCATCCTGATCGATTGCGGGATTTGTTACTGGGTGAACATTGTCCGCAATGGGGTTTGCCACTTGAATTTGATGTGCGTTGCTCGTGTGCCCATTGGTCGAGACCACGACTGAATCCACGACAGCAGTGTGAGGAATTCGGGCCACCACAAAATCTTCAGAACTGACAACGATCGAACCTTCGTGACCTCCGAAGAGCACTGTGGGCCGTTGCATTTCAGCCGGATGCAATCCATGGCCGCTGATGCGGATTTCTCCGCCGGGCAACGCCGACGCCGGAGAAACGGCCTCAATATGAGGATTGCCGTTGGTACTCTTTTTGCCGGTCAGACGATCTGTAAAGCTCATAATAATTGGATGCACAACAACAATTCATCGCGCCAAAATACTGTAATGAATCAATAATTGCATAACGGCCAGCGCCATTAATCCAGCTCCGACATCATCAAGCACAATTCCCGTACCTTCCGGAAGGCGCTCTAATTGCCGTATTGGCGGCGGCTTGAAAATATCGAACCCACGAAAAAGTATAAAAGCTATGAGCAGAGATTTCCATGTTACAGAGGCATAAATCAGTGTAATTAATTGTCCGGCAACTTCATCAATCACCACGAAAGAAGGATCTTTTTTGCCGTAAGCGTGCGCCGCGCGAGTCGCAGCGGGGATCCCGATGAGGATGACAGCCACGGAAAGCACGATCGCGACGAACGGCTGAGAATGTGGGGCGATCCAATGGCTAAGGCCAAACCACAGCAGAACTGTCGTAGCGGATCCCCAAGTACCCGGGCCTGGTTTTAATTTTCCAATGTAGAAAAAAGTCGCGGTCAATGTGGCCCAGAGTGGTGCGGGCTGCGACTGTGAAGCAGCGGGCGTAAGGTTTTCCATGTTCAGTGCGGTTTCCGCTGGATGGGAAGACTGTCTTCCATTTCATCGCTGATGTCCGTGACCGGAGATGAAACGACGTACCCGCCACTTGCCCATTTGCCGAGATCAACTGTCCGGCAACGTTCGCCGCAAAAAGGGAAGTCGGCGTCGGTTTTCTTTACCGGCGCTTTACAGACGGGACACTTGATCTTCAATGCAGGTTTTCGGGCCATCAGCGCGCCTCAGAGAATTTCTGCGACTAGGTCATAGTCGTGGGCTTCGGTGATCCGGCAGCGATAAAAATTTCCCCGCTGTGGATTCATGCCTTCTGGAACATCATTCACAAAAACTTTGCCATCGATTTCCGGAGCGTGCATGGCGGTGCGGCCTTCAAGAAGAAGATCGCTTTCCTCCGACACGCCTTCCAGCAGCAAATCAAATTCCTTGCCGACCAGCGCTTTCTTTTTCCGTTTGCTGATGGTCTTCTGGATTTGCATCAGCTTCTTGCGGCGGCTTTCGATTTCTCGTGGCGCCAGCTTGTCATGGAGCCCATACGCTCCGGCCCCTTCCTGGTCGGAGTAGCTGAAGGCGCCCATCCAGTCGAATTGCGCTTCTTTTACAAAGTCGCAAAGCTCTGCAAATTCTTCTTTCGTTTCGCCCGGGAAGCCGACGATGAAGGAAGTGCGAACGGTGACATTGGGAATGGTCTTACGGATCTTTTCAATCGAGCGCAGGAAAATGTCTGGACTGCCACCGCGTTTCATCCGTTTTAATGCGGATGCAGAGGCGTGCTGCAACGGAACATCAACGTAGGAACAAATTTTTTCGTGCGCGGCGATGGTATCGAGCAGCTTGCCGGTAATTTTGTTGGGATAGGCGTAAAGAAAACGCACCCAGCGTAAATCTTCGATCTGCGCAAGTTTTTCGAGCAATTGTGCGAGTCCATCTTTTAGACCGAAATCTTCGCCGTAGCAGGTAGTGTCCTGTCCGATGAGGGTAATTTCGCGCACACCTGATTGCGTCAAACGTTCTGCTTCCGCCACTACCGATTCAAATCGACGCGAACGAAACTTTCCCCGCAGCTGAGGAATTATGCAGAAGCTGCAAGGATGGTCGCAACCCTCGGCGATCTTGATATAAGCGGTGTGCTTGGCCGTCGCTAAAACGCGAGGCGTGGCTTCGTCGTACAAATAATTAGGCAGGTCGCGAATAGCGCCGTCCCAGGTTTCGCGGGAGAAGCGGCCTTGCGCAGCACGGGCGTCGCCCTCGGGGCGCGAGCCCAAAATCGTAAATGGAGACGTCATTGGAGTTGGCTGCGCTGGCTGCATTCCGGCAGCGGCAAGAACGCTTTCCAATTCTCCGGTGCCAACGACCGCGTCCACTTCAGGAATGTTCTTTTTGATTTCGTCGCGGAAGCGTTCTACCAAACATCCTGCCACCACGAGCTTTTGTGCCTTGCCTGAAGTCTTGTGTTTGGCCATTTCCAGAATCGTGTCCACCGATTCTCTTTGCGCGCTCTCAATAAACGAGCAGGTATTGACCACGATCACATCCGCGTCTTCGGGGCGCGTGATGAGATCGCCGCCGGCTTGCGCCAGCAAACCCATCATGACCTCACTATCCACAAGATTTTTGGGGCAGCCCAGGCTTACAAAGCCAATTTTCGGCCGTGTGCCCGACTTTTGCGGAGCCGGTGAAGTCAACAGTGTGGAAGATTTTTCCGTCATGCAATCTTCCTATTTTAGCATTGCCGAACTGTGTGTAGCCGTTGGCCGATTCATCATAAATTTACCGCTTTGTAACCATCCTGTAACAGAACGCAAATAAAACCGAGCCATCCACATTTCAAGGAGGAGATAGTGATTCGTTATATTGCGCTGTTGTGCGTCGCTCTGGCGTTACCTGCGGTAGGGCAGACCACTTTAAATGGGGCAGGCGCAACATTCCCATATCCGATGTATTCCAAGTGGTTTAGCGAGTATCACAAGGCTCATCCCGACGTTGAAATCAACTATCAATCGATCGGCAGTGGCGGCGGAATTCGTCAGGTTCTTGCGGGAACCGTTGATTTCGGGGCCAGCGACGGACCAATGACCGATGAACAGCTTGCTCAAGCCAAAGTAAAGATCCTGCATATTCCCACCGTGCTCGGCGCGGTTGTTCCTGCATACAACGTTCCCGGAGTTACCGGCGATCTGAAGTTTTCTCCACAAACCATCGCCGACATTTGCTTAGGCAAGGTCACTACATGGAACGACAAAGAAATTACGAAAGACAATCCGGAGGCGAAACTGCCAGCCCAGAACATCATCGTGATTCATCGTTCTGATGGCAGCGGCACGAACTACATCTTCACCGACTATCTCTCCAAGATCAGTCCTGAATGGAAGAATGGACCGGGTAAAGGCACATCCGTAAAGTGGCCGGTTGGTTTGGGCGCAAAGGGCAATGAAGGGGTAGCCGGTATGATCCGCCAGATGGATGGCGCGTTCGGTTACGTCGAGCTGATCTATGCGGTCCAGAATAAAATCCAGTACGGCTTGATCAAGAACGCAGCGGGAAACTGGGTGAAGGCGAGCCTGGAAGGCGCGACTGCCGCAGCTGGATCGGTAAAGACCATGCCTGCTGACTTCCGCGTCTCGATCACAAATGCTCCCGGAAAAGACGCTTATCCGATTTCCAGCTTTACCTGGTTGCTGATTCCGACCCAATCCAAGGACCAGGCCAGAGGGAAAATCATTGTAGATTTTCTGAACTGGATGCTGGATCAGGGCGAGCAGATGACGGCTCCGCTGGATTATGCATCTTTGCCAGAGAGCGTTTCCGCAAAAGTGCGTGATGCGGTCAAGCAAGTCCACTAAACAACAACTATTCGCATAGTTTTGATTCGCTCGAACTTCGTTTGAGCAAAAAGGAGAAAAGATGAAGTCTGTTCTCAGGTGGGGAGGAGTGTTTCTGCTCTCAGCGGGTGCGCTGATGGCACAGACCGCGACAACGAAAACACTCAAGAAGAAAACGGTGAGCCACGCGGCGGCAACAACAGTTACAGCAGATGATGTTCAGCAACTGCGCGACGCTCTTGCCGCGCAGCAGCGTCAGATTGAGCAGCTGC
Source organism: Terriglobales bacterium (assembly GCA_036491415.1). Taxonomy (GTDB): domain Bacteria; phylum Acidobacteriota; class Terriglobia; order Terriglobales; family Acidobacteriaceae; genus JAICKN01. The sequence goes on along the minus strand of DASXCC010000070.1, from coordinate 5,632 downwards.
GGCAAGAGATGAGAAGCCGTGACGCGGCTTTGCAGGAATCTCAACAGCAAGCCCAGTCTGCGGCGCAGCAGTTGCAGCAGGCTCAAAGCGCAGCCACTGATGCGCAGCAAAAAGCGGCCGCTGCCTCCGCTGCCGCCAGCGGTCAGCAGGATCAGGTGGCGCAACTCAGTAGTGACATGAAAGATGTGAAGAGCACCCTCACCAACGACGCGGTACAGACCCAGGAAGACCAGAAGCGCATGGGTGCGATTGAAGGTCTTGTCGGACGCTTTCGCTTCAACGGCGATGTTCGTGTGCGTGGCGAAAATTTTGACCAGAGTGGAACGCAAGACCGCAACCGCGGCCGTATTCGCGTCCGCTTTGGTTTTGACGGCAAGCTGAATGAAGACTTTCTTGCCGGCATCTCCCTTGCGACGGGCGCTCTTGGAGATCCAACCTCCACCAACGAGAGCTTGACGAACGTGTTCGATCGCAAAACCATTGGACTGGATCGCGGCTGGATTTCTTACAATCCGATCGCGCACAAATGGTTAACGATGACCGGCGGTAAGTTCCTTTACACTTGGCAGCGTACACCCGCTACCTTTGACTCTGACTTGAACCCTGAAGGCTTCACAGAAAAAGCTTCATTCGATATGCACCATGGCGTCATTCGAAACACTAGTGTGCAGGCAATGGAACTTCTCTACAATGAAGTGAGCGGCGGACAGGACTCGTACGCGCTGGGCGCGCAGGGATCTTTGAAGCTGCAATTCGGGCGTTGGACGGCAACTCCGTCGATCACCAGCTTGAAGTGGAACCGTCCGGATGCGATTCTTTCCCAGAGCGCTTTTGCAGTCGGCGCGACCACGGCAGGATTCACCAATCCTGCAACGGGCACAGTCACAGGCATTCAGGTGCCGGGTGAAGGCCCAGGTTGCGCGGGTGGCACTGGATTCCAGGCGTTCGGTCCTTGCGTCTTTGCTCCGAATGGCATGACAAACGCAACGTTTGTGGATGCTGCCGGTAAAGCTCACTTTTACTCCGGATATAACTACATCGACATCATCGATAACAACCAGATCGCGACCGGCAATGCACGGTTGCCCATCAACCTGATGCTGGAATTCCTCGACAACGTCGACGCCGAAACACATCCGCTTGGTGCAGGCGGTGTAGTTCGCACGGACCTGGGAAGCCAGAACAAGGAATATGGTTTTGATTTCAACATCGGACAAACCAAGAACAAGAATGACTTCCAGGTTGGCTATGCCTGGAATCGCCAGGAACAAGATTCAGCGATTGCGTCATTCGCAGAAAGCGATCAGCGCGCTCCGACCAACATTTTGGAAAACCGTATCTATGCGTTGTGGAAGGTACGGGCCAATACGGTGGGCAGCTTTACCTGGTGGCATGGACGCACTCTGAACACATCGTTGCAGAACGCGGTGCGGGCTGCGGGTGTGGGTGTGGGTGCAACCGAGCCAGATTTGAATCGCTTACAGTTTGACCTTATCTATACGTTCTAAGAGATGAGGAAAAATTGAGTCACGGGCGCTGGAAAAATCCGGCGCCCGTCTTTATGAACCCGCAAATATCAGTGTCTTTAAAAAATCGATGAAAATTATCACAAAAGAGCTGTTCTATACTGGATGTGAAATGAAACGTTCTGCATGGATGTTCGGTTTCGTTTTGTTGTTTACTACGGCGTTTTGCCTGGCGGAAGCCTCGCCTTACGTTCCGGGGAAAATTTTGGATGTGCAACAAAAGACCCGCAGCGAAGTTCTGTATTACCTCGTGAATACTCCGGTCACCAAAGACGATCCATATTTTGAAGTGTCGATCGAGTCGAACGGGACTGTGTACGAAACGGAGTTTGTGCCGCGGCATATTGCGGATGCGCTTCCTGAGGATTGGACGATCGGTTCGAAGGTAAGCCTTCGCGCAGAGAAACATTATTTGTACTTGAAGCGGCAAGATGGCAGGGAAGTGCAGATGATGATTGTGCACAAGGCTGCTGTGACGCCTCAGAATCAAGCGCCGGAAAAGCAATAAGTTTCAGGATCTCGGATTTTTCTTCACGTCATGTCGCGAGTCTCTCTTGATAGTCCGGAGCTTTACAACAACCGCGAAGCCTCGTGGCTGGCCTTCAACCGGCGTGTCCTGGAAGAAGCACAGGACGAAGACAACCCTCTTCTTGAGCGTCTGAAGTTTCTCTCCATCACCGCCAGCAACATGGACGAGTTTTTTGAAGTCCGTGTTTCCGGCCTCGTGCAGCAAATTGAAGATGGATATACCGAAGCCGGGCCCGATGGATTGACGCTGCTGGAAGAGCGCGAGGTGGTATCGCGCGAGACCCATGAATTTGTTGACGAACAATACCGGTGCTGGAATGAGCATCTGCGTCCGCTGCTTTTCGAAAGCGGGATTCGTGTTCTCGGAATGGATGATCTGGATGTCCGGGCGCGCGCATTTGTGGATGAATACTGCGAGCGCGAATTAGACCTTTTGCTGACTCCGGTCACCATTGACCCCTCGCACCCATTTCCACGCGTCATCAATAAAGCTTTGTGCGTGGCTTTCCTGCTTCGTCGGCGGCGCCGTTCCTCTCTTACTTATACCGGTGTTGTGACGGTGCCGCGCGCATTGCCGCGGTTGGTCCGTTTGCCGTCGGAAGGGACCGTTGATTTCATCTTCCTGGCGGACCTTGTTGTCTATCACGCCTCGCGGATGTATCACGGATACGACATCGTTTCTTCCGCAGCGTTCCGCGTAACGCGAAACAGCAATCTTTATTTAGCGGAAGAAGAGTCTCGAAATCTTTTAGAGTCTGTGCGGACCGAATTACACAATCGCCGCAAGGGCGACGCGGTGCGGATGGAAATTGAAGCCGATGCGGACCCAGAGATTGTTGAGCGCCTGCGGACGAATTTCGAGCTGGAGCCCTGGCAGGTGTTTCCTGTCAACGGACCGGTGAATTTGTCGCGTTTGTTCAATATTTATGAGCAAACCCAACACCCTGAATTGAAGTTCAAGCCGTTTGTGCCGCGCGAACTCCGGCTTACGGCGAAATCGCAGGATTTGTTCGAAGAGCTTCGGCGTCACGACATTCTGCTGCATCATCCGTTCGATTCCTATGATGCGGTGGTTTCGTTTATTGAGGCGGCATCGAAGGACCCGAATGTTCTTTCGATCAAGCAGACTCTGTACCGTACCAGCGAGCATTCGCTGATTGTTCCCGCGCTGATCGAGGCGGCAGCGAAAAAAGAAGTGACGGCCGTGGTCGAGTTGAAGGCCCGCTTCGATGAAGATTCCAATATCCGGTGGGCGCGCGATTTAGAAGATGCCGGCGTGCAGGTGTTTCATGGCTTAGTAGGGTTAAAGACACACTGCAAATTGTCTTTGCTTACCCGACATGATGCGGACGGCGTCACGCGGCAATATGCGCATTTGGGGACCGGGAATTACAACACGAACACTGCTCGCATGTATACCGACCTGAGTTTGCTCACAGCCGACACTGCGATCACCAGCTCCGCGCACAACGTTTTTAGCTTTCTGACTGCTTATGCAGAACATGCCAGTTATGATCCTTTATTTATAGCTCCCGTGAACCTGGCGGAACATCTTTTGTCGCTGATTGCGCGCGAAGCAGAGCATGCGCGGCATTGCAGGCCGGCGTACATCATCGCAAAGATGAATGCGCTCCTCGACAAAAACATAGTGATAGCGTTGTACCGTGCCTCGCAGGCAGGTGTGAAGATTGACCTGCTCGTGCGCGGAATCTGTTCGCTGCGCCCCGGAGTGCGCGGGGTGAGCGACAACATTCAGGTGCGCAGTATTGTGGGACGATTTCTGGAACACAGCCGCATCTATTATTTTTCCAATGCGGGCGAGGAAGAAATTTACCTGGGCAGCGCCGACTGGATGCCGCGCAATTTGTATGAGCGCGTGGAAGTAATTTTCCCGGTGAAAGACGAATTGCTTCGCGAGCGTGTAAAGCAGGAGATTCTCGATGCCTATCTCGCGGACAATCGGAAAGCGCGCATCCTGCAATCCGACGGAAACTACAAGCGAGTTTGGCAGATTGCAGGAAAACGGAAACTGCCGGCGAACGTGCCCAGCTTTAGCGCGCAGGACTTTCTGATAGGAGTGGCGGAAGGGAAGCTCTCTCCGGAAGCTATTCCCGTGACGCCAGTGCGCAAAATAAGACGCGGGACTCTCGTCCGCAAAGAAAGATAATAGCGATGATCATTTATTTCCTCAGACACGCCAGCGCCGGTGAAAGCGTCAGCAATCCTAAAAAAGATGAGCGGCGGGCCCTCGATGAAATCGGCGTCGGGCAGTGCGGATACGTGGGACGCGCGCTAAATGCGCTGAATGTTCAGGTCGGGGCAATGATCTCCAGTCCTCTGAAACGCGCCACGCAAACCGCATCGTTGGTGGGCAACGAACTGGGATATGAAGGGAAGCTTGTTTTGGAAGACGCACTGCGTCCCACCGCTTCATTCACGGAGTTCCGTAAAATGTTGGATAAGTATGTCCGTCATGAAGCGATCATGGTGGTCGGGCATAATCCGAACCTGAGTGAATTCGTGGGCAGGTCGATCAGTGAGAATGGTTGTGAAGCGGTTGTTGAATTGAAAAAAGCTGGAGTCGTAAAAGTGGAGACACGGCGCAACTCGGCTGAGATGCAATGGTGCTTGACGCCGAAACTTCTAAAAACACTTCATGCAAGTTCGGTGGAAAGTTCTCGCCCGAAAACTTCACGAAAATAGTCTTTTTCTTTTCCCACTGCCCAAAATTCAAGATCAAAGCTGATTTTTCGCGTAGATGAGAGAGTGATGTTCACTTTTCCATCTCGCACGCGGATGCGTGTAGTACTGGAAGCGGTGCTCCGGCTCAGATTGAGCGCGGTGGCGAGACGCAGCAACATCGAAGCTTTTGTTACGTGGCTGCGGTCCGCCGGGGAAAGTAATTTTACGGCGGGATCGCTCGGCACCGGCCGCGATTTTCCCAGGTAGCGCGCAACTGATGCAATGATTCTTCTTTGCACGGGTGTGTAACCAAGAATCTCCGAATGCGAAATGATGTAGTACGTGTGGCGGTGGCGGCCATTGCGGTTTACGTAGTCACCGACTTCATTCAGCATCGCAGCGGCCGAAAGCCATTCCAGGTATTCCACTGGCAAGCGATGCACGGGTTTCAGCGCAGAGAATAATTGAATGGCCGAGTCGCGGACGCGCATGGCGTGCTTCGTATCCACGTGGTAATGCCCGAGGGCCGCAAGGACCGATTCCCATCGTTCGGATTCGATCTGCTTCACGGACTTCGATCCCTTGTCCAAATCCGCGGCCATTTGCACAAGCATGCCGTCGCGCAACCCCAAGGGCGAAAAACGGAAGCCACGCAACTGGCAGCGCTCCAGCAAATCTGCATAGACCATGGCGCCAGCCACAATAATTTCTGCTCTGCGGGGGCCGATCCCGGGAAGTTTGCGGCGTTCCTCCACGGGGAGCCGCGACAGCCGTTTGGCGATGCGGCGCATCTGAGCGCGCGAAACAGCATTCTCGCGTCCGTTGGGAGTCTTGTACAGATTGTGACCCACTGCGGCCAATGATTCCGCGGTGCCGGAGGTGGCGATCACAACTTT
>DASXCC010000069.1:0-11809 GCA_036491415.1 Terriglobales bacterium | reverse complement strand
AATGAAACCCGTTATGAAAATGAAGGATGGGGTCAGAAAACGAATATATTTGTACACGCCCGCCTGAGGTCCAACGAAGTAATTGAACCAGTGGTAAACAACCATCAAAAGAACAAGAAATCCTTTTGTAAAGTCGAGCGCAGGGTTACGAACTGCAGTCTTCGCTGCGGTCGGCTCTGTCACAATCGGCGGTATCGTAGAAATTGCCATTAAAAATCCTTATTAATCGAAAACTAACTCCTGATGGATTTGGGTTGAAATCGGCCGTGCTCGACTCTTAGGCCAATCCTCAATATTCGCTATCGAGCACTTCAAGGAGTATCTTCCTCTAATTGTGGGAGGTCCGGGCAGAATTATCAGGCGTCAAAGAAAGTCCGATGCAGGAGCTCAAGCGCGAGCATCTTGTGAATTTCCGTTGTGTAGTTGTGATCGCCTTTTAAATGCCCATTTACCAAGGTCTGCAGGGTTTTCGGCTCGATGTATGGACGGGACAGGGTTCTGGAATCGAGCAGCACCTCACGTACGTAGTTCGCGAGGAGATCGCGATACCACAGCCGATAATGCAGGAATTTATGCCTTCCGAGGAACAACTTCTCAAAATGCAACGCTGAGAACATATTGTCTGTGCGCGCAACCCACTGCGGCATTCCGTAGTCGTACGCATATTCGGCTTTAAAAGTGAACTCCAAATAGGCGTGCGTTAGAGCTCTCGTTAGCGGATTTGAGTTGCCGCCCAGTCCGCGGTCGGATCGGATCTTACCCAATGCCGCGCTTCCATTGCTCATGAGCCGTAGGCGGATATCGTCTTTGGTTAGTTCCTGTGTGGGAGCGCGAAAAACTGTACGCACAAAGTTGTTGTCGAGATAAGGAGACCGTACGGCTAACTGCGTCTGCTCAAGCGCGAGAATTCCATGGTGATACCACGGCGATTGCCGGAACGCGGCAAACGTCACCGGATGCGCACTGCGGACTTGTCTGTAAGTATCGCCTGCTTGCTTTACATTGTTCTGGAAATCCGGCTGCAGCAAGTTCTCCGCCAACGGCATCGGCTTGAACATCACCGCATGTCGCACAATTTCGCTGCCGTAAGTTCCTACGACTTTCGCGGGCGCAATGTGGCGCGCTCTCTCACTGACGAACAGATCAGACGCGCGATAGACATCTAATCCGCCTTCGGTGAGATATATGCTGCGCTCTGCATAACGCGGAAACTGTTTAATAAAATCGTCGGCAACCGGTATCACCTGATGCGTCTGCTCGGACGTATGCGCGACTATTCGACCGATTTTCACGTCCTGGCATTCCCGGTACATTCCGCTGAATGTGTAACACGGTACAGTGGATGGATCCGGCGGGTGCAGCGCCATAATCACCCTCGTGTCCAGGCCTCCGGTAATGGCAATTCCTACTCGTTCACTTCCCGCGAAGTAATTCGGCAGGGCGCGGGTAAGCACATCTCGCAATTCACCGTAATACGACTCCGGGTCCAGCGACGGTTGCTGTTCCCATTCCTTTGTGTCGAAGTAGATGTTTTTACTTGCAAGAGCGCCGTTGCGAAACGTCCAGGTAGATGCCGCCGGCAAAATATGAATGTCCTGAAAGATCGTGCGGTTCTCAAGTACACAACTGAGGGCAGTGAATTCACCGAGGCTTCGCAATGATGGCGTTTTCAATTCCGGACGCACCGCCAAAATGGCTTTTGCTTCTGCCCCAAAATAAAAGCTGTCTTTTGACTCGTGATAGCAGAGCCGGTGCATACCGTAGCGATCATTGAAAAGCGTGACGTTGCCAAGCTTGCGATCTGCAGTGAGTCCATGAAAAAGACCGTTGAGATCTTTTACAAAATTACGATTTCGCTCATATTCCCGGAGTAAATATGTGCTCGGGACAGAGCCATTCGCCTTGAGGCGATCATCAGAATATTCTTCCCCTGAAAAAATCAGGCATAGATCGCCTTTCTCATTGCGGAGCGGCATTCCATCGCAAAAGGAACCCTTGATTGCAGTCCATCCAACATAGACCCCTTGCGACTCGTCTATCCATGTGCCGGAACTATAAAAATCCTCGTGACAAATCGCCTTCAGCATCTTCTTAAGCTGAAGCTCTGCCTCTGGGCGAGGCATTCTCGTGATTAGACCGACTAATCCTGGCATATTATGTTTGCTCCGCTGCGCCCTGAACTTTGCGGTTGTACCAATCTCTGCGGAAATCACGAAGACGATTCGCCCAGGATTCAGGAATACGATCCACTAACTTGTGATGGAGTTTATGGCGTAGCGCGAACTTTCCTAATGCGGTCAACGGAATATAATAGCGCGGCAGATCCACGCGCTGGAAAGCATTCACTTCTTTGAAGTGGCTGAGACTGTCTTCCTTCTTTTTCCCATACGTAAAATGCTCATATACTAGGAATGGTACCTTCCGCGCCGCGCAACTCTTGACTGCTTGCGCAATGAGTGCGTTGGTCGGCGCCTTGTCTTTATGCTGCACCATCGACAAGATATGAACCAAGCATGACTGAGTATTACTTTCATCAGTCGTCAATTTGATAAAACCAATCATTTTTCCTTCAAAAAAACCGCCAATATATACGCTGCGGTCTAGAAACGTTCCTGCATAAGCCTGCGCTTGCTGCGAAGTCATTCCATAATGTGGAAAGCGTTTCCCCTGGCGAATGGGTGTTTCGTTATAGATTCCACATATTCCTTCAATCAATTCTTCTCCGTAGGGGACCTCTCGGAAAACTACTCCTCTTTTTTCGGCTTGGCGTGCGCGATTGCGCGGGAAGGAACGTAACTGGTTATTCCACCAGTTTTCAAATGTCGATACCGGCAGCACGGCGAGGTTGTCCAATTCCATGTGATACGAATACTTTGGAGCCGTATCCGGAAGCTTTTGAAGAAAAGTAAAAAGGTCGGCTCTTGTTCCGGATGCTCGCAATTCCCGCACCAGCAATTCCGGATCGTCGGGAAAGGTATATTTTTCTCCGTCAATGCGGGCCATCCTTAGCAGTCGCCCGTCCACCTTGACGTTTCTGTCACAAACTTTCACAAATTCACTCATGAAAAATCGCTCCAACTTTTTGAAACGTTGTGTTGCCGCTGGTTTGCTGAAGAGCTGTGGCACTGTAATTTGGCGCAATGGGCAAACCGTTTAGTAGCGTGACCATTTCTTGAGAGGTCAAGAAGTGAAATTCATCTGCATTGACCGGGTGCGTCTCGAGTTCAACGACTCCTTGACGGGCATAAGAAAGAATCCGTTCCATTCGTTCGGGTTGGATCGGAGTAATCGAGAACAGAAAATCAACCATTCGGTGCCGCTGCTGCAACCGCCCATCTATAAACTTCCGATATCGGCGGTTGAACCAGCTTTTCTCTCCCGAGGCAAACGAGAAATTTCTCCGCACCAGCGTCCCGGCGGGCAACAGCTTCGCCGTCAGTATATTTTCCGACAAGTGCATGTGATGATGTCCGTCGATTCGTTGCAGAGCGTGACCATAAATCCGGTGGAACTCTTCGAGTTGTGCTTTCGCCGCATACGCGAAAGAATTCGCGAGTCCAGGATGGTACACAATTTGGGAAAGACGGTTGCGTCGCAAAAAGCGCGCTACTCGGCCATGATGTTCTTGAAGATGGGTCGGAACATTCGGCGACGAGAACGCATCGGTAAGGTTCATGTGCAACCCAATATCAATGCCTCTTTCGCGCGCAAGATCTGCCGCACGCTCCGAATCTTCCATGAACACCATGCCACTGGCTGAGGAAATTACGCGCCGCGTCGCGCACTCCAATATACGATCGGTAGTGGCCTGGTCGAAACCCCAATCGTCGGCGTTGATGATTAGTGCACCGGTACCAGGCTGGGCCTGACTAGAACGATCGGAAGCATTATGCGAGAACACGAAAGTTGCTTCCTGATTATTTTCCCGTTCGATGGGCCCGTGCGCTTCCATAGTCTCGTGTATATTTTGCAAAATCAATACGAGCTGATTAGCTCGTAATCTCTAAACTTAAAGTCCTTGGCCGTTGCTCGCCAACCGCGAGGGCGATGTCTTCTGGAAACGCGCCTTCAATCGTTCTATCTGTTCCCTACGCACGAATTCGATCAACTGAGGTGAGATCGGTCTTTTGGCGCGTTTGATCATCCCCCAGATATAGCCGGCTAATATCGCGCCGCCTCCAACGATAATTGGCTTACGGGTCATCTGATATGCGGCTCGGAAAAACTCCCACAAAGGATGATTGCCGAATGCGTAGTCCTTCATGCCATATTTAAAACGCGCTTGAAGAAGATGATGTTCCGCCGTCCCCATCACTCGATGATGATGGCAAACTTTGTCGGTAAAAGTTCTCGTCTTCCAGCCTTTCATCCTCGAAGTGATGACGGCGAGGTAATCGATTCCGCCGCCTTTTACAGGCGTGTATCCGCCAATTTCTTCAAAGCACTCCCGGCGAAATACCTGGCAAGCCCCAGAAACATGCTCGATGTTCACAAAACGATAGTCATACTTTGTGCTTTCATCGGCTACATCCACGAACGGGGTGCCTACCAATCCGCGCTGCGGATCTTCTGCCAGCTTCCCCAGAAGAAAGGAAAAATACTCTGGATCAAATGAAATGTCCGCGTCAAGGCTCGCAATGACCTCATATTTAAGGTCCCGCATGCAGGCATATCCGGCATTAAAAGCCTGAACTTTACCGGCAAAATGCCGTTCCTTACGTTCCGGCATTGTCAGCATCTGGATCCACGGATGATCCTTCGCATACCCGTTCACTATTTCCGCGGTGCCATCCGTCGAGCCATCGTTCACAATCACCCACTTCAACGGCTTGCACGTCTGAGCAATGACGGATTTCAGAGTCAGTTCGATGAACTGTGCCTCATTCCGCGCCGGAGTGACAAGGACGTATGCGAGCAAAGATTCCATGAAATTAATTAAGAATGAGCTGGGACTGAGACTAGGTTAGAAAAAATTCTACAGAGATCAAAGCTGTGACTTCTGAATCACAAACTTGATCCAGGCTGCACACAAACTTTTCATCAAAATTTGTGCGCGGCCCGGTAAATAAAAATTTAGTTATCCAACGGAAACTGCGGCCCGTTGCGTGGTAAATGCCGCAACTTTTTCCACCACGCGCTCACGCTGTTCCGCCGTGAGTTGCGGGAACATCGGCAACGAGACGATTTCCGCGGCAGCTTTTTCAGCATTCGGGAAATCTCCGACTTTGTAGTTGAGCGACTTGTAGGCTTTCTGCATGTGCAATGGAATCGGATAATGAATTCCCGTTCCGATGCCTGCATCCTTCATGTGGTTCATCAAACCTTCGCGGTCGTTGGTGCGAACGACGTATAGGTGATACACGGCACGCGACCAATCTGGCTCATACGGCAGCGTCAACGGGGTATCTTTTCCCGCCAGCAAACGATTGTATTCAACAGCGTGTTCCTGGCGCTGCAGGGTCCATTTCGGCAGGTGCTTTAATTTCACATGAAGCAAACCAGCCTGAATGGAATCCAAACGGCCGTTGTAGCCTTCGATGTCGTGGTAGTACTTTTTCGCCTGCCCGTGATCGCGGATCATCTTAATGGTGCTGGCGATCTGCGGATCGTTCGTGGTAGCAGCTCCCGCTTCTCCGCAAGCTCCTAAATTTTTTCCAGGATAAAAGCTGAACGCCGCGGCACGGCCTACCGAACCGGCTTTTAACCAGCGGTTTTGCTTTTTCGAGAAATACTCAGCGCCGTGCGCCTGGCAGGCATCTTCCACAAGAATGAGGCCATATTTCTCGGTGAGTTCCATGATGGCGTCCATGTCGGCCATCTGACCGTACAGGTGAACCGGAACGACCGCCGTCACCGGCTTGCCACTACGGAAGCTGATCAGCTTGCCGGAAGAATCTTTCTCACACTGCTCGGTCAAATACTGCTTCAACTTTTTCGGGTCGAGGTTATAGGTGCGCTCGTCGATGTCGACAAACTCCGGAGTCGCGCCTACCTGCGAGATGGCTTCGGTGGTCGCGATAAACGTGTGCGGGGTAGTCACGACCACATCGCCCGGCTTCACGCCTGCGGCCATCAAGGCAAAACGCAGCGCGTCCGTACCGCTGCTGAGAGCGACGGCGTATTTGGTGTCGCAATAAGCCGCAAAATCTTTCTCAAAATCTTCGACCATGGGGCCGCCAATGAAGCCCGCCGAGCGGATCGCTTTCAGAAAAACCTCAGTAAGTTCTTTTTCAAGTTCAACGTGAGGTGTAACTAAATCAAGAAATGGAATATTTTGTGTGCTCATTATTTGGCCTCCGCGGATCGTTCGATATACCGCAAAATTCTTGCTGGATTGCCCGCTACGACTGCATTGGCGGGTACATCTTTTGTGACCACACTGCCCGCGCCGACGATGGCGTTTTCGCCGATCGTGACATTGGCAAGGATCGTCGCTCCCGAGCCAATGGAAGCGCCTTTCTTTACTAAAGTCTTTTCCACCTTCCAGTCCTGCTCGGTCTGGAGGGATCCGTCGAGATTCGCGGCTCGAGGGAAGGAATCGTTGACGAATGCAACGTTGTGTCCCACGAAAACATAGTCTTCGATCGTGACGCCTTCGCAGACAAAGGTGTGACTGGAAATCTTGCAGCGCTTGCCGACAAAAGCATTTTTCTGGATTTCGACAAATGCGCCGATCTTAGTTTCATCGCCAATCTCACATCCGTAGAGATTCACGAATTGCGAGAATTTCACGTCTTTGCCTACTTTTACGCTGGGAGCGATGCAGCGATAATCGTTACTCATAATTTTTCTCGACTACTTCCGTTTGAATCTTTTGGAGCGGATGGGACGGGATCGAACCGCCCTCTCCTGAGTGGAACTCAGGCGTGTCACCCTGACTACCTCCTCCGCTCATGTCGGCGTACAGCCGAACAACTTTTATATGTATTTAGAGCTTCACCAGCGATCCGCGGGTCTTCAGGGACTCCGATGCGGCCTCGAGCATCTTCACGACGCGCATACCGGCCTTTCCGTCGTTGTGCGGATCTTTGCCGTCCGAAATGCACTTGACGAAGTAAGCTAATTCGTCCTTCAGAGCTTCCGTACGGTCTAATTGCGGGGCCCACATATCGCCGGAGCGGTAATTCACCAGCAGGTTATACAAGCCTTCGCGCGAGCTGATGTTCACGCCTTTGTCGTAAACCTTGATCTTTTCATCCGGCTCAACGTCGTTCCATACCAGCATCTTCTTTTCGCAACCGATGAGCGTGGTGCGGACTTTTACCGGCGACAACCAGTTCACATTGATGTGGGCAATAATCTTGTTCGGGAAATAGATTGTCATATAAGCGACGTCTTCATGGCTGTTCAAGTGGGTCTCGCCAGTAGCCACGATCGCTTCAGGACGTTCTTTGATCAGATAGTCAATGATAGAAAGATCGTGAGGCGCCAGGTCCCAGATCACGTTCACGTCATGCTGGAACAAACCCAGATTGACGCGGGTGGAATCGTAGTAATAGACCTTGCCTAAAGAGCCGTTATCAAGAAGCTCCGCCATCTTTTTCACTGCGCCCGTGAACAAGAAGGTGTGGTCCACCATGATTCTCAGGTTCTTTTTGGCGGCGAGTTCAATCAGTTCATCCGCCTGCGATACACAGCTGGTAAAAGGCTTTTCCACGAAAACGTGCTTGCCATTTTCCAGGGCCGCTTTGGCCAGTTCATAGTGAGTCCAAACAGGAGTAACGACGGCGATTGCGTCAATGTCGGTTGCCGACATCAATTCCGCGGAATCGGCGGTCAGACGAGCATGGGGATGATTTTTCTGGATTTTTTTGCGGGAGGCAGGGCTTTTATCGCAAATCGCAACGACCTGCGAACCTTCTTGCTGATCCAGATTTCGGACGATGTTCGGTCCCCAGTATCCGTATCCGACTACTCCAAATTTAATCATAAATTCGCTGCTCCGTTTTTAGCTGACCTAACAGGAACCACTTGGGGAGTGATTAAGAAATTTAATGGGGAAGTGGAAATGAATGTTGCGTGCGTAGCAATGAAATGGGGGGGAGGGCCATTCTAGACTGCGCCTTCAGTGAACAACATGGCTGCGGGAGTCTTCAATAAAATCTTGACGTCCATCCACGGAGACCAGTTGTTCGCATAGCGCAGGTCAAGCCGAACCATATCGTCAAACTTCACGCGGCTGCGGCCTTCGACCTGCCACAAACCGGTAATACCAGGCTTGGCTTCAAGTACACGGCGGCGATGCCAGGTGTCATATGCTTCGACTTCGTAACCAATCGCGGGACGAGGTCCAACCAGTGACATTTCGCCTAAAAGCACATTAATGAACTGTGGCAATTCATCCAAACTGGTGCGGCGGATAAAGCCCCCAATTTTTGTGATGCGGTTGTCGTTGGTGAGCTTATAAATTCCCGTGCCATTGGTTTTGGATTTACTGTCCGCCTGGCCGGCAATTAACTGACGAACATATTCTTTATGAATGCTGGCGTCGTTATTCACGCGCATCGAGCGAAACTTCAAGAAGGTAAAGGGCACGCCATACTGTCCAATCCGCTGTTGCCGAAAGAAAATCGGCCCCTGGGAGGTCAGTTTGATGGCCAGAGCAATCCCTAGAAAAACCGGCGAAAACGCAATCAACGCTGCCACGCTGCCGGCAATATCCATGATCCGCTTCACACCAGTGAGCACGCGCTTGGAATCATCGCGCCGGTCAAGGTCCGGATATAGCATCGGATTACTCGGACGCTGCAATCCTTCGTGGTTCCATTCTTCCGGAAATAAATGGAATGAGATGCTGATGCGGGAAAATATCTCCAGGCTCAAGTGATGGCGAAGTGTCTCGCTTACTCGCGTCATCATTGTGCTGAGGATCTGGGCGCGGTCTTCCACGGAAATTTCCGTGTACATCACGCCGACGACTGAACCATCCTGGTACCAGCCGATCACATCTGTCTCCCGGGTCGTCGCGGTCAGCGCGGAAAGAATCTTCGCAAGAACTTTGGACTCCCGGTTGGATGATCCCGTTTCCCCCACATCGAGCAACATCAGCAAAAACGGATTGCCGGAACGCTCGGTCCGCTTACGCTCAAGCGAGATCATGCGGTGGAACATTTCTTCCTGCAAAATGGTGCGGTCAGCAGACGAAGTGGGTTCGACCGTGACCAAGCTCAGACTGGAATTATTCATTGAACGCCGCACGTAACAACTCCTTATTTGTCCTGTAAACGAACAAGACACAAAACAGCTAGAGCTCGATCAGGGGGGGCATCTGAAATTTTAGGGGAGGGACTTACTGATAAAACTTACTGTGCTTCTTTCTTCCTTGCAGCTACCGGACTATACCTTTGGTAATAGTTCGTATGGTCGATATTATCACAGCTGTTGACTATCATACCTAAAAGTTTTTTATTGTCCAGTGCTTCAATTCCTCGCTTCAATTCTCGCCGGTCGGTAACACCTTGACGAGTTACGAGAAGAACCCCGTCTGCCATACGCGACCAAACACTGGTATCCGCCAGTGGCAATATCGGCGGGGAATCGATGACGATCCAATCGAACCACGAAGCAAATCGCTCCAGCAGTTGCGTCATCTTCGGCAATTGTATCAACTCCAGGGGATTTTCGGGAGGGTTACCAGCTGGTAACAGAGAAACTCCGGTTTCCGAGAGATTATAGACAGACGGTAGAGTCGTGGAATCGCTATGTAACCACTCTACTAACCCCGTAAAACGGATTCCCAGGCCAAAACGCGCACACATCACCGGCCGCCGCAAATCACCTTCCAGCAATAGCACTTTTTGCCGATTTTTCCGGGCCAGCGTAAAAGCCAGATTGGCCGTAACCATGCTCTTCCCTTCTTCGGAAATCGTGCTGGTTACAAGAAGTTTTTTGATGCCTCGTGACTGTTGCAACTGCCGTAAGCGAACTCCTAAAAAGCGGAACTTTTCCGCTGCCAGGCTTTCTGGATCAGTCAAGGAAACAAGCCGGGTGCCATCTGCGGGCACTACACGGCAAGCGGGAAATTCTTCCGAACCTTTGGAATCGAGAACCGGCTCTTGCGCCGGTTTCGCTGCAGCGCGGTCCCCTTGTTCGGCAATCTGTAGCAGATCCATCACCAAGGATGGTTGAGAAGCCTTCTCCCCCGAACGCTCGGATTCAGATCGTTGCAGCGCGTCAAATATACGGCTCATGTTTCCCTTTTCCCGGAACCACTGTTAGCCGGGGATCCCTTTCTCTTGATTTCGTACCTTGCAATTGTTCATGAAGCTGGAGGAGGGTTTTTGCAGCTTCCCACAAATCAGTATTATTTTCCGCACCGGCGCGGGTGTGAACGACATTCAACCGAAGATCGGTAGCAACTTCATCGATCACGTCAGAGGTGATCGTGTGCGCCTGCCGCGCATATGCGTTGATCAACGCATTTTCGCA
This sequence comes from Terriglobales bacterium, assembly GCA_036491415.1. Taxonomy (GTDB): domain Bacteria; phylum Acidobacteriota; class Terriglobia; order Terriglobales; family Acidobacteriaceae; genus JAICKN01. Next base: position 1,381 of record DASXCC010000069.1, on the reverse strand, counting down.
GATGGTGTTGATCAAACGTGGAATTCCCCGCGAGTGGCGATAAACTCGCGCGACAGTTTCCGAAGGGAATAAAATTTCCGGCTGCGTAAGACCCGCCAGCTCCAAACGACGCTGGATGTATCCGCGAGTTTCTTCGTGCTCCAGCGGCTCCAGATGCGAACGCAGAACAATTCTCTGCTTCAACTGCCGCAATTGCATAGAGTCGAGCTTTTCATCCAACTCCGGTTGCCCAACCAGCAGGATCTGGAGCAATTTACCCTGCGCCGTTTCCAGGTTCGTGAGCAGGCGAATTTCTTCCAGAACTTCCGCCGACAGGTGATGCGCTTCGTCCACAACCAGAACCGTGGTTAGATTTCTTTGGTGGCGGGCAATCAAAAAATTGCTGATCTGCAAAAGCAACTCGCTTTTCGTTTTCCCAGGATTGGGAATTTCGAAGTCGAGCGCAATGTACTGCAAGAAATCTAGCGGAGAAAGCAGGCTGTTGAACACATAAGCATAGGCAACGTTGCTGTGGTTCAAAAGCTGCAACAGGCAACGCACCAGCAAAGTCTTGCCAGTGCCCACTTCGCCGGTCATGACCACAAATCCTTTACGACGGCGCACGCCATAATACAACGCGGCAAGCGCCTCGTTATGCTTCCGGGTAGGAAACAAGAACGAGGGGTCCGGACTTACCTCGAAAGGATTACGTTTCAGTTGGAAAAATTGTTTATACATCGTTTATCCACGCAAAAATGTGATCGCAAAAGCCACGAACAGAGAAAATGTTATGGCGCCCGCTGCGCTCAACTTCAGCCACATGTCCCGTTTTTGTTTTTCTACTTCTAAGGGGGTCGGAAGCGGCGGTATTTCCACCATCACGTCGGTAGGAACCATCTTCTTGAATTCCGCTTCGCTGAAAATCCTATTATCAAAAAACTCTACACCCAAAGCACATGCGGTACCAAGAACAATTCCCATTACAAGCCCTAAGCCAAAGAACTTGATGCGGTTCGGGGAATCCGGTTTCGTAGGCAAGTTGGGCGGGTCCTGAATACTGAAGTGCTCGCCCTGCTGCTGGTATTCCAGATTGGTCGCCAGCTCCGAGTCATTCTTTTTCTTCAAAAGTGTGTTGTAATCCGCCTTGGACTGGTCATAGCCTCGATTCAATTCCGCCAGTTGCTGCTCCCGAACCGGCGCATCATTCAGGTGCGCCTGATAGAGTCCAACGCGTCCCTGGAGCGCTTTGATGGATTGCTCGTGATTGGCCATTTCAATCTTATTGGCTTTCAACTGACTCTGTAATTCGAGAGTCGGGCCTTCTTTTACCGTAGTGCCGTCATCCGTTATTTGCGTAGGAGCAGAATTCAACTGACTCTGCATCTGCTCCTTCATGTGCTCT
>DASXCC010000068.1:0-9988 GCA_036491415.1 Terriglobales bacterium | reverse complement strand
CTACTGGCCTCAAATCAGCTTTTGCAAGCTGAACCGGAAGCTTGGTTGTAATTGCCTTCAGTGGCTGTGCTGGTGTTCCTGCCCCACTGGAACAACGCATCCGTGGGCCACTTCGCAAACCGCATGCTCGAACTGGATGGTGGTGTGATCGATATGAAATCCGTCGTGCAGCCGCACTTTTACATCGCGCAGAATCCGGTCGCTCATTGAGGATGGAATGTCCGCAATGGAAATATGGCAGGAGAGCGCGTGCACCTCGGAGCCGATGCTCCAAACATGAAGGTCATGCACATCATTCACGCCCTCGACCTCACGAATGGCGGTTTCCACCTGATCCAGCTTGATGCCGCGGGGCGTGCCTTCGAGCAGAATGTTCAACGTCTCACGCACAATGCCGAACGCCGACCATAAAATCAAAGCGCCAATTCCGACCGAAAGCGCTGAATCGATCCAATTTTGCCCGGTGGCAATAATTGCCCAGCCGCCGACAATCACTACAGCCGTAGAAATAGCATCGCCAAATTGATGCAGGAACGCGCTGCGAATATTTACATCGCGGCTGGACTGATACAGCAGCAATGCGATGACTCCGTTCATCACCACGCCGGCTGCGGCAACCCACATCATGGTCGCGGCATTTACGGGCTGCGGTTTCTGCAACCGCCGGAAAGCTTCGTAAAAGATAAAGAAGGCAACGACGATCAGCGAAGCCGCGTTAATAAGGGCCGCTAAAACTCCGGCGCGGCGCCAGCCGTAAGTTTTGGTGGATGAGGCCGGACGGGATTCCAGGTACACCGCGACTAATGAGAGCAGGAGCGCGAGTACATCAGAAAGGTTGTGACCTGCTTCCGAAATGAGCGCGAGCGAATGGGCATGCAGTCCGCTTACCAGCAGCAGAACGGTATAAGCCAGCGTGACGGCCACCGAAATTCGCAGAACACGGGCAGGCCCATGCGCGCGACTATGACCATGGCCATGACCAAAATGCGTGTGCACAACATTCAGTGTACGAGCTTTCCGAAGGCCACTTCAACCGGGGAAAAGCAAAAGCCCCTCACCGAAGTAAGGGGCTTTGCAAACCGGGAATTTCCGGTCAGTTATTGCTGAGGAGCTGCGGAAGAAGACGTGGAAGCAAGCTGCTCCAAATCGTTCTTCAACAAGCTGACTTCCACGCGGCCGCCACTGGTGTGCTTGGCAGCTGTGGCCTGGTCTTGAGCAGCAGGCGCGGGCGCATTGCCCATTCCCACTACGTAAATGCGATAGACCGGGATCTCATGATTGAGCACGAGATAACGGACGACGGCATCGGCCATTTTCTGCGAAGCGGAAATCGCGGTTTGTCCATGACCTGAAGAAAATCCCTGGACTTCCACGATGTAGCCACGCTGGCTCTTCAAAGGAGTCGCCAGATCATCCAGCGCGCTCTTTGCCGTCTGGTTCAGTACCGTCTGGCCGGGGCGGAAACGAATTTCCGTCTGGTTCGACGCCTTGTATTGGTCGATATTGCCAACAACCTGCTCGACGGTGGTAATGCGCGTTGTGGCCTGGTTCGCGGTGGTCTGCGCGGCCTGAGCGCGGTTCCCGGCGTCAACTGCGTGCTGGTCGGCTTCATTCACTTTCGTGGAAGCCATCTGGATGCCTTGCTGTGCACGGGTGTCAACGTCTTTAATCTGCTTGGTGTTGGATGCTGTCAATTCGTCGAGCTCGTTCACGCGGTCGCGGACCGGGGCCGTCTGCCGCTGTACATACTTTTTGCGGGCAAACGGATTCAGGTGTCCCCAGAATCCTTCATGCGTGTCAGGCTGCAGAGCGGGTTTGCCGCTGGCGCCCATGGTTGACGATTGGTCAGCCGGGGCGGCCTGTGTTGCAGCCGGTTGTTGATCTTGGGTTGAGGTCCCCTGCTGCGCAAAAGCCGGAAGCGCGAGCGCGAGGGCCAGAAGCAGCGCTACGGAGATGCGATTTTTCATTTTCAACTTCCTCCAAATGGGGGGAGCAATTTCGGAGCTCCACTCCAGCACGCTAAACGCGCGTGTTGCGTTTTTTTGCGTCTATGATGTAACAAGCAGTGACGGCATTGGCGAGCGTTGACGCGACGCAAGCCTAAACTCACGGTGCCTTTGATGCTTGCACCCGTACTCTCGTATAACAAGTCTCGTGCCAAACCTTAAAAAAGCTAAGTTCTTCCTTTTCAGCGGTATTTTAGTCCAATCCTGGCGAATGGACATCCGAAAGTACTATTCAAACGGTAATTTTGGCGAATTACATATAAAAACTGCCTGAAAATGGGCGATTGCACATTTTTGCGGTGTCTAAAGGCTCCAGGTAACCCAGTAACCGGGTGAAAACTCTTTCACAAAATTGCTGAATGGGGACGCCCTGTGGCCTGCAACTATCGCATGGCTGTAGCAGCAATGCAGTGATTTTGTACAGCGCGATTCATTCGCAATATCTTGCGTATTGCTCGTAAATATAGGGGTCGGTCATCCCGGCAATGTAATCACAGATGATTCGCGGCAATGGCTCTTCTTCGGATTTTTCCTGATAACTCGACGGCAGCTTTGTAGGATGCTCTATCCAGAATCCAAAGAGTTCGCCGATCACCCGCTCCGCGTTATTCTTCTCCGGCTCAAGCGCAGGATTCATATAGAGATTTTTTAGAAGAAAATCTTTGATTTCGCGCCGGTCTTTATCCACGTCAGGAGCGAACCCTACGAGCCGCGTTGGAAAGCACCGCACGTCTTCGACATTGTGGACATCCGCCGCTTTAATTCGTTCCAATGTATTTTGAATCAGGTTTCCGACGAAGGCATTCAATAGACGCTTCAGGGCTTCGTTGAATTTTAATTTTTCGGCCACATCCGGCCAGGATTTTTCAGCTTCTCGATAAAAGTCATCGAAGTGCGGAACCCGCTCGCGAATTGCATCCGCGGTGAGCAGGCGCGCTTCGTAGCCGTCGTCGAGGTCCGCAATGCTGTAGGCAATTTCGTCGGTCCAATCGATGAGTTGCGCTTCGAGCGGCGGCCTTTGATCGAGCAAATATTCAGCGAGTTCAGGATGTTCCTTCGCCGAATAATCGTGGGAATGTTTGATGATCCCTTCGCGAACTTCAAAGGTCAGGTTCAATCCGCGAAATGCTGCGTAGCGCAGCTCGAAGTCTTCCACGATCCGTAAAGCATGCAGGTTGTGATCGAAGAAAAATCCATGGCGGCGCATCATTGTGTCGAGCACTTTCTCGCCCGCATGGCCAAACGGCGGGTGCCCAATGTCGTGCACCAATGCCAGCGCCTCGACTAAATCCCCATTCAATCCAAGCTGCGGAGCAATGGTGCGGGAGATTTGCGCGACTTCGATCGTGTGCGTAAGACGATTGCGAAAATGATCGGAATAACGGCGGCTGAAGACTTGGGTTTTCGCCTCAAGACGGCGAAAGGCGCGAGCATGAATCACGCGATCGCGGTCGCGCTCAAAATCGTTGCGGTAAGGATGTTGCCGTTCGGGATGCCGCCTGGCGCGGGATTCTTCGACCCTCACGGCATAATCGGCAAGCATTTGCTGAGTCTAGCAGCAACGCCCAGCATTTGTGCAGTTTCGGGAGTGTGCAGGTTTCAAAGCTTGTATCGGCGCCGGACTTTAATTTACGACCACAATTTATCGGTCACAATTTAGCACAATTTGACAACCACAATTTAACTACCCACGAGTCCGATGCGCCCGGCGATTACGGCTTTGTATTGCTGGTATCTGATTCTTCCTTGGCCAGCCTTACTTTCGCGGATTCCAGTTTCTTTTGGATCTTGGCGACATCGTCGGTATCGACTTCTGCAGAAACCGTCTTGTTCCATTCGACCAACGCACGTTCCCAGTGCGTCGCGGCCAGCTTCAAGTGTCCCGTCTTCTGATAAAGATCGCCGAGATGTTCTTGCACCGTAGGATCATCTCCCATGTGCTGGGAAGCTTTGGTCAGGCTCGTTTCGGCCAGATCGTATTTACCCAATTTGAAATAAGCCCAGCCCAGCGAATCGAGATAAGCGCTGTTGGCCGGGTCGAGATCCACGGCCTTCTTAACGTAACCAAGCGCTTCATCCAACTGAACGCCGCGGTCCGCAAGCATATAACCCAAATAATTCAGGGTTGCAGCATCATCCGGATGAATTGCCAGGATTTTGTGGAACGCGTCTTCCGCCTGTTCGTATTTTTTCTGGCGCTCGTAAATCGAACCGCGTAAGAAATAAACCGTCTGCTTATCGTCATCTTTTTGCGCGAGCTTGTCAGCCTGATCTAATGCTTGTTCCGCATCGTCCCAGCGCTTCAAGCGGCTGTACATTTGCGCGAGCGAAATATAAACTTCGCGGTCGCTTGCGTCACCTTTCAACAAGGACTTTACCTGCTCCAGTCCCTGGTCCGGCTGTCCCATGTCGGCCAATTGCGACGCGTAAACCATTTTCAAACCGCGATCATTGGGAAGTTTTTCGGTAGCTTCCTTGGCGGCATCGGTCGCTTGCTGCCACTGCTTGTCCTGACGATAGGTGTCAATAATTTCCTGGTAGCCGCGCTGCATGTTGTCATCGCCAAGCGGCAACATCTTGCGGAACGCCGTAATGGCCGCTGCATCGTTATTGTTGTCGCGGTAGATGGTTCCCAGCCGCTCTAGAAATACCGCACGATTATTTTTATCGCCCTGGCTGTAATTTCCATCGGGGTGTTCGGTCTTGGTGAGCAAGTCTTCCAGGAGTTTGGTGGCGTCGTCATAGCGTCCCTGAATTTCGTAGACGGTGGCGATATCGTAGGAAGTCTCGACCAAATCCGGAACCATGGATTGCGCCTTTTCAAAGTTGCTTAAGGCGAGATCGTACTTTCCCTCTTTACGATAGATTTCGCCCATGCGGACGTAAGTCTGGGCATCTTCCGGGTTCGAAGCGGTAATCACTTTGTACTGTTCGAGTGCAGCCTGGTCCTGACCATCGTTCTGCAGGTTTTGGGCTAGACCGCGCATCGCATCCAGATTGTCGCGGTCTAATTCAATGGCGCGACGGAAACCGCTGATTGCTTCTTTGTACTGCTTCTGCTGCTCATAGGTATCGCCGAGCATGGCATAAAGCTTCGCGGAGCGGGAGGCGTCAGGGATCGACATTAAAACTTGTGCGGCGCGCGTGGAATCGCCTTCCAGATTGTAAAGATAGGCGAGTGTCGTGACTGCCTCTTCCGAATTCGGGTCGATCTTTACCGCAGTCTTGAATTCCGCTTCGGCCTTTTGCAGATCATTATCCAGGCGATACAAACGGCCTAAAAGCAGATGATCGTCAACGCTTTCGGGTTCGAGTTTTGTAATTTCCTGATACTGCTCGACGGCCAGGTGCAATGTATTTTGCGACCCGGCAGTGTTCTGTTCATCTCCAAGGGAACGCAGATAAATGCTGCCCAGCAGCTTATGTGCTTCTAGATTATTGGGATCGCGCTTGAGAATATCCTGCACTTCAAGAACTGCATCGTGCTTACGGCCTGTCTTGTCATAAAGCTCGGCCAAGCCGGAAGTTAAGTATTCCGAATTTGGGTCCGCATCCACGGCGGCGCGAAATTCTTCAATGGCTTTCGTTGCCAGGTCGCTCCGGCCGTACACCATCATTTGCTCTTCGTAAATGTGCGCCAGAGCATAGTGATAGTAAGCAGCGGCTTTGTCCGCCTTGTTTGCAGACTGCGCGGGCTGAGCAGATTGCGTGACCGGTTTTTGCGCAAATGCTGCGCTTGTTGCCAGGAGTAAGAGTGAGACAGAATAAAGACGATTCATTGAAGACCTTCGCTGGCCTATGACCATATCGATTGGATGCTCAACCGCAGCACACGGGTGCTTTGGCTATTGTACCGTTCCGAGGGGATAAAAAGTGGAAAAGCATAGCGCCGCCAGGCGATCCCTGCGATCAGAAGTTCTACCACCAATGATCGCCCGCAGGCCCCACATATAACGCGAGTTATGTAGTAAATGCCTTAGTGTCGGAAGTGCCTGACGCCGGTAAAAATCATGGCCAGCCCCAAGCGATCAGCCGCTTCAATCACCTCAGCGTCGCGCACCGAACCTCCAGGCTGAATAATGGCGGTAGCGCCCACACGGGCAATCTCTTCGACGCCATCCGGGAAGGGAAAGAATGCGTCGGAGGCGGCCACTGTGCCCTTGAGGGGAAGAACGGCTTTCATGGCGCCAATTTTTGCGGAATCCACGCGGCTCATCTGCCCCGCGCCGACGCCTACGGATTGGCCGTCCCGGGCATAGAGAATGGCATTCGACTTTACGTGTTTGCAAATCTTCCAGGCGAAGAGCAGCGCGCGCTTTTCTTCGGCAGTCGGCTGACGCTTGGTGACAATTTTTAAATCAACCTCAGCGAGCGATCGAACATCATTGTCCTGAAGAAGAATTCCACCCGAGACATTCTTCAGCACCCATTTCTGGGGAACGTTCTTAATCTCAACCAATCGCAGATTTTTTTTGGATGCGAACTTCGCCTTGGCTCCCTCATCGAATCCAGGCGCGGCGATCACTTCAAGAAACAATTTCGCCATCTCTTCAGCGGCGGCGGCATCGATCACGCGATTCACGCCAATCACGCCACCAAAGGCCGAAACCGGATCCACTTCCAGAGCCTTCTTGTAAGCATCCGCCAAAGTCCTCCCTGTCGCGGTGCCGCACGGGTTCGTATGTTTGATGATCGCGCAAACTGGCTCTTCGAATTCCTGCGCCAAATCCCACGCCGCCTGCAAATCCACAATGTTATTAAAGGAAAGCTCTTTTCCCTGCAACTGCTGAGCGTTGGCCACGCCCGTTCCCGAGCCGTCGGAATACATAGCGGCTTTTTGGTGCGGATTCTCTCCATACCGCAGATCCATTATCTTGTTAAACGAAAGCCTCAGCGTTTGCGGAAATGCTTCGGAAGCCTGTTGCAGCGGTTCGTCCGCAGTCACGCGCTCCAGAGTGGATGCAATCGCGGAGTCATACCGGGCCGTTGTGGCAAATGCTTTTTTCGCAAGGCCCCACTTCGTCGCGTGGGAAAGCTGCCCGGAATTTTCCGCGAGTTCTTTGGCAATCACCTCATAGTCGCCGGGCGATGTCACGATGGCGACATCGTGGAAATTTTTGGCGGCGGAGCGGATCATCGAAGGCCCGCCAATATCAATATTCTCGATCAGATTTTCAAAAGGCACGCCCGGCTTGGCCGCAGTTTTCTCGAACGCATAAAGATTCACAACGACCATGTCGATTGGCAGGATGCCGTGCTCTGCGACCGCCTGCTTATGCGCGGGAACATCGCGCCGATGCAGAATTCCACCGTGGACTTTTGGGTGCAGCGTCTTGACACGGCCATCAAGCATTTCGGGAAAACCGGTGAGATCGGAAATGTCCCTGACCTGAATGCCTGAATCCCGCAGGAGCTTGGCGGTGCCTCCAGTCGAAACCAACTCCACGCCCAATTGCGCCAGCTTGCGGGCAAATTCCACTAATCCGGTCTTGTCAGTGACACTAAGAATGGCGCGCTGGACTTTCGATTGGGACATGCGAGGCCTCAGAACTGGAATGATGCTGCGAGAGAGAGCAGCCAGAAATTCTATCAGGAGATCAGGAAGCGTGAGTAGGTGAGGTCGCCCCGCGAAATTAAGTCTTGGCTTTGGCCTTGAGTTTGACTTGCCCGTCCTGCACTTCGACGGTGTATTCCACGCTGTGGCAACCGTATTGTTTGCGGATTTGCGAGGTCTTCTTGTCGACGAACGAACTGAAGCTGTCCAGGTTTCCCGTGACTTGCTCGCCGGCTTTCTTCTTGGCTTCCGACAAGGCTTTGTAGAGTTTTTCTACGCTGTCTTTTTCCGAACGTGCATCGGAGCATTCGATTCTCAATGGCTCTTGCGCCGGTGCTGGCGCGGCGGCTGCCCCGCCTCCAACCCCATAAGCCGGATGATGTGGCTGCGCGTGCTCTTCGGTGCGAACACCCTGTACGGAAAGAATGGCATCCTGCGGCCGGCGATAACCCTCTTCCCGGATGCGTTGCTTCTTGCGCCATAAATCGCTGTACATGGCGTAGCGCTGCGCCATTTCGTTGTAACGGAATCTCTGGGAAAAATTCAGGCGTCCGCCCTCAGAAAACTTTTTGATGAGGGTGCTGACCTTCCACTCGACTTCCGTGGGAGGTCTTTTGTTCGGGTTGCTGAAATAAATCTCGTACTCGATCTTCAACCGCCGCAGTTGCGCATCGAGAAATGTCAGTTCTTCGTCAACGGTCACAGGAATTCCCTGTAAACAGTTTAGGGATTCACCCGCCAGGGGGCGAGGTGCCTATGGGCCACAGAAGGAGTAGTACGAAAGTACCTGCAATCAGTGCTGAGACGAAAGGACTTGCACTAAGCAGCGCTAAAACTTAGCAGCACTAAGCAGAAGAAGGAGTTTTGAAAAGAGAACTACTTGCCGGAATTGGCAGCCATCTTCTTGACCATCGCAAGCACCAGCTTGCGGTCGCTTTCGTTTAGCGTGGTCGCATAACGGCGAATCTGGCTCAAGAAACGGACTTCATCATCGGAGAGTTGCGGCAGACCTTTGTTGCCGTTGGTGTGTCCGGATTCCGAAAAGAACTGTGAAAGCGGAAGTTCCATGGCTCCGGCAATTTTTGCCAACGTGTCGAGCGAAGGAACCGTATGCCCATTTTCCACCCGGGAAAGATAACAGCGAAGTAGCCCGGTGCGCTTTTCAATGTCGCCCTGCGACATGCCCCTTTGCAGTCTGTAATCCTTGATCGTTTGGCCAATGTTCATGGGTTGGAATGCGCTTCGGGACTTTTCCGAAGGATGGCTGCATAGTAACCAGAGTAGTACCGTCTGGCAAGTGGAAATTTATTTATCCCGCACGGGGGCGCTCCTGCTTGCATTTACAAGCTTTGCAGAAATACGCGCACGGCCTGAGCGAACTCTTCCGTAAGATCCTGGTGTACAACGTGTCCGGCTTTCAAAACCTTTAACTGCGTATTCGGCCGCCGCGCGGCCATCGCCTCAAAAAGCTCGGCTTTCGAAACCCGGCTCTCCGCGCCGCGAATAAGCAATGCAGGACACGTGCTTGCCAGCCAGTCTTTCCAGTGATCACCCTTGAGATGGTTTTGCGAAACGATCATGTCATTCACATCGAACGCAAGCCGCCATCCGTCTGCTGTTTGCCGGAAGGAATCTATGAGATACGGCACGAGTCGCTCGCCGATGCGCTCTTCCAGTTCCTGGCGCGTCTTGAAAGTTCCTCCCCATTTGAGGATGAAATTCAGGTCGTCATGGACCTCGGCTCCAATATCCTCCACAACTAAGCCCCGCACTTGCGCTGGATAACGCGCAGCAAACTGATATGCGTTCACTCCGCCGAGTGAATTGCCAATCAATACTGCTTGCTTTATGCCGAGATGTGCATAGAAGGCTTGCAAATCTCCGAGATAATCTTCGCGCTCGTATGTGGGGGCATGATCGGAGTGACCGTGACCGCGTTGATCCAGAGCAATGACCCGATATTCGGGTGCTAAGGCCTTGGCGAGAGTCGCATACGTCGCGCCTTCCATCCAATGCGCATGGAGCGCGATCAGCGGCGCGCCATTGCCGCCGTCACCGTCACCATCACCCAGATAAGAAAAATTGAGGCCGTCGTGCTGGAAATTATGTCTTTGCAATCAACGGCCCCGGTTTATTCGAGTCATGGAATTCAGCTTCATTCCTATTTTCGCTTCATTCCTATTGCAGATTGGCGTGCAGGAATTTCACCGTCTGCTGCCAGGCGTCGGCGGCATCGCTTGCACGATAGCCGGCAGTGTTGTTGGGGTTTTCAAAAGCGTGCCCGGCATCGGGATAGATGGTAACGTCCACCTTTTTGCCGAGGGCTTTCATTTGCGCCTCAAATTTCTTCACACTGTCCGGCGAAATGCCCTGGTCCTGCGCGCCAAAAAATCCAAGGATGGGTGCATTGATTTTTTGCAAAGTGGCG
>DASXCC010000067.1:0-4212 GCA_036491415.1 Terriglobales bacterium | reverse complement strand
GCTCCATCTGGTGCAGATGGTGCGCGACGAATCCCATCGCTTCGCCGTAACCTTCCATCGCAAGCGCCGCCAGATGCGTGACCGCAAATCCGAACTGCTGGAAATTCCCGGCGTAGGCGAGCTTACGCGCCAGCGTCTGCTACAACATTTTGGCAGCGTCCGCGCTGTACAGCAAGCCGACGCCGCAGCTCTGGGAGCAGTGTTGACGAAACCACAGACAGAGGCAGTGTTGAAGCACTTCCAGAAGGCATCGCAGTAGCCTGGGGGGTACCCCCCAGGCCTCAACTAGGATTCTAAAGGGCTTATATAAATCAACCCAATGGATCGCTCTTCAATTTCGGCGATTACCCGATTTTGGCAATTCCGGCGATCTCTTTGCCCTCCCCCTCCTAATACCCCATCCCAAGTTGGCGTGCACTTGAGGAGGGTCGATCCCAATCATCCCAGATTGGCGTAGGTTTCACGCATCAGGCACGAATTGGCGTGGACTCGGGCTGTGGAAGGCCAAATTACCCATTTACCAATTTATTCAATTTTCAATGACCATGCACACGTTGGCGCATCCTCATACTAGCTAATTTTCAGATGGGAATAAAGAACGAATTGGTACATGTTGACAAGCCATTTTGTGAATTAGACATTTTGCACACCACTCACGAATCGAACGTCCGTTGTTTGGTGAATGATGAATCTGTAGGCGCGAAATATTTTTTTGCCTTTCTCGTCATTGGAGGAGCGCGGATTGGAGCTCAATTATTTCGCTCATTGGCTAATTCGGCGCGAGCGATCGCTTTTGCAAAGCAATTTGATCTTAAGCATTCAACGAGGCAGCAACCATCATTAATCCCGCTGCGCACTAGACAATCAGCGCCGTTAGGCGCGTCGCCGAATTGTAGGTCTGGGTTTAAACCCAGACTGAGCCCGAAGGGCGAAACGAAGTGCGTCCCGTAGGCGCGTAACACGCGCCGAAGGGTAAGCGCTGGTAAGCTAGAAGAAAAGAATCCTTCCTTGCTGCCGCAGGCCGGAGCGAAGCGGAGCAGAAGTGCCTTGTTACCAAGTTAGTCTCTTCTGCAGATGCTGACATTCTTTCTCCGTCAAAAGCTGTTGCTCCGATGCTGGTTGTTCTTGGCGTCTGCGGTTCCGTGCTTCCCCTTCTAATACGGGCCGCATAAAGGTTATTTGTATTTTTTATCCAAGACTCTAAATGGTCGAATTCCTGGGCAGCAATCCTCAATTTAGAGTAGAATCACAGCCGTTTATGCCCCGCGGAAAGAAAGCTTATCGCAGGAAACCGGTGGTATTGGTTTCCATCACGGTTGCTGTCTGCCTCTTTGCCAGCATAAAAAGCTACGCCAGCCAAAGCCCATCAACCGCTTCCATGGCCACCCCAAAAGATGAAAGCAGCCTTGCTCACGCCGAACTGCTTTACCGCCTGGGGGACTACGCCAAAGCCCAACAAGCCGCGGAACATGCGCTTCACTCTGATCCTGAATCCCCTGCCTGGCTGGTTTTGCTCGGCCGCATTGCCGATGGCCAGGATGATTTTGCCCGTGGTGCAGAAATGCAGAAACAGGCTCTTGCTATCGCCGAAAAAGCCTTCAGCAAAAACAGCCTTGAAGCGGCGGAAGCATTAGACGGTCAAGCCAGAAACTTTACCGCCACCGCCAAATTCGCTGAAGCGGAAGAGGCCGGCAAACGCGCCCTGCAGATTCGCGAAGAAAAACTTCAGCCCAATGACATATTGATTGCAAAGTCGCTGGAGACCCTGGCAGACCTCTATAAAGAAAAAAGCGATTACGCTGGTGCGGCGAGCGTGGCTGGCAGGGCTTTAGAAATTGCCCAGAAAATTTATGGGCCCGGCGATCTGCCCTATGCCGATGCGGAAAGTACGTTGGGAAGAATTGCCATAGGACAGGCGAACTATGCCCGCGCCGAAGAACTGCTGGTACATGCTTCCAAAACCAGGAAAACCGTTGGCGGCGAAAACAGCTTGATGTATGCGGAATCGCTGGCTGATCTGGGTTCACTCTACATTTTTAAGCGAGACAACATTCGCGCCGAGGAGTTTTCGGCGCAGGCGCAGGAGATGATGGAAAAGTTGCTGGGCCCCAATCATTTGCAGGTCGGTGTGCTGCTGCACAATCGGGGCCTTGTTGCCTATCGCAGGGAAGATTACGGCACGGCGGAAAAGTTTTATCAGCGCTCTCTCGCGATCAAAGAGAAGGTGCTGGGACCGGATCATCCCTGGCTTGGGGTGACGCTCAACAATCTCGGGCTTCTTTATTGGCAGTTGGACAACTATAACAAGGCCGCTGAATATTTCCGAAGAGCTGAAATCATTTTCGAGAGATTGGATGGGCCTGAAAGTTTTCCTGTGGCGCAGACTCTGAGCAATCTGGGGATTATGGCCAAATATACCGCAGACTACAAAGGCGCTGAAGAATACTACAAACGCGCTCTGGCCATCATAGAAAAGCTGAACGGGCCGAATCATCTCACGGTTGAGGTGACAGTGGAGAGCCTCGGGATTCTTTATCGCGACCATGGTGATTATGCAAAGGCGGAGCCCTATCTTCTTCGTGCACTGCAGATTACGAAGGACTCTCGCGGCCCTGAGCACCCTGATGTGGCCAGGATTCTACGCAACCTTGCTCAGCTGTATTCGGCTGCCGGCAATCCAGCGCGAGCCCGTGAATGCTGGCAGGAAGCCGTGGCCATTGAAGAAAATGATCTGCCCTTGAATCTGGCAATTGGATCGGAGCGGGAAAAGCGCGCCTACTTTGGTCCATACATGAATGCGCTGAATACAGCTATTTCCTTCCAGATTCGCCTGGATCCTGAAAACGACGATTCGCGCAAGCAGGCTGCCACCATACTGCTGCAACGCAAAGGGCGCATCCTTGATGCTTTGGCAAACAATCTCGAAAGCTTGCGCAATCGCTCCAATGCGGAAGATCGCGCGCTGCTGGACAAGCTGAAAGTAACAACGTCAAAACTCGCCAATCTGGTGCTGAGTGGCCCCGGAAAGACTTCGCTTCCTGAGCATCTGCAACAAATCAAAACTCTTACCGAGCAGCGAGATGTTCTGGAAAGCAAGATCGGAAAGCACAGTGCCGGCTACTATCAGTCTCCTGCTGGAGTGACACTGAATGCTGTGCAGGCAGCTATCCCTGCTGATGCTGCCCTGGTTGAGTATGCGGTGTACCGGCCTTACGATCCGAAACAACCGGATGAGAGCATAACTGAGTTTGGCGAACCGCGGTATGTGGCTTACGTCATTACCGGGAATGAAGTCCGATCCACGGATTTAGGCGATACAAAAACCATTGATGCTGCCATCGGTGATCTGCGCAGGTCGTTACGCGATCCTGACTCGCGCAACATAAAGAAGATGGCGCGCGCTGTCGATGAAAAAATCATGCGTCCAATCCGGGCGCTTGCCGGCAATGCACGGCACCTGCTCATCGCACCGGACGGACAGCTGGATCTCATCCCCTTTGAAGCGCTGGTGGATGAAAACGGGCATTACCTGGTGGAACGATGCTTGTTCACCTACTTGAGCACCGGGCGCGATCTGTTGCGCATGCAGACGCCGCGCGCCAGCACGACTGAGGTCGCCATAGTGGCCGACCCCAACTTTGGTGAACCAAAGGTCCGCGCAGTGAGTGCCACGCCAGACACACGAACCCACTCGACGACCCGAAGCATGAGCCGGGGCAGCGATTCTTCCAGCATTTACTTTGCACCTCTACATGGAACAAAAGCTGAGGCGCAAGCGATACATTCGCTCTTTCACCAGGCGCAGATATTTACGGGAGACCAGGCGACAAAAGCCACGCTGCTGGGACTGAATGCGCCGGGCATTCTGCACATTGCCACCCATGGGTTTTTCCTTGAAAGCCCGAAACGAGAAGGAGCGTCTCCCAGCTCCTGGATTGACGCCTACGAAGAAATATCAAGTAAAGACATTCAAAATCCGTTGCTTCATTCCGGCCTGGCGCTATCGGGCGCCAATTTGAATCGGCGAGGCGGCGATAGCGGTATTCTGACCGCTTTGGAAGCGGCTAACCTGAATCTGTGGGGAACCAGACTGGTGACGCTCTCCGCTTGTGATACCGGCATTGGCGAAGTCAGAGTAGGCGAGGGCGTTTTTGGATTGCGCCGGGCTTTCGTGCTCGCCGGCGCGGAGAGCCTGGTGATGAGTCTGTGGCC
>DASXCC010000066.1:0-23036 GCA_036491415.1 Terriglobales bacterium | reverse complement strand
CGCAAGTGCCTTGCTGATATTGTTGCTCCTGCCCTTATTACGTCTGACTCATATTCTTTTTCGCTACAACATAAAAGTATTCGGCCTTACATATCTCATGGTCGGCATACAATCAATATTTCTCGCCTTACTCCTCTATCTTTTATTAACACCTCTGCAAGCATTCGACTCATTTTTAAAACCCTTACATCGTGATCACGTACGAATATTATTGCTCGTTGCTTACTTTGTAGTTTTGATATGGATATTGCCCATACCAAAAGCAATCCTAGCAGTGCTAGTGACTATTTCATTTCTCGAAATTTTGCAGTCGCGCAAATCTTCTATACATAGAAAAAAAATAGTCGCATTTATTAAGGCTAGTTCATATTTGCTTCTAGGCTTGATTTTGGTTGCTTCTTACAATGACATCATTCTGACTGCTCAAAAAAATGTCGATAATTTGTTATTACATGGTAAATCAATTTCCATGGCATCCCATTGGGCAGTCCGCACATTCTCAATGCCTTTTTTTAATTTTCTTGAATTTATTTATTACGGTCTGTTCGCGGTTATCGGTGTTGGTCTTATTTTTTCTGTTATTGGCTACACTCCCGATCGTGGAATGCGCTTTGTGGGGACGATTCTCACCTGTTATTACCTGACGCTGGTCATCGTTTATTTTTGGCCAAGTTTGGGACCTTATTATCTATGCCCAACTCATTTCGGATTGTTCCCTCGCGAACTTGAAACATATGTTTTGCAAAAGCAATCGATCAAGGGAGCCTTGGCACTTTGGAATGGTGTACCGCTTTCAACAATTTCTTTCGAATATTACATTGCGTTTCCATGCATGCACATTACGCAATCAATAATTGTCCTTTGGTTTTTACGAAGATGGAAACCTATTTTCATATTACTCCTTGCTTATAACGCGCTTCTTATCAGTGCAATAATATTCTTGGAGTGGCATTATCTTGTGGATATACTCGCCGGCATCGCTATCGCCGCCATTGCGATAATTGCTGTTGATGTATCGCTTCTTGATGAGAAGCCGGATCCGGAAATCTCCATTTCATCGCCACATTCTCCAGAACCAATTACATATCGTGCTTAAATCTCTGCAGATCGAAAGCGCCTTCCTCTTCATTCTTGCCCTTGGCCTGTTTGCCATGGCGGCGCGGCCGGTCACCGATCCGGATGTATGGTGGCACCTTAAAACTGGCGAACTGATTCTCCACACACATCACATTTTTCGCGCGGACCCTTATTCCTTCACCCGTGCAGGGCAGTTGTGGGTGAATCATGAATGGCTTTCGGAAGTGTTGCTGTTCGCGATTTATCGCGTCACTGGTTTCACGGGGTTGATTATTCTTTTTGCCGCGATCACGGCTGGCGCTTTCTTCCTGGCCTATCGTCGCTGCTCAGGACCCGCCTATCTTGCAGCATTGTTTACGGTTTGGGGAGCCGCGGCATGTGCTTCTATTTGGGGCGTTCGTCCGCAAATCTTGTCGCTGCTGCTGACCAGCATTTTTCTCTTGGTTCTCGACCGTTCTTTTTTGCGACCCCGTCTGCTGTGGTGGCTTCCGCCCCTCACTCTGCTATGGGTGAATCTTCATGCTGGATACGCACTGGGAATTGCGTTGATCGGCTTATTTCTCTTCGGCACATTACTCGATACACTCTTTGGCTTTGAGAAGTGGTCTGCTATCAAGCCCCACATCCAGCAATTCGGCTTTGCGTTCCTTGCCTGCCTGGCTGTGGTCCCACTGAACCCGAATGGTCTGCGAATGTATTCCTATCCCTGGCAAACACTTTCGTCGCAAGCCATGCAGCAATTTATTCAGGAATGGGCTTCGCCGAATTTCCATCAGGGTCTTTACCTGCCATTGCTTCTCATGATCCTGGCCCTACTCGCCGGGTTGGCGTTTTCTCCCAAACGGCTGCGGCCGCTCGACCTGCTTTTACTGGCTGTCACCTTATATGGCGCGATGCGCTCCGTGCGTCATATTCCAGTATTTGCGCTCGTAGCCATTCCCATTCTCTGCCGCGTTGTAGCCCCACTTTTTCAGCAGAACACGCCACCAAAAGCCGAGCTGCGTTCCAACCCGAAATTAGCTTTCAACGGAATCGTCATACTCTTCGTCATTTTCTTCGCGGTCGTACGAATAAATTCCGTAATTCGCAGCCAGGCTCGCGCCGAGGCCAACAACTTTCCTGCCGCCGCTATCAATTTCCTTGCTACACATAATTCTCTGGCTCCAGTCATGAATCACTACAACTGGGGCGGATATTTCATTTGGAAGTTGTATCCGCAATATCAAGTTTTTGTGGATGGACGTGCTGATGTTTACGGCGACAATTTCCTCAATCGCCTCGCGGATATGTATTATCTGAAAAATAATTGGAAACAGAAATTTGAAGCGACGAATGTTTGCAGCGTGATGCTGCCGCCGGATGCTCCGCTAATTGCAGCACTTCGTGAGCGAAATAATTGGAAGATGATCTACACCGATAAACAGGCCACTATCCTGACTCGCACAACCCGATGCCTATCGGCCAATTTACTAATTAGTAAATAAGGTGTTTTACTTAATTCTATTAATTTGTCCTTAAGTAATCTCGCTTAGTCGTTCCCACAGTGAGATATTCACAGCACTTTGAACAAAATTTGCCCTCCCTTAACCGTTGATTTCTGATGAGTTTGCGTTAGGGTTTGGGCAATTCTCGTTGGGGTTCGGATGTACAAATATTCTCTCCCGGCGCTATGCGCCATGTTTGTGTCGATCCTTGTCTTGACGGGATGCAGCGGTATGGTTGCTGCGAAACCTGCCAGCACAACGTCGTCGACAACAACCTCCAATCCGCCGCCATCTACACCGGCACCGCCGGCACCGAGTCCGACTACTACCACTTCAACATTCAGCAACTTGCAAACGGAAGCAGGCTGGACAGGCTATGCTCTGTTGCCCCCGGGTTATGGCATTTGCAGCACATGCGTGCCAACCGGACCAGACATGACGTGGTCGTCTACGCAGAATGTCGCGACGCCGTCTAAGAGCGGGAACGCTATGGCTCTTTCCATCGGAGGAAGCACCAACTTTGCCGACGGGCTCTGGAACAACCACTTGATTGGCGACTTTTCCTCGCAAGGGCTTCCCGACAAGAAAAAGACTTTCATCACCACTTTGCATAACTTCACCTACGACGTGTACTTCTTCGTGCAGGACGTGGAAGTTTCCCAGGCGCTGGAGTTTGACATCAACCAGTTTGTGGATGGCAAATCTTACATTTGGGGACACGAATGCCGCATCGCTGGTGGGCATCAATGGGACACATGGAACAACGGCGCGCAGAAATGGGTGCCTAGTGGAATTTCGTGCAATCCAGTAAGCAATTCCTGGAATCACTTGGTCATTCAGGTACAGAGGACTTCCGACAATCAATTGCTGTTCCAGTCCATCACTTTAAATGATCAAACTGCAACGCTGAATCGCCTGGATACGCCAACCGACACAACTTGGTTTGGCGTCACTATCAACTACCAGCAGGACGGCGATAAGAGTCAGCAGCCGTACACGGTTTACCTCGACAACCTGAACTTCTCCTACAACTAAGCTCGGCCAACTTAGCTCGGCGAAATTTATTCTTTCTTGAAACGCTCACCATCTGAGTTTCACTACTCAGATGGTGGGCGGAGCATATGGTCATACCCTGTTGACGCTCGCTGAGATTCGCCGCAACCCGGCGATGGAGAATAATATGTCGCATTCCATTCAACTGCTCAACAAGGCCGTCATGGTCCAGATTCCTGAAGAGCACGGCAATTTTCAACGAGTTATTATTGGAGGAGCGGATGGCACGCTGGTCACAATTGATGCCCGCGGTTACATTCACGTCCTTCATCCTGAAGGCCCGGGAGATCCGGAAGTGAAGAAGGCAGTCAGCGCCATCCAGCAAAATATTCAGGTGCTAACCCGTACTGCCCCGCAGGAAGCGGTCGCCTAATTAAGTTTAAAGGGTTTGAATCTTTATGTGCGATTCAAGCCCTGATTTTATTCACCAGTAAGGAATTTGTACTGCTCTTTATTCAGCGGCACAACGCTGAGCCTGCCTTGGCGCACTAACGGGGATTCCGCGAAACTTGGATTGGCTTTCACTTCCGCCAGACTGACGGCCTTCTTGGTGGGCTTTCCTGTTTTGATTTTGACTCGGGGATTTTTCGGGTCATTCGCATCTACGCTTACCACCGTCGCATTTCCCACAGCGCTTTTGTGATCGCCGGTTTCATAAATCACCAGTCGATCATCCGGTTTCATCCCGCGCAGATGCTTTAACGCTACCGGATTCGAAACTCCATCCCACACCGTTGTCTGATCTTTTTGCAGATCAGCAAAAGAATATTCGCTGGGCTCAGT
Source organism: Terriglobales bacterium (assembly GCA_036491415.1). Taxonomy (GTDB): domain Bacteria; phylum Acidobacteriota; class Terriglobia; order Terriglobales; family Acidobacteriaceae; genus JAICKN01. The sequence continues at coordinate 18,639 of DASXCC010000066.1, read as the reverse complement.
TTTCAGTAAATAGTCCATAAATTTTGCGCTCAGTTGGTAACAAACTCATTGTTTTTGGTCGGAGCCGGAGCTGGGCGGTTTCTGCTGGCCCCCATTGTCATTGCCGTGCTCGTCATAAATCGAATACTGGCCTTTTGGACGCTCCATTTTTACGGTGATCGTAAACGTAGGGTCTTTGATCTCGTAATCTCCGCCGTAGGTCTGAAATCCGGGAACGAGCACCTGTATGCGCATCTTGCCATAAGGAACGCCTTCGAAGTGCGCTTTACCATCCTCGTCGGTCTTTAATTCGATTCCACTGCGTTCCTGTTTTCCGTGGGTATTTACGGGATGCACAACCACAGCGGCATTCCGTATCGGTTTTCCGCTGTATCCCTTGAGCACGACAAAACTAACATCAGAGGTAAGATCTTCATCATCCTGGCTCTGCGCAAAACCCATGGCAGCCAGACCAAGCAGAAAAATTCCCCATACAATTAAGACTTTTTTCATCCGCATAAAATAATTGTAAGCATTCAGACTATCCCCTGTCAGCCGCAAAGTCAGCATTCTGTTGACAAACTGTGACAAGGGACACCAGCGGCTTTGATAAACTTCAACAGATGCTGTAACTGGCGGCGGCGTCACGACTCTAATATTCAGTAACCCAACTCTAAGGAGAACGAATACATGCGGTCTGGTTTGACAAAATACACATTCAGCTTCGGAACACTGACTCTCGCCCTGGCACTCAGCATCTCCGCATTTGCCGCTGGGACGCAAACTTTTACAGGCGAAGTGGGTGATGCCATGTGCGGCACCAAGCACGAAATGGACGGTAGCCCCACCGAGTGCACTCGCGCCTGCATTAAGCAAGGCTCGAAATATGCCTTAATCGATGGCGAAAAGGTCTATACGCTCGAAACCAAAGATGCCAAGACCCTAGCCGATCTGGATAAATTGGCTGGACAGAAAGCTACCGTTAAAGGCACCGCCAGTGGAACGACCGTGAATGTCGTTTCCGTGGCTGCGGCCCACTAATCGGTCTGCAATTCCAAAATAGCGGGATCGGCGAGCAATTTTCGCGGTTCCGCTATTTTTTTGTTAGATGTTAATCACTTTTCATATTCTTTCGGTAAACTGCTGTGTTAGATTTAACCGGAATTCATCGATAAGTATTCGGGAGGAACAGGAATTGGGAAAAGACATGGTCCCCAAGAAGATTTTCTTCACCAAGGGGGTCGGTAAACATAAAGAGCGTCTTACTTCTTTCGAGCTGGCTCTCAGAGACGCAGGCATCGCCGCACAGAATTTAGTCCGGGTTTCTTCCATTTTCCCGCCAAATTGCAAGTTGATTGCAAGATCTCAGGGATTGAAGTACCTCAACCCTGGCGAAGTTGTGTTTGCCGTGGTCGCGGAAAATTCCACGCATGAGCCGCATCGCCTTCTGGCTTCCAGCATCGGCGTGGCCATTCCGGCTGACCGCAATACTTATGGCTACTTGAGCGAACATCACTCCTTCGGTGAAACCGAAGACGCAGCCGGAGACTATGCGGAAGAACTTGCCGCGGAAATGCTGGCAACTACACTGAACGTCGAATTCGACTCCGACCGTTCCTGGGACGAAAAGAAGGAGATCTACCGTATCTCCAACAAAATTGTCCGTACAGCGAACGTCACGCAGTCTGCCGTGGGTGATAAGCGCGGCTTGTGGACAACCGTCATCGCATCCGCAATTTTCATTTTTGATTAAGTTCGCGGAATTTCTCGGCCCGTTTGCGCAAAGCTTGCGGGCCGTTTTATTTTGCCTTCACAAGCGCGCAAATTTGGAACTATCTGCTGAAAACCGCATCAATATTTTGAGTTTGGTATTCTAAGTCGCCGGAGGGATTGAAGTTGGCGTCAGAGAAATTCCAAGTCGGATTAGTGCAGATGTCGGCGTCTTCCGATCCTGCGAAGAACCTCGCGCGTGCCATGGATTTTGTACGTCAAGCCGCCGCCAAAGACGCGCAGGTCGTCTGCCTCCCGGAACTTTTCCAGACGCAATATTTCTGCCAGCGTGAAGATGCTTCTCTGTTCGATCTTGCTGAACCTATTCCCGGAGAGACAACGCAAAAGCTTTCTGACCTCGCGAAGCAATTAAAGATTGTCCTGATCGCGTCGTTATTCGAAAAGCGCGCGGCGGGCGTTTATCACAACACGGCAGTTATTTTCGATACCGACGGCGCATTGCGCGGCCTCTACCGCAAAATGCACATTCCGGACGATCCCCTTTATTACGAAAAGTACTACTTCACGCCCGGCGATCTCGGCTTCCGCGCTTTCGACACTGAAATCGGACGTCTCGGCACTCTTGTCTGCTGGGATCAGTGGTATCCGGAAGGTGCGCGGCTTACCGCACTGCAAGGCGCGGTGATTCTGTTTTACCCGACGGCTATCGGATGGCATCCCGCCGAGAAGCAGGAGTTCGGCACAGCGCAGCACGATGCTTGGCGGACCATCCAGCGCTCGCATGCCATCGCCAATGGGGTGTATGTAGGCGTGGTGAATCGCGTCGGCTTTGAAACAGGCGACGTGCTCGGCAAATCTGCTCCCGGACAAGGTCTGGAGTTCTGGGGAGGATCATTCCTTTGCGATCCTTTTGGCAGAGTCATGGCGGAAGGCTCGCATGATAAAGAAGAGATTCTGCTCGGCGAAGTGGACCTGCGTGCCCTCGAAGAGATTCGCCGCAACTGGCCATTCCTGCGCGACCGCCGCATTGACAGTTACGCGCAGATTACCAATCGCATGATCGATCCATAAACTTTTCGATGACTCTCAAACATTCAAGTAAGACTTTAAGAGTTCCCAAATTGCGTATGCCCGCGGAGTGGGAAGCACACGAAGCCACATGGCTGGCCTGGCCGCACAATCGTGGCGATTGGCCGGGAAAGTTCGAGCCCATTCCCTGGGTATATGCCGAGATCATCCGCAATCTATCCAAACATGAACGGGTCGAAATCATTGCGAATAATCCGGCTTCTGAAAAAGAAGCCCGCAAAGTTCTCAAGCGTGCCAACGCTTTAAACGACAACGTTCGCTTCCACCGTTGGCGTACCGATCGTGTTTGGACACGCGACTCTGGTTGCACGTTTGTGTGTACGGAAGATGGGCAACAAATCTCCGCGATAAAGTGGCGCTTCAATGCCTGGGCAAAATATTCCAATTGGCATCACGACGAAAAAATCGGCAGCCTGATGGCTGAGACCGCTGAGGCGCAACAATTTCGCGCAACGTGCAACAAGAAGCCCGTCATTCTCGAAGGCGGCTCGATTGATGTAAATGGCCAAGGGACTTTGCTGACTACCGAAGAATGCCTGCTGAGCAAAATGCAGCAACGCAATCCCGGCATGAAGCGCAAAGACTACGAAAAAGTCTTCTCGCAATATCTGGGAATCTCGAACGTCATCTGGCTGGACAACGGCATCGCTGGCGACGACACGCACGGCCACGTGGATGACCTCACGCGCTTCGTCGCTCCTGACACCGTCGTTACTTGCGTGGAGTCCGATCCGGGCGAAGACAATTACGAAGCCCTCCGCGAAAACATTCGCCGCCTGCGTTCGGCTACTGATGAGAATGGAAAGCCACTGGCCATCATTGATCTTCCCATGCCTGCGCCGGTTATTTTCGAAGACACGCGCCTGCCGGCAAGCTATGCAAATTTCTACATCGCCAACGGAATTGTTTTGGTCCCTGTGTTCAACGATCCCAATGATCGCGTGGTGCTCGACATTTTTGCCGATCTCTTCCCTGATCGCGAGATCGTCGGCATTTACTGCGGCGATCTCGTTTGGGGCTTCGGCACCATCCATTGCATGACGCAGCAACAACCCGCGCTATAGCGGATCAATCCGGCACTCCGCACAGGTTTTCCTGATTTTCCGATGCTATGATGAACAATTGTTTCTAACGCATATACGTTCCGATATTTGAAAGTGGAGGGTTTCCCCAACCGAGAATGAGTCGCAAGCTCTCCATTCTTCTCCTGTTGTTGATCTCTGCCGTAATTTATCTCGGCACGGCCACGAAGCCTTCCCTGCTTGATGATGCTGACGCGGCGCACGCTTTGGTCTCGCGCGAAATGCTCCAGCGCGGCGACTGGGTTGTGATGTACGAGAATGGCATTCGCTACCTGGAAAAAGCTCCCATTCATTTTTGGATGGTTGCCGTCTCCTACAAATTGTTCGGTCAGGGAGCGTTCCAGACCCGCCTTCCCTTGTCGCTTTCGGTGATCGGCCTCACGTTAATGATTTACTTTTTTGCGCGCCGATTCTTCGGGGAGCGCGAAGGCTTTTATGGCGGACTCGTCATGGCCACAAGCGTGGGACTGTACATGTTCACGCGAGTCATGATCCCCGAAGCCATCTTTGCGCTTGAAATGACCGCATGTTTTTATTTCTTCCTCCGCGCCTGGACAGGTTCCATGAATGCGCGATGGGGTTATTGGGGCGCAGCCACCTGCATGGCACTCGCCGTATTGACGTTGGGACTCGTCGGTGTGGTTTTCCCGCTGGGGATTTTGTTCTTTTTCGTCCTCTTTACTCGCGGCTGGAATCGCTGGCGTGAACTCCATTTCTTTTCCAGCGCATTGATTTTTCTGATCATCGCCGTCCCCTGGCACCTGCTTGCGGAACACCGCGCCCACGGATTCTTCTGGTCCTACTTCATCAATGAGCATTTCAAGCGCGCCGTCGGCACTCGTTATCCACCAGACTATGAAGCCACGCCGTTGCTGCTTTGGTGGGCGCTCCATCTGGTTTGGTTTTTTCCGTGGAGCATCTTCGTCGGATACGCGATCAAAGAATTCCCCCGTCTTCGCGCGTGGGGCAGGAACATGGAACCCGCACTGCAAGCGCGACTGCTCTTATTTACGTGGGCTGGGTTTATTTTAGTTTTCTTTTCTTTCACCAGCGGATCACGCATGGAGTACTACAGTTTTGGCGCGTGGCCTGCGATTGCCATGCTGTTAGGACTCGGCCTTGCCCGCGCCGAAGCATCTCACTCGCGCTGGCTTACATGGCTGCAAGGCGGGTTAGCTTTTGTTGGCTTGCTCATGGCTGCTTGCCTGGGAACTCTGATCTGGCTCTCAATGGAGATTCACACTCGCGATGTGGCCAGCTTGATCCAGTATCACTCGGAAGACACCTATCGTCTTTCCATGGCGCACATTCTCGATCTCACGCCGCAGACGTTCGCCATCTTCCGCGGTCCGGCGATCATGGCCGGAATTGTTTTTCTTGTCGGGTTCAGCATTGCCTGGATATTGCGCCGCAAGCAAAAACCTTTGGCCTCCACGCTAACCGTTGCCTTCGCCATGCTGGTGTTTTACTTCGCCGCGAACTGGGCCTTTCAGCGATTCTCACCCCGCATGGCTTCGCGCGACTTGGCAAACACCATCATTCCTTATCTTCGCGCGCAGGACCAGATCGTTCAGTATGGCGACTTCAATTACGGATCAAGCATTGCCTACTACACATTTCGCCACGACTTGATCTGGAATGGATGCACGGGCACTAATCTTGAATACGGTTCTAAATATCCTGACATTCCGCTCACATTCATAGACGACCAGCAATTCTCTTCCCTATGGCACGGCCCGAACCGAATCTTCCTTTTCGTTCCTGAGGAATTGCGGCAGCAAGCCTTAAGTAGACTGCAGCCCAATTCCGCTTATCTACTGGCCGAAAACGGCGGCAAGTATATTTTCGTGAATCAGCCCGTGCGGGCGGGCCTTCCTTTGCTGGCAACTATCCTTTCTCAACAGAAACTGGGACAGTAAAATACTTCCTCAAGCCTCATGGACAATTCCACTACAACCGATGAACTCTGGATGGAAGAAGCTCTCCGCACCGCCCAGCGTGCGCTCGAAGCCGGAGAAGTCCCCATTGGCGCGGTGGTAGTGCGCAACAATGAAATCATCGGTCGGGGATGGAATTCGAACCTCACACACTCTGACCCTACCGCCCATGCGGAGACGATGGCTTTGCGCGAGGCCAGTAAAAACGTTGGTAATCACCGCCTGAGCGACTGTGAGCTGTTTGCTACAATTGAACCGTGTGCGATGTGCGCTGGCGCGCTCATGCACGCCCGAATTAAGCGCTTAATTTACGGCGCGGACGATGCGAAAGCGGGTGCGGTCCATTCGGTGATGAAGGTGCTAAATCACCCGAAGATGAATCACCAGATGGAAGTTCGCGGAGGAGTTCTCGCCAGCCGTTGTGCTGATTTATTACAGGATTTTTTTCGCCAGCGAAGAGTAGAAAAGAAATCCGATTAGCTTGCTGGATTCGACTTTGAGAGCTATCCGGACAAATTGCGCTGCTCATTGCAAGACATGAGTTGAAATCACAGCCAGCAAGAATGCCTGCGTAAGAATGCGCGCGCAACGCGCTGATGAAAATCGAATATTGTCCGACGCGGAGAGGTGCGTGAGTGGTTGAAACGACCCGCCTCGAAAGCGGACATACCTTAACGGGTATCGTGGGTTCAAATCCCACCCTCTCCGCCAGTTTCTCCGCTTTCCTTCTCAAGCAACTTATGTGATACAACTCTGCTTGCCTCAAAACTCTTCACTTCCAGGAAACTTTGCCTCCAAGTAGCCACCTCAATCCTCCAATCCCTCGCCGGCCAATTCCTAATCGACGCTGGCGCATGGCTTTTCTTCTTGGCTTTGGCGTGTTGGTAAATTTCTTTGATCGCGTCAATCTTTCGGTCTGTCAGGACGCGCTGCATGCGTCTTTCGGGCTTTCCTTGGTGGCTTTCGGTTATCTCTCCAGCGCCTACAGTTGGACCTACGCGTTCATGCAAATTCCCTCTGGAATGTTGCTCGACCGCTTCGGCATCAAGCGAGTCGGGCGCATTAGTACTTTTTTGTGGAGCATGGCATCGTTTGCCGCCGCAGCCGCCCCCAGCATGGGCGCATTGTTCTCCGCACGATTTCTGTTGGGCATCGGCGAGTCTCCAACATTTCCCGCCAATGCCAAGGCCATTGGATATTGGTTTGCCAAGCGTGAACGAAGTCTCGCCATGGCGATCACCGATGCCGCCGCAAAGCTCTCGACCGCCATCGGCGTGCCTGTTCTTGGTTTGCTGCTTATACACTTTGGCTGGCGATGGAGCTTCGCCTCCACCGGCATCATCAGCTTTGTTTATTTTGTTCTGTTTTATTGGTTCTATCGCAATCCTAGCGAGGATGCCGGACTCTCCCCCGAAGAACACGCATTCTTGCTGGAAGGCGGTGCGCAGCCGGAAGACAAGAAAGACACCGCGGGCAGTGCATCCCGCAGTTCATTCCTGAGATATTTATTACGGCAGAAAAAAGTCTACGGATTGGCGCTCGGCTGGGGCGCATACAATTACAGCTTTTTTCTTCTGCTCACCTGGCTCCCAAGTTATTTGTCGGTCGCTCTGCATGTAGACCTCTTGCACTCTGTTTTCTACACCAGCGTCCCTTGGCTCTTCGCCACGGCGACGGACTTAATTGTCGGCGGATGGTTGGTGGACGCGCTCATCAGCCGCGGCTGGAATTCCAACAAAGTCCGGCAATCCATCTTGATCATTGGCACGGCGCTTGGCTTGGGAATCCTTGGTGCGGGCCATTCGCATAGCCCCGTCACTGCCCTCCTTTGGATCAGCATCTCCCTCGGCGGACTCGCCGCAGCCGCGCCTGTCGCGTGGACTGTGCCGTCCCTCATCGCACCTCGCGAGAGCGTGGGCACGCTCAGCAGCATCGCCAATTTTGCTGGCCAGATCGGAGGCATCTCCGCGCCCATCATCACCGGATACATCGCCGCCGCGACCCATTCGTTCCAATCCGCCTTCGCTACCGCCACGGTCATCCTGCTATTAGGAATTTTCGGGTATGCAGTTCTGCTGGGCAGCATTGAACCCATCTCAGAGCCTTAGTGTTCTACAGGCAGTTAAAATTTTTACTCTATTGAATACTGTGAGTTGCAAATATGCACTCTCTGCGACACTATTTTCCGGCCTGTTTCCTCTGTTAAACTAAAGATTCCACATGGCTACGATTCATCGCAGGAACACGGTCACCGGCTCGATTGGCGGCGTACGCATAGGCAGCGCTGCACCGATTGTGGTGCAGTCAATGACCAACACCGACACGGCTGATATCGCTTCGACAGTTAAGCAAGTTGCGGCGCTTGCCCGTGCAGGTTCAGAGCTCGTCCGGGTAACCGTGAACAACGATGAGGCTGCCGCAGCGGTTGCCCCCATTGTTGAGCAACTCGACAAACAGGGTGTGCAAGTTCCCATCATCGGCGACTTTCACTACAACGGGCATCTTCTGCTGAAGAAATATCCCGACTGCGCACGGGCGCTGGCCAAGTATCGAATCAATCCCGGCAATGTTAGTGTGGGGCGCAAAAACGACGACAACTTCCGCATCATGATCGAGGTCGCTGTCGAGAACCAGAAGCCGGTGCGTATCGGCGTGAACTGGGGATCGCTTGACCAGGCGCTGCTCACGCGCATGATGGACGAAAACTCGAAGTCCCCCGAGCCAAAAGCTGCTCGCGAAGTCATGATGGAAGCGATGGTCGTGAGCGCGCTAAACTCCGCTTCCCTTGCGGAAAAATACGGACTTCGCCCCGACCAGATTATTCTTAGCGCGAAAGTCAGCGGCGTGCAGGACTTGATCGACGTCTATCGCGCGCTTGCCGCGCGCTGCAGTTATCCGCTGCACCTTGGACTCACCGAAGCCGGCATGGGAGCCAAAGGAGTCGTCGCTTCAAGCGCCGCGCTCAGCGTGCTCTTGCAGGAAGGCATCGGCGATACTATCCGCGTTTCGTTGACGCCCGCGCCGGGTGGCGACCGTACCGAGGAAGTTCGCGTCGCACAGCAGATTTTGCAGTCCATGGGATTTCGCAGCTTCACGCCGCAGGTGACAGCCTGTCCCGGTTGCGGCCGTACCACGAGCACGTTCTTCCAGGAGATGGCCGAACAGATCCAGAGTTACCTGCGCGATCAGATGCCCACATGGAAGGGCCATTACGTCGGCGTCGAAGAGATGAAAGTCGCAGTGATGGGATGCGTGGTGAACGGCCCGGGCGAGTCCAAACATGCCAACCTCGGCATTTCACTGCCCGGCACGTTTGAAGAACCCAAAGCTCCAGTTTATGTCGATGGCCGCTTGTTTACGACGCTCCGCGGCGATCACATCGTGGCCGAGTTCCGCAAAATCCTCGACAACTATGTGAATTCGCACTACGCGGCGAAAGAAGAAGTTGCCGTGAAGGTCTAGCGCATCGCCATGGGCAGCCGGCCTATGAAATTTATCCTTACTGGATTTATCTGCCTGCTGTTAATCACGCCTCATACTTCAGCACAAACTAATTCTGATCAGGACGCGAGTGCATCGGTTCGCAGCTTTGTACAGGATTTTTATAACTGGTACATTCCGTTAGCAATGCGAAGAAATTCTAAACCTGACTACAGTATTGCAATATGGATGAAACCGAAACTTTTCAGTCCTGAATTAGTGCATAAGCTGCATGAAGATGCTAAAGCTCAGGCTAAAGCTGACGAGATTGTTGGTTTGGACTTCGATCCGTTTTTAGCGAGTCAATATCCCGATGAGAACTATAAGATTGGCATCATCAATAAAAAGAATGATAGTTACTGGGTTGATATCGATTACGCGCCTCCGGAAGAAAAAGTAGCACTTGCGTTAACGGCGGAAGTCAGACAGCAGGACGGTCAGTGGTATTTCAATGATTTTCGTTATCCGGACGGACAGACTTTGCTTCAACTATTACAAACCCTCAAGAAAGAACGTGAGAAACTAGCGGCGCATAAATAAAAAATCCGCTTCTCGCGAAGCGGATTTTTATTTCCCTCAAGAACCATTCTACTTCGAAACAGCCGCGAACAAGTCTGAATGCAACAACGATTGGAATTGTTTGTCGTCAGCCTTGAAGTGCATTTGCAAATTGGAGCTGTCCGAGTTGATTGTCACGTTATCGAGTGCAACTTTCTCAATCGCGGAGGCCGTCATCTTCTTATAGAGCACGCCAGCTTTAACCAGAGTAGAAAGTGTCGCTGCGGTCACAGAGTCTTCGGTCACGACATCCAGATCAAAATTTACGCCGTTCTGGAAGTTCATCGTATAGCGTGATCCCAAAAGGCGTTTCTTCACCGTGTCGTAATCGGCAAGTTTCGCTGCATCGCCCATCGCAGAAAGGAGCATGTTTTGCGTTCCCGACTGGTCGAGCACGCTCCACACCGTTCCGGAATCGACGCTTCCCATCATGTCAGTAATTTGATTATTGCTTTCAATCGACGGTGTGTATCCATCCCGCGCATCGAGGGCGCCTTTCACAGCGTTCATGTCGCCGAACAATAGCGTGCTGTCGTCCAGGAACACCATCTGCATACCACTGGACATGGGATAGACATCCACGTCGTGATACTTCACCGGCTTAATCTTGCGCAACGTCATCTTCTTCAGCACGACTTTTTCAGGAAATTCTCCCTGTGCGATGCCAACAACATTCGTGCCATTTTTGGCGGTGCGATACGAAGCAAACGACAATTGATCGAGGTCCTGGTCTGGATCGATCCCCACCCCCTTCAATACATTCTCAAACTCTTTCAACGCCGGTGGCAGTACTTGTTGCTTGAGGGCCATGGCGGTATCAGAATTTTTCAGCGCGCGATAGTCCACGGAAATGATCTGCTGAACACTCGAAGGAATTACAGTCCGCGCCGATGAGCCCATGGGCATGGCAAAAGCGGACGTGCATAAAAACACCAACCCGAAGGTGGCAAACTTGATTCGATTCATAAATACCTCAACGTATGTGTACTTAGATGCTAAACGAAGAAGCCCGGTCAACTTGCATCTGGATAAACCTTATTTTATGCGTTTTAGGAGCTATGCAGGTGGCACCAAAGTACCATTCTTGATTCTATATAGACACGACTCTCGACGAGCATCACAGATCCTGCACCTTAACTTCTTTCACCAGCCTGGAGATCTCTTCAATAAACGCTTTTTCGGCGTCAAAAGACTGCGAATCCACAATAAACTCCTTCATCGACTGCAAATTGACCTGAACATTCGCGATGGCTCCTTCGATGGCCGCCCGGGCCAATGCGCTGGCCGTTTTCAGGTCTGAAACCATATTGGGATTTGTTTTAGAAATCAGCCCCTTGGCCATGCGTCCCACTTCGGCGGATTTTTGCGCAACGCCAAGCGGAACCTCGGCGGCCCCGCGAAGAGCATTACGCGCCGCAGCACCGGACTCCGCGGATTGATTGGCCTCGCGATGTGCCTTGTAGGCCTTCATTACGTTTTTATAAGAATCGGCGTCCGCGTCAATTGCTGCGGTTAATTGTGCCTGCAACTCTGCAAGGCGCGCGATCGCCTCAGCTAATTCGCCTTCATACTGTGCATAAGCCTTTTTGCCTTTCGACATTGCAGCGACCATGTGTGCGAGACCGGCAGCCATGGCGCCGCTGGCGGCGGCCGCGCTTCCTCCGCCGGGAGTCGCGGTAGACGCGGCAAGCCGATTCAAAAATGGATCGATGCCGGCACGCAATCCGTTGGATACGGGCTTGCTCGTAACAGCAACAAGACGATTTTCCAAAATCAGCGAGGAGTCGAAATTTTCTATTTGCAGAAAATGCGCAGCCACTTGCTCCAGAGCTTTCTTGGGAACCAGCCCGATAATTTCGCTCGATAGCGGCATCACGCCATACTTCGCGGCTTCTGTTTTGACTGCCTCGAACACCTGATGCATGGATGTTTGTTCGAAGTCCGTAAGGTTCATGGAAACTTGCGCCAGTCCGCGAACTAGAAATCCAGCCGCTTTCACAAACTTGAGCCCACCGCTGGAAAAGCGCACAGCCTTCGCCACCTTCTTGGCGATATCCACGTCCGGTGTATTAAGGAAAATGTTGTAAGCGACAAGAAACTTTCGCGCGCCCACAACTACCGCCCCGGCGGTCGCATGCAATTCCAGGTTGCCAATATCCGGTTTGCGCCCAACATTGGTCGCGATCTCAGCGCGGATGCCTTCAAATTGTCCGCGACGGATATTTTCCAGATTCTGGCGCTCGGGCGAAAGCGCCGCAGCTTCGTAGAAATAAACCGGCACCTGATATCGCTTCCAGATTTCGGCTCCCACATGCCGCGCCATTGCCACGCAATCTTCAATCGTGACACCCTCTATCGGGATAAACGGCACCACGTCAGCCGCGCCTAATCGCGGGTGCGCACCTTGATGCAGGTTCAGATCGATCAACTCGGCCGCTTTGCCTACTCCACGAATCACCGCTTCTTGAATTGCTTCCTTTTCGCCGACTAATGTTATGACGCAGCGATTGTGATCGGCGTCCATTTCGCGATCGAGAAGATGCACGCCGTCCATCTTCATCGCGGCAACAATGGCATCTACTTTTGCAGCATCACGGCCTTCGGAAAAATTAGGGACGCATTCAACAAGCGTGGGCATCAGGAGAAGAATATCACTGCACGCATGCGGGAAAAATCAGGAAGTATGCACAAGTTCAGGTTCGGCCGCACAACGTTGTTCATTCACAACTTTTTCGCGGCTCTCAGCTTTCCAAACCACCCGCACAAGACGCTGGGGCCAATCAGGACGCATGCACGGCTTTTCAATTAGCAGGAAATAAACGCCACAAACCATTAGTACGGCGGGAGCTACAAAAACCAATTGCAGCGCGAGATGTGCCCAATACGGCAAGGTTTCTCCAATATTTTTCGTGAAGCGAGCGACCAAAGAAATGATTTCATAGTGGATCAGGTAGATCGAATAGCACATTCCGCCGATCACGGTGATCCCACGTAAAGAAAACATCCAACTGCAAATCTTCCCGCGAAAAGCCGCGCAATAAAGAACAAGAGCGAATAGAGGGAAGCACCAGCGCATAAACTCTGGCACGCGCAGCATCACAAACAGCAGCGGCCACGCTATGAGTGCGATTCCATCCCAATAAAAAGCTTTTACCGGATTTCTTTTCCAATCCTCGAGGTAAACATCGGCAAGAAGAAAGCCCGCGAAAAAAAATTGCAGGAACGCCAAAATCGACAGCGAGAACCGGCCGGAATTCTGCAGGGGGTCAACCTGCACGGCCATCGCGGCAAACATCAGGGCCAGTATCACAGTCCGCCGCAACCATTGCCTGCGAATGGCAAACAGAAAGGTAGGAAGCGGCACTAATAAATAAAATTGGACTTCGATTTCCAGCGACCAACCCACGCCAATCACCGGACTCATCTGTCCGTAAATCAGGCTGTGAAGATAGAAAAAGCTGCTGCCCAAATGCGGCAACAACATCCCCGCCGATCTTCCCTGCACGGCAACTGCAAAAACGAACAGTATAAAGGCAGCAAGAATGTAGGGCGGTTCCAGGCGAGTAAGCCGGCGCAGGTAATACTTCTTCAGATCAATTTTCGGCGCTCCGTGCAAGTAGTGCGCAGCAAAAGGAAGCGCCAGAATAAATCCGCTGATAATGAAAAATAATTCAACACCATGAAAACCAACACTCGCGATTTGCTGCAACCACTCTTGTTTTACAGCATGCAAATCCACTCCAGCTTTGGCGACCATGTATCCATTCAAGTGATACAGCACCACCATTGCGATCGCGACAAAGCGAAGTCCATCGATTTGGGGAATAAAGCGGCCGGAACTGGTTTGACGGGAAAGATGACGGTAAAGCTTCTGAAAGAACGACGCGCGCGGCATGTACGCACTTGCGGTCTTCACTGCGCCGATCGATTGGATCTCTTGTGCCGTAATCTCTTGATGGTAACCAACAGGAAATCTGTACAGAAGATAGAAGTTGGGTTCGCGGCGTCTGCTACTGTTTCGTCACAAAGTCTTCCATGACGGCCTTGCGCTGCAAGTCCGGCGGCAGCAGGCCTTGGGCAAGAATGAAGTCGTGGTATTTCTTCTGATTGAATTTGGCGCCGAGCTTCGCTTCCACATCTTTTCGCAACGCGATTAATTTTGTGTATCCATAGAAATAACTGCTTGCCTGCCCCGGAGAGCCATAGGTGAAGCGCTCCACTTCCTCTTCGGCGAAAGCATGCGAGCAAATCACATCATCCTGCAACACCCGGTAAGCTTCCGCCGGCTGAATTTTTCCCATCTCCAATTCCGGATCCAGAAATGCCCGTGCTGCCCGCAACAAACGGTAATCGAGCGAAACAAGCTGCCCATCCAAAGGCATATAAGGCTTAATCAGATATTCGGCGTAAAGTCCCCATCCTTCAACATTGGTGCTGTTGAAAGCGTACTGGACACGTGCCAGAGAAACTCCATGCTCGAGCATCGAGTCGAATTGCAACTCATGTCCGGGACGCGCCTCATGCGCAGTCAATGTCCAGGCGGCTGCGTCAAACGTGAAGTCGTCATATTTGTCGGTTGTGCTTTGGCCCTGGCTCGGCGGCAAATTCAACGGCAGCACAAACGCGCCTTTTTGTCCCGTATTGTGCAAAAACGGTGGAGGTTGCATGTGTGGCGCGGGCGTCTGGGAGGTTTCCGCTGCAGTCGCAATGCGTATCTGTGCTGGGCGGTCAGGCAACGTGACAATCTGTTGTGCATTTACGATCCCTTCAATCTGCTTCAGCCGCCCCTCATAAAAAAGCAGAATCGCATCCCCTACTAACTGCTGCTTTTTCAATTCGCGCATCACATCGCGATAGTCGCTCGAAGGCAGATGCTGCTGTTGCGCAATCTGGGCGGCGAGGGGTTTCATCTCCTCCTGAATTTCGGCGAAGGCTTTATGTGCCATTGCCGCCATTTGTTCAGGCGTAATGTCGATTCCGTAACCTTCCAAATTCAGCGCATACTGCTCCCGAGGCAAACGGAAATCTGTACGGGCCTTCGGCAACACCGTGGCCTTCGTCCATGCATCGTAGTCGGCAAGCTGCTGCTTTAACGTGGCAAATGGCTCCTGCCACCCAGAAAGCTTGTACTTTTCCAGTAGCGTGGTAATTCCCTCGATGTAATTCGAGTTCCGTCCCATCTCAGTTTCAATTTGATTCTTGGATGGATAAATCACTCCCGGCTTCGCCATCTGCTCCATGACGCGTTGTTTCAAAATTTCGGTAATCGGCTTGTAGCCCTGCTCCAGTCCGGCATATTCACGAATTCTCACAACCGCGGCGTCGCGCCGTTCGGCTGGAGTTTGCGAGTCGAGCAGAATGTGCAGGCCCCCGAAGACGATGCTGCTGGCATTCAGGAACGGCACCGAATGAGCGCGAGCGTAATCCTGCCGGCGAAAGTTCAACTCAACGCGGCGGACCATGATCTGCAAATCCTCCGCGACTTCTTTTTGCTGCGGCTGCTTTAAGGCACTCTTCAACTCCGCGAGCGCGGATTCGGTTTCTTTCCGTTCCTGGTCTTCATCCGCGAGCGTGGGTTGTGCGATTTTTGTATCGTATTCGGCCAGTCCATTTTGCGATCCCGCTTCCGGGCTGTGCTTCATTGCCACTTTCAGCAACAAGTTCGCGTATTGATTGCTGGTTGCCACCCAGCTAGGAATGTTCGCTTGTGCCGGAGAAAAAGAAGGAAGACAAAGAATTGCGGCAATGAGAATGCAATGACTTTTACGAAGCAAGGACCCTCCTCAATGTTTGCAGTGGAAAAATTTTCCAATTCCGATTCGCACCTGCACGGTGTTTACACCGGAATTTAGCGGTGCTAATCCCGCATTAGAAATATGCATATAGCGGGCTTCCACACTCCAGTTATAAGAGTCGCGCAGAAAGTGGACACCGAAGGCCGCGGCATCGGTAAAGTTCACAGTGTTGGTTCCAGCAGGAATGTCGTGATTGCTGAAGAGCATTCCGCCATTCAATTCAAAATATGGAGACACACTGCCACGCGTTGCCAGCAGCCACTTCAATCCGAGAGGACTGAAGCCGGCTCCGTAAGCTGTACCCCCCGGCTGAAATACAACAAATACTGGAGTCGCATCCAGCACATACTCGAACCTTCCCTTTAAGAATCCAGGGCCGTGCGGAGCAGTCAGTATCCATCCAAAACGCCCACCGGCATTCCAAACACTAATATCGGACCGTCCGCCGGAAACCGAATGCCCGCCACCGGACCAGAATTGGACCTCATGGCCGCCATCTTCAGGCTTGGTTTGAGCGTGGCACAGAACACTGCACGAGATGAAAAGAACAACGATGATCCATTGCTTCATGAGGGAGTCAGGACTCGATCAGATGAATGATGTGAACTCTTAATGATCTGAATATTGATGATATAGGACGGGGATGGCGAAAAGCTGCTTACAAATTCAATCCCCCATCCACCACAAGAATCTGCCCGGTGATGAAATGAGGGGCCGTGGCAAAAAACAATACAGCCGCAGCAATCTCTTCTCCGGTTCCATTGCGCTTCATGGGCGTCTGCCTGGCCATCTTTTTCATGAACTCTGCGGCGGCGGCTTCGCCTAAATCAATCATCCCCGGTGCTACACAATTTACCGAGATTTCCGGCGCCAGGGCTTTGGCCATGACCTTGGTCAGCATGTGGACTGCTGCCTTGGACGAGCAATAATGTGCATGGTCCGCCCACGCTCGCAGTCCACCGAGCGACCCCATGTTGATAATCTTTCCTTTGCGCGGCTTCAAGTATTGCAAAGCTTCTCGCGACACCAGGAACGGCCCTCGTGCATTGGAGGCAAAGATATCATCCCATTGCTTAAGGGTGATCTTGGCGAAATCGACGGTTTCGTAATTCGCGGCATTATTTACCAGAATGTCCAGACCTCCCAGCTGCTCGGCGGCTTCATGGACAGTGTCCTTTACGCTCAACTCATCCGTCACATCGCAGGACAATGCAATGGCTTTTACGCCAAATTCTTCGATCTCTGCGACCGTCGCCAAGGCTTTTTTCTCGGAATTTCGGTAGGTGATGGCAATATTCGCCCCTGCCCCCGCCAGGGCCAATGCGGATGCCCTTCCGAGCCGTTGCGCTGCGCCGGTAATTAACGCATTCTTACCAGACAAAGGACGAAGTTTTTCCGAAACCTTCGCTAAACCGTCCTTCGATGAACGATCTTTGGAACCGCTGTTTGCTCTTATTCGCGCTTTCATGCAATGGGATTGTAAACCCTTGTATAGGAACTCAGTCCATACTGCCTAATTCGGTTTTTGACTTTCATTACCTTCTGATTTCGTAAATTTGCAACAGAAAGCTTCGTAATCTCATCTGATACTGCTAGAACTGACATACAGTTTTTCTGGAAAATGGATAACTTAAGGGATACAATCCGCAACGCTATGCAAGAGATACGTCAAGTAGTGGTTTACTCCCGTAAAGGTTGCCACCTTTGCGAGATCGTCAAAGAAACCCTGAACAAGCTCGAACGCCGGGGCGGTTTCACTTGGCAGGAAGTAGACGTAGAGAGCGACAATAGCCTCCGCCGTCAATTCACCGACGAAGTCCCCGTTGTATTTATTGATGGACGTAAAGCCTTCAAGTATCGGATGACTGAAACTGAATTTCTCCGCAAGCTCGCCAGCTAGTCTCGACTTCAATCCACTTCAGATATTCAACTGTTTCCGGCTGTGATGGCGCTCATGTTTCCTTCAGTTTTATTCACCGGCAATCAGGGCGCGGATCGCATCGATCTTCATTGTATTGATCATTGTATCGATCGTCATCGTATTGATCGTCATCGTATCGATCGTCATGAGATCGATCGTCATGGCTGCGCCTCCAATTTCCCATTCCTCGCTAAGTATCTCTTCGAGGTCGTCCCATTCGACCGCATGCTCGACCCTTTCCTCGCTCAACATGGCAGCATCGGCGGGATAGTCGATGATTTCCGGTTCCTCAATTGGGGTAACAGCTTCTTCCTGTACCGGTGTTTGAATTAAAGATGTTTGAATTACCGATGTTTGAATTAAAGATGTCATTGGTTTCTCAGTTTCTTTTGTAAAAATTGAAGAGGGCACAGCGTGTACCCTGCAATCAATATGCTGCATTTTGTGGTTTCAGTCATGGCAGCGCTCGCTAACGCAGAGCCGGCACCACAACCGCACTGCTAAGGACTTGGTAGTCCGCTGCCACCGTCGACTCGCGATTGTTTTTGGGCAGCTCGCGACCTTCGTTATATCCGCCCTCCCAAACCTGTCCCAGGAAATAAAGGTTGCCGTACTGGCGAAACACCAGCCTGGATTTTCCCGGGGAATTGTGACTCCCGATGTTGTTACCCGTCGTGATCAATGTGGTGAGTCCCGAATCCACGCTCTGTACCGCCAGAACTCTTCCAGTGGCATTGGATCGGATTGCATATTTCCCGGCGGGAAGTGTCTTGCCTCCCACGATGAAATTAAAGGGAACATTCGCGCTTATGCTAATGGTCTGTCCGAACGCCGATCCGGTCATCAGAAAAAGAACCAATGCCCCTACGAAAGTACGCAGTTGTCGTTTCATTATTTTCTCCTTGTGTGTCATAGCGGTTTTCAATCTTTTCGTCGCTTGACTTCATCAATATGAGGCAAGTTTCTGGACCGATCTTGTTCGCGCGTCCGCTCTTTTTGCTCGAACACAATTTCCCGTATGATTAACTTGCTCCAGAGTCCGGAGAAGTTTGCTGGGACTCCAAAGG
>DASXCC010000065.1:0-14451 GCA_036491415.1 Terriglobales bacterium | reverse complement strand
TCCATTGGCGATACTGACTTCAATCTGTCGCAGCATGGTTACGATTTGCTCTGGTTTGTACCTCGTTATGCTCATGACCGCTTTTCCTCCAAGTGGATTCTCTCTCATTCCACTTGGTACACATAAGTCCGGTCATGTCAGTGCCGGAATATCAATGCACGGTACTGTGGAAGATATCGAGCCAGAACAACCTGGCTGTTCTGAAAACCTAATGAAGTGCGATTAATGGGGAGTCACCGCTTCAAAGACCACCATCTTCGCTACGCCTTTTCCGTCTTCTTCTTGCTCAGGCGTATATACGCGGCTCGTTTTCTCATCGACGGCGAGACTGTGGACGGCGTGTTGGACTCTAAAATCTTCGAGCTTTCGATAGTGATCCGCGTCGTCCTCATGGAATACAGACAGTACGCCGCTATAGCAAGCTACGTAAATACGACTAAGACTGGGATCAAATTTGATTACGTCCGGGCCGTCTGCCAATGGCAAGAATGCAATCGGCAAGTGCTTATCTAAATCAAATACCGTCATTAGGTTGTTGCCCTCACACGAGAGGAAAGCCCTGTGATGGCTCGGGTCTAGCGCCATTCCATGGTTTCCCTCGCAATGCCCCACGGAGTACCCACCAACTACCTTGTCCGTTGATGGATCAATAACAGCGAAGACGTTTTGGTCTTGAAGGTTTACATACACTAAGCGAGCTACGGGATCGTATTGAGGCATTCCTGTCTCACTATCGAAATGTAATGTCTTAACGATTTCGTCACTCACTACATCGACGACGGCTTCGGCTCTTCCACGTTCGTCAGAAACATAGAGTTTGTGAAACGGCGCGGCATATGCACTGCCGTCCGGCTTGGATTCAGTCTTTAATTTTTTGATAACTTTCATCTGTCTCAGATCAACCACGCCAATGGTATTGTCATGAGCATTCGACGTGTAGAACTTTCTTAGTTCGGGAACATATTCGATGCCTTCCACCCCCGGCGTGTCAGTTACCGTTGCAACAACTCTGTTCGTCGTCAAATCTATGACATACGTCTGCTCGGCCCCAAGATGTGTCGAGAGTAGATAGTGATCGTCTTCGTCAATTGTGAGATAGTCGAATCTCTTTCCGGCTGGGCCCGGAAGGTCGAACGTTGCGATCTTCTTAAGGGTCTGCCCTGAAGAAATGGTCGCCAGTAAAGCTGTGAAGATCAGAACAACATATTGAAAGAACCGCACCGAGGAGATTTTGTCTCCCATATTTCCTCCCAACGAAAATGACTACCAACCGTTTCTTATAGTGAGGCCCACCAAGCCAGCGCCCAAAATGATGAAGGGCTCAGGTAGTTTCTTGAATTGCAGTAAAAGTAGCGAGACTACGGCTATGACGATGGTCGGCATGTCCACCACTGCACGTCTGCTCAGGATTATCGCTGCACCTGCGATGGCACCAACCGCTGCTGCCGTCACGCCCTGAACGAACGTTTTGACTTGCCGATTCTTTGCGAACCTCCGGTAGTACGGCGCTCCGAAAACAACCAAGAGATAAGGCGGAAGGAATACCGCGAGGGTTGCAGCAAGTGCGCCAAGAGGCCCAGACACTAAATAGCCGATGAAACCTGCAGTAATGACGACCGGCCCGGGAGTAATCATCGCGATAGCTACTGCGTCCATAAATTGGCGCTCTGTAAGCCAATGAAAACCGCCAACAACGCCACCATACAAGAAAGGCACGATTGCCAGACCACTCCCAAACACAAACGCCCCCGCCTTAAGAAAGAACAGGAAGATGGTCATCAAACCATTCGATGCGACGGGTATGGACAACGCAAACAGACCAATGGGAACCGCGACTAAGCGTTTCGAAAAAACTCGTTGGACATCGGGCGGAGCTTTAATCATCATTACAACAATTCCAGAGAGAACGAACAGCCAAAGCGCTTCCGACTCCCTCCATGCAGTGGTGATTGCCAACATTGCAAATACAAACCAAAGCAGGTAGTCCCTGCCAAGAGTTTTATGAATAAGTCTCCAAGCGCTGCGCACAATGATGGCGCTTACTGCCGCTCCAATCCCATAGAACATCCCTTGAATCCAATGAAGCTGGCCAAAATGTACATATACAGCCGCCAGCACGAGAACCATGAGAAGAGAGGGCAAGACGAACGCAACACCGATGAGGGTTGCGCCTAGAGTCCCGCTGTGTAGCCATCCGAGATAAGTCGCGAGTTGTGCGGCAAGAGGGCCGGGACTAAGTTGAGAGAAAGCCAGCCCCTCGAAATAGTCCTCGGTCGAAACCCAGCGTCTTTCTTCGACCAAGTCTTTCTGCATATATCCAACAAGAGCAATAGGGCCGCCAAACCCAGTGGTACAAGACGGAGAAAATAGGAGGCGAGTTGGGACAAAGAAACTTCCTCAATCGGAACGATTCTGTCGCTTGTGTCAGCTTCGCTTTGAACCTCAGTCCGCCGAAGATGGTTTCCAGTCAGCATCGTCTCATTTCGTGTGTACTTTGCTGAGTGCCGCTTTGATGCCTTGTGCGACTGACTCAGGCGAGCCGACTCCCCAAAAATGCATGAAAAAGAGGCGGGGTTGTTCGGTAAGCATGTGACTGTGCAAAGCCGTCACTGCAATGTTGTGATCTTGGAGCGCAGAGATGACAGGATTTACTTCTTCTGCTGTGAGAACGAAGTCTCCGGTCGTTGCAATGTTGCCCGCACCCGATTCTTGAAAATTGATTGATTCGGCTACTCCCTGTGCGCCTGTGAGTTGCATGTCATGATCGGTGATTGGATCAGCCCGTGGAATACCGAATGACAGTACGCCTCCGCCGAATCGTCCTTTAGTACCAATGATGTCTTCGACTGTTTTTACGAACGTGGGAGGTTCGCCAGCATGAGGCGGAACTGCGGGTTTATCAAGCGGTGTCTTCGATTGTCCCAGCGCATCGCGTAGTGATTTGGCGATTTCTGCGACGCTACCATGTCCCATGTAGTGGACATAGAGAACTCGCGGCGTCTCGTTCATCAAGTGATTGTGAATGGCCGTGATCTGAAAACCGGAAGAATGCAATGCTTTGATAACAGGATTGACTTCGTTCTGAAGAAGTACAAGGTCTCCCATCACCATTGCTTCGCTGTCGCTTCCGCTAAATGCAGCCCACGAACCGAGGGCAAGACCGGGCTTAATAGTCACATCTCCTACTGTGACGTGCAAATCGGTACGTGGAAAAGCGACGCGGTAAACATCGCCCGATTTCTGGCCGCTTCTCCCGAGGGCTTCATCGACCTTTGTGGTAGTAACACCTTGTGCTGATAAAAGTGGAACAGCCAGAAACAACACACCTAAAATCGCAACTATTCTTTTCACGTTTTCCTCCTCGATAAATTCAAAACCTCAGTTACCCAATTGATTGAAACAAACCCTCCGCGACTTGGATTCCGCGTTCCAGCAATTCGCGGTCGCTAAGACCTTGCCGCGCCCAACCCTTCATGACCTCATCAATCCCGAGCCCTTCCTTGCGTCCGAACTTATCGTCGAAAAGGTCTGCGTCATGAACGATCTGAGCCAGAACTGCAACCCTCTTATCTCGGATATCGAACGCCTTGGTGAGAGTTTCAAACGTGCAATCTTCCCCGACATGACCAAAGCCGCCTTCGTACATGTCGTAAGGCACGGCCCCGATAGGCACTTTGTCTTGGCTGGCGAAAATGAATTTTGCTTTGTGATCTATGAAGGTTCTGATGAGCCAAGCGGACGTGACTCTATCCACCCCGGGCCGAGAGCGTGTCACCCACGTTCGGTGCTGATAATCTTTACGAGATACCTTCGTCACTCCCGAATATGTTTGAACGTTCTTTTGAGAATCGTATGCCTTGTTAAGTAAGCGTTCGACTTCGGCCTTCATAGCACTGTTAAAGAAATCAATGCTAGCGATCTCTTGGAACTTTTGACGTAAGCGTGGAAGCTTTGTTGCCGCCCCCCGTCGCCCGCCGCCTGTTAGCACTTCCCGAATGTCGTTTAACACCAGGTCATAATCATGTCGTCGCGCATCGGAGAATTTGCGCATCAGTTGCGGCTTCGACATGTTGTCAATTGACTGAACCTCTACGACCGAGGCTTCACCCTTTCCAGTTCTGATTGTTTTAGCCAGCCACTCAAACCGTTCTTGATTTTGAGGAGTGTTCGGCAACAGATAACCGGAGTTCGTGAATGGCAACGCGCCAAATATTTGCAACTTCCTCCAAACGGCAACCCGCAGGCTCGCGCCCTTCTTTGTCAAACTAAATGTCAGTAGGAGCCACTGGGAGTGAACAGGCTGTGTACGTGTAACGGCCATACGCTGCATGTTATACCCATAACGATTATCCATGCAATTTCCCTGCCCGTCGAGGTAGGACAAAGATTTCTCCTTACCCGTGAACCACTATTGAAACGAGATGTAGAAGCTTTCAGTACCCTGGTGCGGGGGAGTAGGACCGTTTTATTTCAGAATGAACCCATGTAGGATGCTCCGAAAACGTTTCTGATCTTAACTTCGACGTTTGCAAATGGACTCGTGAAGGTGGCGCTATTGAGTTACTAAGGACAACGGGATGGCCGTTCCGCCTATTTTGCGCATAGGCCTTATTACCTTCGTCTTGTCTCGTACGCACGTTGTGGTGAATAGCAGCTAAACAAGTAATAAAATCATGTCAGTTGCCATGGGAAAATTAAGGTTCATCGTTTCTCTCACGACGAATGAGAACGACTATCAGCTTGAACAAGCAGCTTCTGCCGAAGTAGCAGCTCGGCATCTCGATATTGAGTTACAAATCATTTATGCCGAGAATGACACGATCCTTCAGAGCCAGCAGCTCCTCAAAATCATCCAGTCGAGCTCCGAGTCTCGACCCGACGGAATTATTTTTGA
This sequence comes from Terriglobales bacterium, assembly GCA_036491415.1. GTDB lineage: Bacteria > Acidobacteriota > Terriglobia > Terriglobales > Acidobacteriaceae > JAICKN01. The sequence continues at coordinate 9,557 of DASXCC010000065.1, read as the reverse complement.
ACCGGTTGGAGGTACTGCGCTCCCGGTGGTAGCCCGCGCAGCGGCTGAGGCCGGTATTGGTTGGGTCGTTATGAACCGGGAAATTGAATATTTGAATGAATTGCGAAAAAGTGCCCGGGTTCCGATCTTTTCGGTCAGCAGCGATCATGAAGAGATTGGCCGCATTCAAGGTCGCCAATTCGCTGCATTACTGCCAAAAGGCGGTACGGTTTTATATATCCAAGGACCCTCCATGAATCTAGCTACTATAAACCGCACCATAGGAATGCAGGAGACCAAGCCGACAAATATAGAAATCAAAGCGATTCGAGGAAATTGGACCGAAGCCAGCGCCTATAAAGCAGTGGGATCGTGGCTGAAGCTCTCCACATCGCGTCAATCGAAAATTGACATCGTAGCGGCACAAAATGACACAATGGCCGTAGGCGCAAAGAAAGCTTTTCAGGAGCTGTTGCAAGGTAAAGAACGTGAGCGTTGGCTTCGCGCACCATTTCTGGGGATAGATGGAGTTCCTCAAACGGGTCAAGCTTGGGTTCGCGCTCAAGTACTTTCGGGAACTATTATCAGTCCTCCGAATACGACTCGAGCAATAGACATGCTTGTGAGCGCAATCAAAACAGGGGATATTCCACCAGAACGCACTTATACCATCCCACAGTCGTTTCCTGATATCCAGTCTTTAGGTTCAAAAAAGGTTCAAGTGCTCTGCTGAAGATCCCCAGACAACATGAATCTGTTGCAAGCATGAAGGACGCTGAGATGGCGCAGATTTTGACAACGAGTCTTTTGACCAATCGCACCCTGCGAAGGAATCAATGAACTTCATCGTTAGATCGAACGACGTGGTAGTAATCTCAGAAAAATGTGGCTGTCAAGCAACCCATGGAAAATTTCAATGTTGCGAGCTACATTTGCTTGAACCCGACGGCTATTCAGCCCGAAAGCAAAGATTTCTGGCGGCAGCCGCGAACTACCAAGAACGTTACCGCAAAAACAATTCATCTGCTAAAGGTTTCCACCGCTAGGCCAAACCGAGGAAGGGGGCCCCAGTTTGCCATTCCCTCCGAGCGTTTCAAGGTTCAACGAAAGTATCGGATGTTAGAGCGTAGGATAAATGGTTGCTCTAGTCCAGCTTTGAGCGGCTGTCCTTTCATTCGGGTCTATTGAGGCTCTCTGCGAAAAGCTACAGATTCGTCGGCGACCGAAGAGATCCGGCAATCCCTCCGGCTCGATGGAGAACTCCTTTGGTCTACTTACGGGGCATAATCATCGTCGCTCCATATTGCCGGGGCATGTTGTTTCCGCCGCTCATCTCATGAGCGTTCACGAAAACTACGGAAGTCAATACCAAGAATACGGTATGGTATTCTCTCGGGCCTTAATGCATTCTTCTATACGCATGTACGTGTCTCTCAGATGATTCGACGGTTCCCGAAAAAACTCCTGGAGCTAACGCAACGGCTTCTTAACAGAATCTGGTCTAGTCAGAGATTTACTTCCGACGATTGAAAAATTTAGGAGTGCGAAGCCCAAAGCAGAGGAAGCGAATACTGAGGCAAAGATCTTCCGAGGGAGGAATAGCAGTGGATAACGGCATCTTGCACACAAAAAGCGTAGCGGGGGACGCCGAGCCGTGGTGCGGCCTTCTAAACGATGCAGCACCGCGCGATCACATCGTTCAACTCTATCAGGATCAGCAATTTCTTAATCGGGCTGTTTGTCGCTTTGCGGCTGCGGCGATTGCGAACGGTGAAGGCGTGATTCTAGTTCCGACAGTTGCGCACTGGGACGCTTTTCGCCCTCGTCTGGAAAGCGAAGGCGTAGATTTGAAAGCCGCGGAGAAACGGGGACAACTCACCGTCGTAGACGCGGACAATTTGCTGCCCACCTTTATGCGTGACGGAATGCCGGATTCCCCGGTTTTCTTGGGTTTAGCCCAAAATGTCATCTCCCAGGCGCGCGGAGACGGTCGCTACCCGAAAGTACGTTGGTGGGGTGAGATGGTTAACATTCTTTGGGAGCGAGGCGAGGTTGCCGCTAGTATGCAGCTCGAAGATCAATTCGACCAGCTTGCTCATGAGCAGGATATTGCGATCTTCTGCTCGTTCTTGATGGATAACTTCGACGGAGACGTACACGCCCGTATGCTGCCAAGGCTTAGTGAGAATCACTCTCATCTTATTCCCGTCGAAGATTACTCTCGGCTTGAGCGAGCGGTGTCCGAAGCACTTCGAGATGCGGTCGGTCCAGATGAGTCTAGTGTCCTGGAAGGCCAGCTTCTCTCGCGCTTTGCCGCTCCGTTCCAAATGCCGCGATCACAGGCATTGCTTTTGGCATTGCGACAGACTCTGCCGGCGGTAGCCGAGGATGTGCTGCAACGGAGTCGAACCCTGTATCGAGCGACTGGTTAATACTCAAGGATGGAAATACTCGATGGCCCAGAAAGATGAGTTCATTGGGGACGACGCCATATCGGGCGACGCTGTTCTTGACGGAATACTGCTCAACTATATCGACCCGCTTGATGCTGTCGATCTTCCAATCATCGTAATCAGCCGCGATTGCTCCATTGCCCGCATCAACCGAGCGGCCACAACGGTGCTTGGCTTGAAGGTCACCGACGTCGGTCGTCGTGTTATTGATTCCCTACCCGGCGTGGAGCATCTTGAGAGGATCTGTGCGCGAGTGATTGCTGATGGGGCGCCCCACCGGATGGAGACCCGCGACAACGATAGATCTTTTCTTCTCCGGATAGCTCCCTACACCGGAAAGGATCGCCAGGTGGCAGGCTCGGTACTCGCATTTACGAACATAACGGCCTTTCGTGCAAGCATCGACCAAGCGATTTATGAGCGGGAATACACAAAGGCGATTCTCAACGCGGTAATCGATCCTTTGGTTGTTTTGGACACCGAATTGAATATCCAGACGGCGAACCGCGCATTCTACACACTGTTCGGACTTTCGCGGGATCAGACGCAGGGCATTCCCATCCGCACGGTGGGAAGCAAGGAGTGGGAAACGTCCGAAGCGTGGGAGGCCATCGAAACAACGCTTTCTAATCAAGCTGAATTCCAATCGATCGAGATCGACGGTAAGTTTCCGGTAATTGGAAGAAGAACCTTTGTGCTGGATGCTCGTCGACTGGCACGAGATGCGGATGCTCTGGTCGTCATGACGTTCCAGGACATTACCGAGCGAAAACAGGCGCAGCGGACAACGTCACTGCTGGCTGCCATTGTGGATTATTCAGACGATGCCATTATCAGCAAGAAACTCGACGGCACGTTAACCAGTTGGAACAAGAGTGCCGAGCGACTGTTCGGGTACATGGCAGAGGAAGCCATTGGTCAGCACATTACGCTCATCGTTCCGTGGGAACGACGTTCCGAAGAAGAAGATATCCTCAGGCGTCTGGCACGAGGCGAGCGGGTTGATCATTTTGAAACAGTTCGCAGATGCAAGGATGGCACAAACCTAGATGTTTCGCTGACGATTTCCCCCATTCGCGATGGGACTGGCCGGGTGGTCGGAGCATCGAATGTGGCCCGCAACATCACTGATCGCAAGCGAGCGGAGCGAGCGCTATCGGAACAGGCTCGCCTGCTGGATCTGAGCAGTGATGCCATCTTCGTTCGCGACCGGACCGACCGCATCACGTATTGGAACCGGGCTGCAACCGAGCTCTATGGCTTTACACGTGAGGAAGCGTTGGGAAAGGTATCCCACGATCTGTTGTGCACCCAATTCCCCGCGTCTCTGGAAAAGATCAACGAACAACTGCATCATGATGAGCGATGGAGCGGCGAACTGGTCCAAATAGCGAAAGACGGCTCGAAAGTCATAGTTGCCAGCCGGTGGGTGCTCGATCAGAAAGGTGGTGAAAATCGGTGGTGCGTTCTCGAAACTAACAATGACATTACGCAGCAAAAACAGACCGAGAAGGCATTGCGCGAAAGCGAGGAGCGATTTCGCGCGATTTTTGAAACCACGCCTGAGTGCGTAAAGCTCATCTCGGCAGAAGGAACGTTGTTGCATATGAATTTGTCAGGCTTGCGGATGGTCGGCGCTGCTTCCGCGGACGATGTGGTCGGCAAGAGTATCTATGATCTCGTTGCCCCTGAAGATCGGGCGGCATACAAAACGTTCAATGAGAGCATTTGCGGGGGCGAGAAGGGTTCGCTCCAGTTCGATATTGTCGGACAGGACGGTAAACGGCGGCAGATGGAAACTCACGCCGCGCCATTACAAAATCCGGATGGAACCGTGGTTCATCTTGCCGTGACAGTCGATATTTCCGAACGTAAAAAAGCGGAAGAGTCTTTGCGTCGAAGCGAAGAGCGATTCCGCGGCCTGGTGAATGCCAGTTCGGATGTGGTTTATCACATGAGTCCGGACTGGAGCGAAATGGGCGAACTCGATGGCAGGGGCTTCGTCGCCGATGCCAGCAAGCCCAGGAAAGATTGGCTGAATGAATACATTCACCCTGACGACCAGTCGCTTGTGTTGCAAGCCGTACGCGAAGCGGTGCGTTCAAAGAGTTCTTTCCAGCTTGAACATCGTGTTCGGCGCAGAGACGGAACGATGGGCTGGACATACTCACGGGCAGTACCTCTACTCAACGAAAATGGTGAAATCATGGAGTGGTTCGGTGCAGCCAGCGACGTCACGGCGCGAAGAGAAGCGGAGGAAAAATACCGGATGCTGGTCCAAACGCTCGATGCAGAGGTGCGCGATCGAACTCGGGAACTGGAGGAACAATCCAGTCAGGTGCGGGAGCTCTCCTGGCGTTTGCTGAGAACTCAAGATGAAGAACGCAGGCACATCGCGCGCGAATTGCACGACAGCGCGGGCCAGACTTTGACCGTGCTGGGAATGAGCCTTGCGCAGTTCGCTCAGAAGACTGGGCACAAGGCACCCGAGCTCGCCGGTGACGCTGAACAGATTCAAGAGACAGTACAACAGTTGCATCGCGAGATACGCACAACCTCCTACCTCCTACATCCGCCATTACTCGACGAGAATGGGATACATTCCGCGATTAGTTGGTATGTGCAGGGACTGCGGGAACGAAGCGGTTTGGATGTTCATCTTAATTGTTCAGAGAAGTTGGCCAGACTCCCGAGTGAAATGGAGTTGCTTATCTTCCGACTGGTGCAGGAATGCTTAACGAACATTCATCGACATTCCGCAAGTAAGACTGCTTCGATCCGAATTTCACAGGAGCCTGACCAGATCACTTTGGAAATCCGAGACCAAGGAAAGGGTATGTCCCCTGAGCGGTTGGCTGAAATTCAATTGGGACGCTCAGGGGTAGGAGTTAGCGGAATGAGGGAACGCTTGCGTCAATTCGCAGGAACGCTGAATATCGAATCAGATAGTTCGGGAACGCGGGTTTTTGCGACAATTCCGGTTGCAAAAAGTACGTGTCGAGACGACGACAGCAGGGCCAACCCTTTGCAAACCGCCGTCTGAGTTCGTGAATATCAATGTCAGCTGTGAGAGTGTCTCCCCGTGAGACGCGGAAGCATATTCCGCTCCCTAATGATCCGAACTGCAAACTTGCAACGAACTACGTAAAGGGACCGAACGATTGAAGATTGGTCTTGGACATGAATTCTTTTAACTCTTCCGCTCTCTAATTTCCGTTACAGTCGCAGGCGGTTTCTTCTTTAGCGTCCGGTCTTTCTTTGCTTCGCCGTTCTCACCGGTTAAAGGGTGGAGGGATGAAGTCTAATTCTGGATGCTCAGCGCGGATGTGTTCCCGAAATTCCCTCAATATTCCGCGAAGCGAGTCTGCTTCGGGACGGAAAATGGCGCTACATGCGCTGCATTCAAGAGTAGGCGGTTCTAACTGGACAAGCCGTAAGCAAGGTCTGTCCTGCATACAATTACTCTATGCTTTTCTACGGCAGAGTGCCTGATCATGCTGAGTAATCCGTTAATTCGGTCCTTAGCCTCGGCGCTGTAACCGTGCGGGAAGACTGAATCGCGCAATTAACCTTGGTTTCATACGTCATGAACCGGGACATCGCATTGGCGTTGCTATCGGCTGAAAGGTGCTTAAGGACGTGTTTTCGAAGGCAATATCGAGGGTAGCCTTGCTGTCGTCTTCTCGACACGTAACTTTTGGAAACCGGGATTGTTGCAAAAACGAGCATTCCCGTTACTATCTGATTCGATATCAGCGTTCTTCGAATTGACGCAGGCGTTCCCTCATTCCGCTAATTCCTACCCCTGAGCGTCCCGACTGAATCTCCGTCAACCGCACAAGAGACATTCCCTTGCCTCGGTCTCTGATTTCCAAAGTGATCTGGTTTGCCTCCTGTAAAATTCTGATCGAAGCAGCCTTACATTGCGGAATGTTGACCAACTTCACAAAACAAATTTGCACCACCTGCCAACTGGCAGAGAAGGGAATTGGTGTGTCTCATGGCCCGCAAACTGGGTCAGATCATTGCCGTCCGCGAAAGCGTATGGATGATTCGCATCCCACTGGGTCGCGATTTCCAAACAGAACAGCGCTACTACAAACGAACTGTACGTGGATCTCTGCGGCAGGCTCAACCATTTCCTGGAAAGAAGATCAATGAACTCGGAGCCCAGTTATAGAGAGATGGTGCCAGGATAAAGCTCGATCAGTACTCGACCAATGGCGTAAGACGGCGAAGTATTGGGTCACCAGCGGAACGCAGGAAGGATATGAAAGTTTACTCGCGAAGTATATCCGATCACTTCTTGGAAAGAAACTCCCTGTGACTTTAAGACCGCTAGACATCCAAGCGATATACCCAGCAGATGTCCGACCAGGGCCTATCTCCGAGGACTGTGCAAGGCGTTCATTGGGTACTGCACGCAGCGGCTCGGTATTCGCTTTCGCGCTCGCCGCTCAAAAAATGCCACAGAGAATCATCTCGAAATATTCGATTCATACTCTGCCAATCGATTCTCCACCGGATCCGCCGAACCGCCACCCAACGAGTGTTTTTGGTGGAGTGTCACGGGCAGGATGGTAAAGTGCCGCCGTCCGGTCCGTGAGTAAATCCTTAAGAGCTCTCAACCAAGGTCCGATATCTTGATCTGGAATAATCGGTACTGGAATCATTCTATCGTCAAGCCTTCGTTGGAAGCGTTCAATCACCCTAGGCCGGCACAACACAATCCACACCAAGCTTTGACTCCGGAATGCCCCCTGAATCGCTTCCAAGTGCCGGAATATCGAGAACAGATACGCCGGTGGCATGAGTGCTAACAGGACTTAAAGTCAGCACCTGATATGCTTGATATGCTTTCTAGTTGAGGGGATTCGGTAATCTTTGATGGACGTCTAGCGACGTTGAGAAATTCATTGTTCGTACGAGACCTTAGTTTAGAGGACAGCATGGGTACTCATGAAAAGTCAGTCTGGAGAACGAACCTTGTACAGGATGGATTTCCGGATCGCTCGTTCGACATCGAGTTTTGGCAGGAGCAAGGAGACGAAGCCATTTTTGCCGCTGCTTGGGAGCTTGTGGAATTAGCCGAGGAAACCACACATGGCAGAAAGCCCGCACTACAAAGAACTGTTACAACTCTTAAACGAATTTGAGGTTGAATATCTGATCGTCGGGGGTTTCGCCGTCATGAAGTACGGCGAACCACGTTTCACCAAAGATCTCGACGTTTGGGTACATAACTCTTCCCACAATTCTCTCCGCCTTGTGTCAGCGCTCAAGAAATTTGGCGCGCCGCTGCAGAAGGACGCAATCAGTCAGCAGACATTCAGCCGGAAGCAGGTGGTCTATCAAATCGGAGTTGCTCCCGTGCGCATCGACATTCTGACAGAGATTACAGGTTTGCAGTTTCCCGACGCTTGGAAAAAGAGAGTGCCCAGCACTTTCTTCGGCGTTCCGGTGCATTTCATATCTCAGGATGACCTCGTTACCAACAAGAAAGCTCTGGGTCGCGGCGTTGACGTTAAAGACCTCAAGGGGTCACGCAGCACGAACACTGAGAAATAGTTTTCTTAGCCGGCATGTTCTTTCCGTTCCTTGCGAACTCGGGATAGGAAATGTTCTCTATCCTGACGAATACCCAAATGAAAATAGTTCTCCGATGGATACCGATGGAAAATTAGAAAAGATATTAGAGAAAGCGCGTGGTATCAGTTCCTGGCGAAGGCGTAATGTTCATTTGTCCAGAAGTGAGTTTGAAAGATTTGGATTGGCATTCGCATAGCGCATAAATTCAGGCAGTTTCTGTAGGCGGTTAAAGATATCGCGATAGCTCATGGGAACCAAAGCTGAAGGGCAAAGTGGCGGGGTATTCCTGCAACGAGTGAAACGGAGTGGGGAAGTTACAACGACAAGGCAAAGCACATTCACCTCAATACGCAAATTTTCGACGCGCCTTCCGTCCGTAGATGCAACCCGGAACCTCTGCTATTTACTCTCCACGGCGTTTGCAAGTTCGGACAAACGGAATACCCAGATTCTGCGCGAGTATCTAGAGCAGTATGGCATAGCTGGATGCAGGTTCCCGCCTTCGCCTCACTTATAAACAAACATGTGCATTTGATTGGGCACCCGACAAATGCACATCAGATTTTGTGCTGTGGTTATACACGTTGTCTCAAGGTCACACCTTATCTCACCTCGACGGTTTTTACTTCAGTTGCCAGCGCGCTGAATCCTTTTGACCCTGCTGATTCCGATCCCTGCTTAGCCCCGTTGGGATTGATGATGCACTCTCCAATCTCAATATTCATATCGGCTGGAAAGTTGCAAGATGATCAACAAAGCTATGGAGTTATGGTGTTATTTCTAACCGCCTACAGCAACTGCCTGAATTTATGGCGCCATTGCGAATGCCAATCACAAATCTTACAAACCCATTTCTGGACAAACCGACATTACGCTTCACCAGCGACCTGGAATACCACCCTACACGCGTGGGAACTGCAGTGGCGTGGGCAAGTCTTCGATGACAATCACCGCACAAGTCATCACCAGTGGCGGGTCGTAACTCGTGTGACAGCCAGCAAACAACAAGTTTTAAGGACATACTATTGATACATGATTCTCATCTCGGCTATACGTATCTTCCTGATTGCTTAGTTGCGAAAACCGAGCAGAATTACCATTCACCGGCTAAAGGATTGTAGGGAGGCGTATGAAGGCGTTCAGGATTGACGACCCTTTGTATGGCACTACCACAAAGGAATTTAAGAACATCAAGGTCAACCCTGTTCTTGATCCCTCCTTGTTTCAAATACCATCAAATTGTTCAAGTACAAAGTCGGAGTTCAAGTGCTTTAACTAGATGATTCCCTGCTGTTTCGGTTCGATAGCTTCAACGGGGCCAGCTAACGAAATATCTTCATTATTAGCATCATTTAGTTTTGGATTTGCAGGATACTCACGCATCTTTGCCGCATCGTAAGGCATAAAAATGTCCTGAATGGCTTCGTAATCTTCAACTTCAGGATCAAGCCACTTCTCATACTTATCAGCCGGAACGATTACAGGCATTCGGTCATGTAATTTTCCGACCAATTCATTTGGCGTAGTTGTCAGGAT
>DASXCC010000064.1:0-3569 GCA_036491415.1 Terriglobales bacterium | reverse complement strand
GCGGCAGTTCTTTGAAGTTGCCGCGGCAGACAAAGAACCGGTGGCGGTGAAGTTCTAACTTCGTAGATTCGCGAAACAGGCAGCATACATCTTTCACTATGACTTCAAGCACTATGACTTCAAGCACCATGACTTCAAGCGCGAAGAAGTTTCTTTTATCCGCTCTGCTGGTTTTATTCTTCGTTCCGCAAGTTTTCGCGCGCAGCTGGCGCATCGCCGATTTTAAAGATGACATTGCGATTGAGAAGGACGGAACGACGACCGTCCACGAAGAAATCACCCTCGTCTTTGTCGGTTCATTTCAAGGGATTCATCGCACCATTCCCATCGAATATCCCGGACCGACGGGCACAAACTACACGTTATTTCTGAATGTAAAGGGTGTCACCGACGAGAGCGGACAGAAGCTGAAGTATCAATCAAGCTCATCCGGCGACAACCGTGACCTGAAGATTTACGTTCCCGGCGCCGAGGATGCCACGCGCACGGTCATAATCAATTACACATTGCGGAACAGTGTCCGAAGCTTTCCCGATCACGACGAATTTTATTGGAATGTCACTGGCAATGATTGGCCGGTGCCCATCGACCACGCCAGCGCGAACGTGCAGTTCCCGGCCGAAGCCAATGGATCATTGCGCGCGCAGGCCTTCACCGGAGTTTATGGCTCGTCCGATAAAGACGCGACTAGTAACGTACAGGGATCTGAAGCATCGTTTGAAACCAACAATCCCTTACCCATGCGCGGCGGCCTGACGATTGATATTTATGTGCCCAAAGGAATTCTGCAGGAGCCGAGCGGTTTTACCAAAATTCTGTGGTTCCTGGAAAGCAACTCCATCATCTTTCTGCCGCCGGTCACTTTAATCGTGATGGGGCTGCTCTGGTGGTACAAAGGCCGTGACCCCGATCCGGGACGCTCGGTTGCGCCCATGTACGAACCGCCGAGTGGAATGTCTCCGGCAGAGTCAGGAGCATTGATTGGCGATGAAGTTCATCCGCGCGACATTACTTCAACGCTGGTGGATCTCGCGGTGCGCGGATTCGTGAAGATTGAAGAAGTGGATACTAAAGGCCTCGTTTTCCATCACACGGACTATGTTTTTCATTCGCTGAAACCTCGTGAGCAATGGACCAATCTTGCGCCGCACGAACTTGTAATGCTTTCAAACGTGTTCGTCGCTGGGGATGACGCGACACTATCGAGCCTCAAGAACCGCTTCTACACCACAATTCCTGTAATTCGCACTGACGTCATGTCATCTCTCAAACAAAAAGGCATGTATTCGGTAGATCCGGAATCGGCGAGTGCTTACAGCGTGGGTGGCGCCATCGCGTCGGCCGCGCCCTTTGGCATCATTCAAGTCACAAAAATTGCCGACATCTTCAGTTCGATTCCATTGGTGATTGTCTGCGGATTGATCTCGGCAATCATCTGGTGGCTGTTTGCCCGTGTAATGACGGCGAAGACATTGAAGGGCGTGCAGACCAAAGTTGCCGTGCTTGGCTTCCAGGAATTTATGAATCGTGTGGATAAAGACCGGCTCAAGACAATGCCGCCGGACACGTTTGAAAAGTTTCTGCCCTATGCGATGGCTTTGGGAGTGGAACATCAGTGGGCGACAGCGTTTGCGGGACTCATTCAGAATCCGCCGACGTGGTACGCCTCGCCGTATGGATATGGGTACCCGGGTGGAGGATTCAATCCAATCTTCTTCTCGAATTCGATGAGTAGCATGTCCACCAACATGCATCAGGTATTTGTTTCCGCGCCCCGCGCCAGTTCCACCGGCTCCGGTTGGAGTGGCGGTGGATTTGGCGGCGTTGGCGGATTTTCTGGTGGAGGGTTCGGGGGTGGCGGTGGAGGCGCCTTCTAATCTCTGCGATTCCTACGCCGGTCCCTTCTAGCAACTACCTCCAGCTTGCGGCAGGTGATACCGGTCGCAAACGTTGTTGGTGATCTCCCATACATTTCCCGAAGGAAAGATGGCAGTCGCCAGGCTAAAGATCTGCTGTTCCAAACCTTCAATCTTGCGGATCAGCGAATCGTAACTGAGTACTGAGCTTTCTTGGTGGGAGGGCATATCGGGTCGCTCCTTTGCGATCAAATGTAGACCCATTCTGAAACTATTTGCGCGCGCGCACAATACTCTGTTTGATTGATTACTTTTAGACAATGTCCTTTAGGTCTAGGGGGACTTGTGAGTTTTCGTTACCCTGCACGAAACCCAGCAAACATGCGGTATTTTGCAATTATCTCTCTGATTTTTTACGCAGAAGTTCCTCGCTCTGATCGGCTGCTTCCTTAACTAAGAATCCCATTTTTGAATGCGATGGCTCCATGTCCACGGCGATTCCATAATTTTTTAGGGTTTCTGAAGTCGTCGGGCCGATCGAAGCCACCACAATTTCATTCAAGGAACTTACAGTCCTGGCCCGTTCATTCACCTCTTCCGCGATTTGCATTAGATGATGGATCTGGATGGAAGACGTGAACAAGACGAGAGCAACTTCTTTTTCGATAATTGCCGTGACTGCATTTTTAAGCGGCGTTATATCTTCCGGCAAAGCCCATTCATACACGTGCACAGGAAATACTTTCGCGCCTCGTTCGAATAAACCTTCCTGTAACTCTTTACTCGGAACGCCATATTCCTGGATTGCGATGTTCTGACCTGGCAACGGAATTTTTTCCTGGTTTGCGTCGAGCGTTTGCAGAATTTCGCGCCAGGTATTTGGCTCTGGAATGGTCAGCGTAATCGGCACGCCAAGTTCTTTGAGAGCGGCCACGGGTTTGGGGCCACGGGCAATCACCGCGATGCGACCCAACGCCGCGACAAATTCATCTTTCGGGCATACGTTCTCCGCTGCCTGCGCCAAAGCGCGAGTGCCGACGCCTGTGAGAAAAATTACCGCGTTTAACTTTCCTTGCAACAACTGAGAAATGAATTCCGTAATTTCCGGCGTCGCGCCAACCGGGACATCCCGCGTGGAAGGCACAACGATCGCCTGGCCGCCATTGTTCTGAATTAAACGCGCGATCTCCGACGCGCGGCGGCTCTCCAGCGAGAGCACCCGTAAACCCGCAAACCCTGCCGTTTTCGTCATACTTTTAATCAATTTAAATCTGATTCACCGATTCAACCAATTATGATTCAACTAATTATTGTGAGCAATTTTTGCGATTGGTTCGAGGGCAGAAGTCGCACGCCTTATTGATACATAAGTCCTAAGCCTCCGAAATGGACTTTGATCGGCTTTCGTCTAGTGGAAAGCATAGTCCGGAGTGGGCTGCTGAAAATCAGAACCTTGGCAATGCCTTTCCGGTGGCCAGATAGCCCCATATCAGCTAGGGGAAACGAATTCAGAAGCGGAAAAACTTAAAACTTCCCTTAATATCCGGTTCAAATCTATAATCATCCCAGTAACTTACAAGTCACCCCGTCTTTTGCCAAAGGTGGCATCCGTGATATAAGGAGCCCTAGCCAGATCATTAGCTATTCCCCCATGAGTTGCGGTACCGAGCTGGCGTTTAGACGCAAACAATGGCCAGGCACGAGGAGGTTTTG
>DASXCC010000063.1:0-5314 GCA_036491415.1 Terriglobales bacterium | reverse complement strand
GCATGGCGCGTTGAAGTGTGGTTGCTGGCACTGGGTGGAAATTGGGAAATCAAAAAGTGGAAAACATTTCAGGGACGGTAAAGCAGAGGCACTTGGGGGAGATCGGTGAATAAAACTTCAATCGAATGGACGCATCGACCTGGCACAGTGGGGATGACGTGGAATCCGATCCGTGCGCGTACTGGCGAGGTTGACCATCGCACGGGTTCGAGTTTGCGCACGGGAACATTCTGCACTCGGATTTCCCCAGGCTGCACGAACTGTTATGCCTCGGCAATAAATAAACGCTTCGGCACCGGCGCTGAATATACCGTCCCAAATCTAGCGAATCATGAGTTCTACATTGATGAGCGAATTCTCGAAGAGCCGCTGAAGCGGAAGAAGCCCGCAACAATCTTCGTGGGCGACATGTTCGACCTGTTCCACGAGGCGATACCGTTTGATTTTATTAAGCAGGTTTTCCACGTTGCTTACTGTGCTCCATGGCACACGTTTCAAATGCTCACCAAGCGGGCGCAGCGGATGCTTACGTTCTTCACATGGTGCTACGGAAAAGATTTGCCCTCCTATGCCTCCAATCCCATAGGGAATATCTGGCTGGGCGTATCCGTGGAATCCCAGAAGTATGCCGATGAGCGCATCCCGTGGCTTTTACAAACACCGGCAGCTGTGCGGTTTCTCAGCGTTGAGCCGCTGCTGGAAGCCGTCACGCTTACTAATTGGCTTGGAAATCCCGAATGCCCAATGCTGGATTGGGTCATTGTGGGCGGCGAATCAGGACCGGGCGCACGGCAGTTCGCCCCTTATTGGGCGGGTAAGCTTCTGGGACAATGCCGAATCGTTGGAACTAAGTTTTTTATGAAGCAGTTCGGCAGCAACTGCTATTTCCGCCACTTCTCCGCGCCTCACGACAATACGAAATATTCACTCGACACACCATTGTTGCGGGATCGAGCGGCCATCGCCCTTGAGAAAGAATTCAATAACTGGTCCCGAATCAAATTTAAAGATCGCAAGGGTGGCGATCCGTCTGAATGGCCAGAGGAAGTACGTGTACGGGAGTTTCCTGCGTGACTTTGAAGCGTGAATTTATGCGGCGATTGCGGAACCGGCGAAAAAAGCACGGTCTATGTCCGCAATGCGGAAAACGAAAGCCCGAGTCAGGCCGCTACTCTTGCCGTCAGTGCTTGGATTATTTCGCGCAACGATGGCGCGATTCGCAGGGATGTGCAGCATGATCCTTCGCGCAAATGAACGTTGCCCGTTGCCTGGTCATGGATTCAGTTGCAAGTGTCCGCGCGTCGGCAAAAAAGAAAAGCTGCTGGGTTCGAAGTGGAAGCAAATCGCGACTGGCTTGTACCGGATTGATGACCCGCACCATCCGCGCGGTTATCGCGAAAGACGTTCGCCGGCCAAGCTTCGCGAACTCACAATGCAAAAAGTGAAAGAGCAAGGCGGTCTGTGTTGCGTGTGTGATCAGCCGTTCGAAGACATCACGGAAATTTCAACCGAGCACAAAGACTCGAAAGGGAACGGCGGCTGCTATCACGATGATCACCCTGACAACATCGGCGCGAGTCACAAAACTTGCAATTCTGAGAAGGGATCGAGATCGCTGGAATCAGTGAGACATGATCGAGAAGCGAAAAAGCCCATTGAGAGTTAAAGCGCTGCTGAAAGCCGCTGAGAACTATTCGCTGGCAACGCAGCGGTTCATGGTCTATCTGCGCGGTGCACCGGAAGTGAACAGCTCGCGCTGGCAGCCAAAGTTTCGCACGATCTATGATCGCCGCTTTCAGGAAATGCAGAACGCGGAACGAATGCTTTTGAAATTAGCACGGCTACTTTGAAAGGAAACTCTATGACTTGGAAACATAAAACGGGGATACGGATTTTGCTGCTGGTTGCAGAAATGATGTTGGAAGATTCCGAAATAAAAAAGGAAATTCGCAGCCTGGCCACGCACATCAGTTACGGCGCGGGCGGCGCTGACAAGGTTCAAGGGTGAAAGGCAAAGCCCATCTCACCGAGAGCGAAGACCCGCTCATCAGCGGCAAGACTTACAGGGCGAAGTGCGGCGCTGAGATTCCGAACGCCGTGCTGGTGTTCATGTGGGACGCGCAAGCGCTCGGGCGTCCGCAAGTCGCAGCAGCAAATATGTGCCGTTTCTGCTGGTGTTCGAACTATAACCTTCGCTATTTGAGCGGCATTATTCCAGGCGAGATGGCAAAGCAAATGGAAAATCTGGAACTGGTAGAAGCGTGAAAAAGTTGCGAATCAAAAAAGAACTCTGGCAATCGCGTGTGGCACGGATGCAGCGGCTCTGCGCACTGGATGCGCCGGTAGGGATCATCGTCGCGGAAGCGCTCTTGCTGCTGGATGGCGTCGGCATTATTCCCGCACTTATATTCCATTTTCGCTTGCGCTATTGGAGCCGGATCGATTATGCGCGGTTGATGTTGTGGCACCGAACCATTCTGCGCAAATCAGAAAAAGAAATTGAGGCGATGTTCTCAGGCGAATGATTATCGACGTTCCAACCCAAGCTCAGTCCTACGAAGAATTTCTCAGGGCAAAACTCGCCACGGCCAGATCGCTGGGCTTCGACGTGTCGCCGGAAGAGATCAATCCAAAACTTAAGCCGTTCAATCGGGACATCGTGCGCTGGGCGCTGCATGGTGGACGCCGCGCCATCTTCGCGGCCTTCGGCCTTCACAAAACCGCAATGCAGATCGAGATGATGCGGATCATAAGTCGGCGAGAACCGAGATCAACACTGATCGTTTTGCCGCTCGGTGTCCGTCAGGAATTCAAACGCGATGCCGATAATCTCTTTCAGAATGATTTCTCGGTCCGGTTAAAATTCATCCGCACAGCCGATGAGATCGAAGATGACCGCACAATTTACCTGACAAACTATGAATCGGTGCGCGACGGGAAGCTAAATGTCAGCGCTTTTTCAGCCGTCAGTTTAGATGAAGCGAGTTGCTTGCGCGGCTTCGGCGGCACGAAGACCTTTCGCGAATTCATGCGGCTCTTCGAAAATAATCCCGAGATCAAATACAAATTTGTTGCCACGGCTACGCCTTCGCCGAACGAATACATAGAGCTGCTGGCCTACGCTGCTTTCCTAGAAATCATGGATGTTGGGCAAGCGAAGACGCGATTCTTTAAACGCGATAGCACCAAGGCCGACTCGCTGACAATCCATCCCCACAAAGAAAAAGAATTTTACATGTGGATGTCCACCTGGGCATTCTTCATTCAACGGCCGTCAGACCTTGGATACTCCGATGAAGGCTACGATCTGCCTCCGCTCGATGTCCGCTGGCACGAAGTAAAAACAAATCACTATCAGGCGGGAGTTGAGAAATCAGGCCAGCACAAGCTTTTGAAGAATGCAGCGATCGGCATTCAGGATGCCTCGCGGGAAAAGCGGGAAAGTCTTCCTGAGCGCATCCGCAAAATGCTTGAGCTTCGCGCCGTGGATCCAGATGCTCACAGAATCCTTTGGCACGATCTCGAGATCGAACGCGCGGCAATCGAACTGAATACCCATGCGGCCACGGTTTATGGTTCACAGGATCTCGATGAGCGCGAACAGATCATCATCGATTTCTCGGATGGCAAGATTCAGGAGCTCGCGGGAAAACCCCAGATGCTTGGATCGGGCTGCAACTTTCAGCGCCACTGCGCCTGGGCGATCTTCCTGGGCATCGGCTTCAAGTTCAATGATTTCATTCAAGCGGTCCATCGGCTGCGCCGCTTCCTGCAAACAAAATCCGTTCGCATCGATCTGATCTACACGGAAGCCGAGCGGGAAATCCGCATGGAACTGATGCGCAAGTGGGAGCAGCATAACCAGCTCACCGAAAAGATGTCGCAGATCATCCGTGAATATGGGCTGGTCAACAATGCCATGCAGAACGAACTCTCGCGCTCACTGCATGACGGGTTGAGCGCCTATCAGGAAGTTGGAAACAACTTCGTGCTTCACAATGACGACGCGGTTTTCGCAACGCGGCGCATGGAAGAAAACAGCTTTCACCTGATCCTGAGTTCGATTCCTTTTAGTACGCAATATGAATACACGCCTTCTTATAACGACTTCGGACACACCGACTCCAACGATCACTTCTATGAGCAGATGGATTTCCTCACGCCTGAATTGTTTCGCGTATTGAAGCCTGGGCGCGTGGCCGCAATCCATGTGAAAGATCGCATCGTGCCAGGCGGGATGACCGGCTTGGGCTTTCAAACGGTCTATCCATTCCACGCAGAAGCCATCCGCCACTTCACAAAACACGGCTTCTCATTCTTGGGGATGAAGACGATCGTCACTGATGTTGTGCGCGAGAACAATCAGACTTATCGGCTGGGATGGACGGAGCAATGCAAGGATGGCTCACGCATGGGCGCCGGGATGCCGGAATATCTTCTGCTCTTCCGCAAGCCGCCGAGCGATAGTTCAAACGGCTACGCCGATGAACCGGTCGTAAAAGACAAGCAGGAATATTCGCGCTCGCGCTGGCAAGTCGATGCTCACGGATACATGCGATCGAGCGGCAATCGATTGCTTTCGCCGGCCGATCTCGTAGGCCTCAAGCATGAGCGCATCTTTAAACTCTTCCGCGAGCACTCGCTGAACAGCGTTTACAACTTCGAAGAGCACGTCAAGCTGGGCGAGGTCTTGGAAGAAAAAGAATTGTTGCCGGTCACGTTCATGCTTTTGCAGCCGCAAAGCTGGCATCAGGATGTATGGACTGACATCACGCGCATGCGCACGTTGAACGGCGCACAATCCGCAGCTGGCCGCGAGATGCACCTGTGTCCGATGCAATTCGATATTGCCGATCGCGTCATAACTCAATTCACGATGGAAGGCGAAACGGTTTTTGATCCGTTCGGCGGCTTAGGGACGGTCCCGTATTGCGCATTGAAGTTGAAGCGCCGCGGCGTGGCCGTGGAACTGAACGGGCGCTACTTCTTTGATGCCGTGAATTATTGCAAATCGGCTGAGCAGCAAGTGGAAAGCCCATCGCTCTTCGATCTGGAAGAGGTAATCGTCGATTGATAACGCATGGCAGTTTGTTCGCCGGCATAGGCGGCTTTGATCTGGGCTTCGAGCGGGCGGGATTCAAAGTTGCATGGCAGGTAGAGAAGGAACCTTTTTGCAGGAAAGTGTTAGAAGCGCGATTTCCGGAAAGTCTTAAATTCGATGATGTCAAAGAATGCGGCAAGCACAATCTCGGAGCAGTTGACGTTCTTACCGCTGGATTCCCATGTCAGGACTTATCCGTGGCCGGAAAGCGAG
>DASXCC010000062.1:0-7275 GCA_036491415.1 Terriglobales bacterium | reverse complement strand
GCGATCTTCCGCTTAACGATCACCGGATTTTCATGCGCGTGGACTTCAATGTCCCGCTCGAAGATGGCCGTGTAATGGACGACACTCGCATTCGCGAGACGCTGCCCAGCATCGAATATGCGCTTCGTCATGGCGCGAGGCTGATTTTGGCCGCGCACTTGGGACGTCCCAAAGGTAAGCCTAATCCAAAGATGAGCCTGAAGCCGGCGGCCGAACGTCTGCGCATGATGCTAGACAAAGAGCTGTCGCGTGGTGAGAACGTTGGGTTCTGCCCGCAATGCGTGGGACTTGAGGCCGAAGAAATGGCTGGCAAGCTGGAAAAAGGTCAGGCATTACTGCTGGAGAATTTGCGCTTTCATGCGGAAGAAGAAGCCAACGATGAACATTTTGCGCGAAAGCTGGCCTCACTTGCTGACTTTTATGTGAATGACGCTTTCGGCACCGCTCACCGCGCCCATGCTTCCACCGTAGGAATTACAAAATTTGTGAAGCAATCCGCGGCTGGATTGCTGATGCAGAAAGAATTGGAATATCTCGGTAAGGCCCTTCAGCATCCTGAAAAGCCGTTCGTTGCGATTCTGGGCGGAGCAAAAGTCAGCGATAAGATCGCAGTCATTCAAAATCTGATGACGAAAGTGGACGCTCTCATCATCGGCGGAGGCATGGCGTACACCTTCCTGAAGGCGCAAGGAAAAGAAGTAGGCAAATCATTAGTGGAAGCCGACAAGGTCGAACTCGCCACGCAACTTCTTGCAGAAGCAAAGAATCGCGGCATAAAGATGCTTTTACCTGTAGACCACGTGGCCGCTGCGAAAATTGACGCCAATGCCATCGTAAAAAATATTGGCGAGGGCGAAGCAATTCCCGCGGACATGATGGCCCTGGATATCGGCCCGAAGAGCATTGATCTCTTTTGCGAAGAAATTTCTACCGCCCGCACCATTATCTGGAACGGCCCCATGGGCGTGTTTGAAGTGGCTCCCTTCTCCAAGGGAACATTTAAGGTTGCCCACGCGGTTGCGGACAACGGCGGAGCTACTTCTATTGTGGGTGGAGGAGATTCGGTTTCTGCCGTGCACAAAGCCGGAGTTGCGGACAAAATTACGCACATCTCCACCGGCGGCGGCGCATCACTGGAATTTCTTGAAGGCAAGAAGCTGCCCGGAGTTGAAGCGTTAACGGACAAAAAATAAAATTAAGCTTGTCAACTTGAGCGAAGCGAAGGCCCCATGCATTACCGTCAGGCACCAGGCAGCTATCCCGCTCAATACCTTGGAAGGTTACGAATGCCTCGCAAAAAACTGATCGCCGCTAATTGGAAGATGTACAAAAACCCTGACCAGACTGTCGCTTTTTTCCGCGACTTTCTGCCGATGGTAAAAGATCACACTCGCGACGAAATCGTGATCGCGCCGCCATACATCGACTTGCATGTGGCTGTGCAGGCCGTGAAGGGATCCCGCGTCGCTATCGGCGCACAGGATGTTTACTGGAAAGAAGAGGGCGCATTTACCGGCGAAATTTGCCCCGCGATGCTGCTTTCCATTGGCTGCACGCATGTCATCATCGGGCACTCCGAACGGCGCCAGCATTTTGCGGAGACAGACGATACGGTAAACCTCAAGCTGAAAGCCGCGCTGGAATCTGGGCTTATTCCCATTGTTTGCGTGGGAGAAGTTTTGGAAGAGCGTGAAGCTGGACTCACGGAAGATGTGCTCCGCCGTCAATGCGTCCGCGCGTTCCATACCATCTCAACAGCGAAGGCAGCAAAGATGGTGATGGCCTACGAACCTGTTTGGGCCATCGGCACGGGCAAGACGGCTACGCCGCAAATGGCTTGCGATGCTCATATCATCGTCCGCGCAGAGGCGGCAAAAGCCTTCGGCCAGGAATTTGCCGAGAATCTCCGCATCCTTTATGGAGGTTCTGTAAAGCCCGACAACGCGAAAGCCCTCATGTCCGAAGAAGAAGTGGACGGCGCGCTGGTCGGCGGCGCCAGCTTGGATCCCAAGTCTTTCACGGCAATCGTGAAATACTAAAAATGCGGAAGTCAGAATGTAGAATACGGAAAATCAGCCAGGTTTGGCCTGTTTTTCGAGGTTTTAATTCGGCATTCTGAATTCTTACTTCTGCATTTGCAAGGCAGATGGAAATGCTGAGCCGCTTACTTGGTTTGTTATAATGCAAACTGCCTCTGCGTAAATTCGCGCCTGTGCGGAAGTGGTGGAATTGGCAGACACACCATCTTGAGGGGGTGGCGCCGAAAGGCGTGGGGGTTCAAATCCCCCCTTCCGCACCATGATTCATTCGCAGCATGATTCATCTGAGCCGGTTTCGTGAATCGCAAAATTTTGGCTTTCGAGCCTTTGGAATTGAGTTGAAATGATTATCCTGATCACCATCATCCACATTATTGTTTGTGCATTTTTGATCATCGTTGTTCTTTTGCAGAGCGGTCAGAGCGGCGACATCGCTGCAGCCTTCGGCGGAATGGGCAGCCAGACGGCTTTCGGTCCCCGCGGCGCAGCCACAGCGCTCTCCAAAGCGACGACCTGGTCGGCGGTCATTTTTATGGTCACCTCGATCACGCTTTCTATTGCGGCCTCGCGCCATATTGGCCCACACTCGGTTTTGCAGAACGCAAGTTCGTCGCAGAACAAGACGCAGCCAGCGGCTCCGGTACAGCAACCAACCGCGCCAGCACCAGCGCCAGCGAAAAAACAATAGTTTTTCGCCGGTCGCGATCGGTTTTTTCTAAGTCATGATTCACGAAATTCTTCCCGTGGGCCCACTGCACTGCAATTGCTCCATCATCGGAGATGAGGGTACGCGGGAAGCCATCGTCATCGACCCGGGCGACGCAATTGAAACGATCCTCGCGATTGCCTCCAGGCACAATCTAAAAATTAAGCAGATCGTCGTTACCCATGCGCACATCGATCATGTAGGTGGCGCAAGCAAGCTGCGCGCTGCCACTGGCGCGCCCATCCTGCTCAATCAAAATGATCTGGAACTTTTGCAGATGCTCGACGTGCAAGCAACGTGGCTGGGCATGAATGATCCGGGGAAAGTGGACATTGATCAGGACACTGAAGATGGAGACGTCGTGAAAGTTGGAGACATCTCTGCGAATGTGCTGCACACACCCGGTCACACCGAAGGCAGCATTTGCCTTTATTTCCCCGCTGAGAAAAAACTGATTGCCGGAGATACCTTATTTGCGGGAAGTATTGGCCGGACGGATTTACCCGGCGGCTCTATTCGGAAGATCCTGCATTCGCTGCACAATAAGGTTTTGCAGCTTCCTGAAGAAACAATTGTAGTTCCCGGTCACGGGCCAACAACGACGATCGGCGAAGAACGGCAGAACAATCCTTACCTGAAGTAAGTAGCAATAAGCTTCTACTATGAAGCTTCCGCCATTTGATGATTTCCGCTCGCGGAACGGAACCGCAGCAACGCCGCAATGTTCCCTACATCTTCCAGTTCCTGATTACGAACGCAAACCAGTTCCGTATCTTTGCGCACAATCATGGGGACCATGGCGTCGAAAATATCTTCCAGTTTGCGTGTGCTATGTCCGCACAATGCGCAGTAACGGACCAGGTGCGCGTCGAGTCGCCCGCACGAAGTGCATTCCACGCCGCGCGCTAAATAATTGTCGGCCACAAGCAATGAGCGGACTTCGCCCAACTCCAAAGACCGTAAGACCCTGCGCAATCCGGTCACACCACGCGTGTGACTTTTAGCATGGCTTAATACGCGGTGGACCAGATCCTGGCGATGTTCCTCTTTGTTGACCCGAAAAACTCCCTTGGACGCCTCGCGCACTTCTTCCAATGACATTTCTGGAACAGCAGAAAATCTTCCCAGGAAACACTTCTTAATATCAGGATGCAATTGGGTCTCAAAATCGCGCCAGTTGGTGTCCAGGCAACCAACGATCAGCTTCTCCCACTTCCCTTTTTCCGCTTCTTCTTTCAGGTGAACAGCGACACTGCGGAAATGATGGAAGGCTTCATCGTTCACACTGCGCTCCGAATGGCCTCCGTCATATCCATGCCAACCATCGCCGCGCCCGCGATGCGGCAGGGGACGAAACATTGCTACGAGCTCGTGAATTTCACCATCCTGAAAATCAAAAAAACGCGCGCGTTTGCGATCGAGTAATACCACGCGAGATTTCGGGGGCGTTTCCAACATCAGCAGTAATGGCTTCAAATGAAACCGGTGATTGGCGGCGATCTTCGTCGCCGGCAAATTTGGAGGCAGATCAAACTCTTTCCAGATATGTTTGCTGCGACAAGCGAAAATCGCTTTGGCCCGCGCCTGATTGCCGTGCAAGTTTTCAGCGATCTGCAGAATCTGTTGCAGGTCTTCCACCATGCCATTGTTCTTCCCATTTTGCTTCATGTGGAGCATGGCATTGCGGACCAAATCCTTTGCCAGAATCGCCTCTTCGCGATGCGATTTGTTCTGTGGCGTTTGCGGCTGAAAGTAAAAGCTTAGAGCGCACTCCTTTCTTGTTTCCACTTGAAAGGCAGCAAGCTCGCGAATTTCTTTACGAGAGAGCATCGAGGACTCCTGAAAGATTTTTATGCAGCACCCGTTCTTTGCAGCAACTTGTCCTTAAAAAGATTGGGAATGGGCGGAGAATTTCGTAAACGCTCTCGTGCGTCCACGATAGATGTATGCACTTCCGGAATAGGGCGGTCGGTTATGCCAGAAATTTCTTCTATGGAAAAGCCTTCAATGGCATATAAAACAAACGCTTCCCGGTCCATAGGGTGCGCGCTGCGCAGCGCCACTCGCACCAGCGTGATCATTTCATCAGAATAAGCAATGTCTTCCGGCGTCGAAACCCTGCGGTCCGCAATTATGTTCTCGCCCGTCAGGCTTTCATCCGGCTGATGGTATTGCAAAGCATATTCGTCGCTGGCGCGCACATTTGGCTTCCATGCGCTGTCCTCCAGATGAACATCAGCCTCGTACTCATAGTCACTCACGCTCATATCCATCATGGAGCGAATGGCCAAACGGTAAAGCCATGGTTCAATTCCCAGCCGGGAGGGCTTGTCCACGTTGTCACTCAGCGCGCGGCTGATTGCTTCATCAATTACTTCTTCCTTGGTCAAAAGGTTTGGAGGCAATTCGCCCGACGATTCACGGTACGAGAGCTCGCGGTCGATAAAACTATCCAGACGCTTTAAGTTCGCATTGATATAAGAGCGAATATCATCCATCGTCACAGTCGGTGGCGCAACCGAGGCAATCGTCTCTTCAAACGGAACGGAGGAAATGTAATTTCTGGTGATGCCCCGGCGCCATCGAGGCCAGCGATGCGAACTGCGCAGCAGGTCTTTGTGCTTTTGCAATTGCAGCATCAGGTCGTCAAAACCACACTTCACGGCGGCTGTGGGAGTGTCAGCAGAACGTTGCGCAATCATCTGCCCGGAAGGAAGTCGCAAATTCAGCGAGATATTGGCCGTTTCGCGCGCGGAACTTTGCTCGATTGTTCCTTTGACGTGAATCAGCTCGGGCCGAAAAACTTGCAGCCTCTTTTGCAGCTTTTGTAAGTGATGTTGTATTTCTTGCTCAAGATCGGGAGTTTTACGAATTTTGTAGCTGATATGAACATTCATGAGGCCTCGAAAACGGGAGCAGATCCCGTGAAGCTGCGTTCGCTACAAGCCGATTCTACACCCGCGGCAAAACTCGCCAAGAGAATTTATCGGCAAATTTTCGATTTTGTAAATGCTCAAAAATGATGACGCGAAAGGACAACGCCGCTCTTTAAGAAATCATCACGAAGAAATGATCGCGCCTTAGAGAGTTACAGGGTTTATACAGCGACAGTTACAGAAGTTTCCGTGCGCGTTACGGGACGATAAAGAGTGTCGCGCTCAATCGGCTCGCGGCCCGCTTCTTTAATAAGACGGACTAATTCCTGGCGACGCATTCCCTGCGGAGTGGTGGCGCCCGCGTCGTGGTAAATTTTCTCTTCGATCACCGTTCCATCAAGATCATCGGACCCGAAGCGCAAGGAGATTTGCGCAATCTTCGGAGTCATCATTTGCCAATAAGCTTTAATATGCGGGAAGTTGTCGAGCACCAAACGACCTACGGCAATTTGCTTGATGTCCAACATCCCGGTTGTTTTCGGCAAGTGCTGCAAAGGCGTGTTATCGGGATGGAACGCGAGAGGAATAAATGTCTGGAAGCCGCCTGTTTCATCCTGCAGATCTCGCAACTTCATTAAGTGGTCGACGCGGTCTTCGTCATTCTCAACGTGGCCATACAGCATGGTCGCGTTGGATTTGAGTCCCAACTGGTGCGCCGTCTTCGCCGTTTCCAGCCACTCGCCACCATCAATTTTGTGATCGCAAATAATGTGCCGCACGCGGTCGGCAAAAATTTCCGCGCCACCACCGGGGAGCGAATCGACGCCCGCCTCTTTTAATTTTTCCAGAGTTTCGCGAATGGAGAGCTTTGCGCGTTTGGCCAGATACGAAACTTCGACCATAGTGAACGCTTTTAAATGGACTTGGGGAAAGCGCTGCTTAAGTCCGGAAACCAAATCGAGGAAATACTGGAACGGCAAATCCGGATGCAGCCCGCCAACAATGTGGAATTCCGTGACCGCTTCGGTGTAGCCGGAAGCCGCCGTTTCAAAGGCTTCTTCCAACGCCATCGTGTAAGCGCCAGAGGTATTTTTCTTCCGACCGAAAGCGCACAAGCGGCAAGCCGCCACGCACACATTCGTCGGATTAATATGCCGGTTTACGTTGAAGTACGTGCGGTCGCCGTGAAGACGTTCCCGTACATTATTTGCTAACCATCCCACGGCAAGCACATCGCCCGTACGGTAAAGCGCAAGCGCATCATCGGAGCTCAAACGTTCCCCGGCGAGCACCTTTTCTTTTACAGGGATCAGCCGTTGATCATCTGTCTGAAATTCGTGGGTTGGCATCTCTAATGATGATACCGCACCCACGGTTCGCCAATCCATTGCGGTTTTGCGCGTCTGAAACCCGCGTACCTAGCGGAATAACAACGGAGCCAGATTCGTCAGGTTGCGCCGCCATACTGGCCACGTATGCGCCCCCGGCGTCTCAATATCCGTATGCTGGATATTCTTGGATGTCAGCCATTTCCGGAAGTTCCGGTTGATCTCGATCAGCCGGTCATCCGTGCCGCAGGCGACCCACAAAAGATTCAATTGCTTGTTGGCGTCCGCATTCAGCTTGGGAAAGTCGGTGTCGAAGTTGTCGGGCA
>DASXCC010000061.1:0-5715 GCA_036491415.1 Terriglobales bacterium | reverse complement strand
AAGAACTTGTGTCGAAAGCATCTCGACTTGCCAGCAGACGCATTTGTCATCGTTACAGGTGGCGCGTCGCTGACCGATACAAACAAAAATGTACCGTGGTTGCTCGAGCAACTGTCGCGTTTGCCAGATCTCGATGGCGTAATTGTTTTGGCTTTCGGCGAAGGTACTGTGCCGGTTCCGGACCGTTTGAACGTGCGGTTCACAGGTGGCATTCGCGAGCGGGGCGATTTGGCACGACTCCTTGCAGCTGCGGATGTTTTTGTCAGCGCTTCGTTGATGGAGACCTATGGCCTTACGCTCGTAGAAGCGATGGCTTGTGGAACACCAGTTATCGCCTTTCGAGTAGGCGGAATTCCTGAAGCTGCGCCTGACGGCCAGGGCGCCATCCTGTGCACAGGGGGAAATGGCCCGGCCTTGATCGAAGCTATTACGAAATTACGCAATTCGCCGCAACTGCGTGACAGGCTAGGAAGTCTGGCACATGAGACGGCGCACAATCGCAATGCAGCGAGTTCGTTCGCCAACGCATTCGCGCAGCTCTATCGAGAGTGCGTTTCGCCGCGGGAAGACGCACAACCAGCTCTTATAACATGAAGGTGCAGGCGCCATTTGGGTTTGTGACCGGTTGTCATGCCGGGGACAAGTTCATGGTTCAGGCCACATTGGCGAGCATGAGGCACTACTGCCCTGACGTGCCAATTTGCCTGACAGTAGACGGTGATTTTGATGTTTCGGATTTGGTGAAAGAATACGATTTGATTGTTTTGCGCGTTTCAGAATTATCCTCGCGGGAAATGCGCAAACTGATTTGCGGAAATTATCGCGCGAAGCTTGCCGCGTTGTGGGAAGGACCTTTTGAGTTTTACGCATGGCTCGATTCAGACGCGATCGTCTGGGGCGACTTTACTCCACAGATCCGTACGGACGTCGATTTCCAAATTTTCTGGAGTGAAATTTCCATTCCGGCAGATGCCACCCAAATTCCACCCTGGCTGCCGCATTTTTACTTTGACCCGGTGAAGTTGCACGGGTTTGATGCGGAGTTCGAATGGCGGGGACACGCGTATTTTAGTTCTGGAGCGTTTGCCAGCCGGCGGAATGCAATTCCGTTTGATGTGTGGGATAAAGCTGAATCATGGGAGCAGCAGTCGCCGGGGTTATTTGCCTGGGGGGAAATGGGAATGTTGAATTATCTTGTCCATGCAATGACGCAACGGAAAGAAATCAAGAGTGTCATGTCCAATCTGCAACATATCTGGGGGCACCATGGGAAAGAAGAGTTAAAAGAAGATTCTGTCGGTATTGACTGGCATTTTCCGAAAGAAGTCCGGCGTCCCCGGGTAGCGCATTTCTGCGGGCGCAAACCATTCCTGTTTGACCGGCAGAGTTACTCGCGACCTTTTACTATTGCCCGGTTGGAGCACCATAGAAGGCATCACGGGGATTTCGGCGCTTGGCTGGCAGTCCTCAACGAAGATTGCCGAGTTCTCGCCAATAAAGCCAACGGAAGGATTTGGAGGTTGTTCAGGGACCGAGACGCTAGTTGCTGATATCCGGTGGTAAGTTTCATTAAATATGAATGACCGGGCTACTCTGGCTTTCCTCATCCCATTTGCGTCTCGAAAGCTTAAGTCCGATTGGAACATAGCCTGCGGACATCTTCGGCAGACGCTTAGATCCATACAAAATTCAAGGAGTGGGAATTATCGCGTCGTCGTAGCTGGTCATGAACCGCCAGAGTTCGATGTCAGGTTTGATTCAAGATTTCACTTTCTATCGCTTACTCACCCCATCCCATCAGATCGCAATTACACGCCTGCTTTGGTTTTAGACAAATTGACGAAGATTGCAGCTGCTTGGAATTACGCGAAGCCAACATGGAATCCAAAGTATGTAATGAAACTAGACGCAGACGATTTGGTTAGTTCGAAGTTAGTTGAGTGGTTGGACAATGCCGACGGTGAAGCCGGCTACCTTATAACACACGGGTGGGTTTGGCGCTCAGAATCGCGTTATCTTCTTCAGCGGACGGAATACTTCAACCGAACATGCGGTTCCTGTTTAATTATTAGAAACGATGTTGTAGATCAAACGGGCCCGTTTCAGGCCGAGTGGGAAGGTGTGCCTTCTGAGGAGACAAGTTCGAACTCCGCCGCCGGCAATGAGGATTCGGCTATTCCTGGATCCCGAACCAGTACTCTTCTATTGAACGATAGCTGTCCGCGTTTTGCCGCTCAGTTCGCTTATTTGGGACATAGACTTCCCACCGTGCCTTTTAGCGCGATGGTTTATCGGACGGGCAACTCCGACAGTGTAGAGGGAGTGATACGGCAAAGAACGCTGCAAACACAAACGCTGCGAATGCTTATTGGCCGCATTCGCCGAACGAGGTTAATCACCAAGGCGTTGAGAGAAGAATTCATGCTTGGTTGAGTAGTCGATAAGATCAAATTGATGCTGTCTTTCCCTCAATCAAGCCAATTGAAAATTCCATGCGTACCAAGGTCTTAAGAATTCTGAAAAAATTGAAGAACCTGCCCCGCGGTCGGCAATCCATGACGTCGCTGCTGGAAGAAGCGCGCGCGATGCGCATCAGCTATTCTTTATTTGCTGAGGATTTGGTGGTACGGGCCCATTTCAGGGCGAATTTCGACAATTCCCTCGGCCGATTTATTGATGTCGGTGCGTTTCATCCATTCAAACAATCAAACACCATGCTGCTCAGCCAACTGGGCTGGCGCGGGATTAATATCGACTGCGACCCAGCAAAAATCGCTTCTTTCGACAAGCTCCGTCCGCAAGATGTGAACATCTGTGCAGCGGTGGGCGAGACGGTTCGTGATATGATTTACTTGCAGTATCCAATGGAAGTCACAGACCGGATAGCGGAACCCGGTGAAGAAAACCTGCTATCTCTTGAAGGTGAAAAACCATTGAAAGCGACGCCGATAAAAATCAGGCCCCTGACTGAGATCATCGAACAGTCGGCTTTTCGAGGCCAGCACTTTCACTACTTGAATGTTGATTGCGAGGGACGGGATTTATCCGTTTTCAAGGGCTTGGATTTTTCCCGCTACTCACCCGACCTGATAACCGCTGAAGCTCACACCAGGACAGAGCAAGCAGAATTGGCCGCGTTCCTGGAACGTCGCGGCTATCAACTCACCGACATCGTGCGCATCACATTGTTCTTCAAGAAGTGCGCTGCGTCGGCAGTATGACACCGACGTGCCGGGCTTTTGCAGCGATTAAATTTGCCGCCAGCGGTGGAAGCGCTGTTAGGAAAGCGCCCTCGAGGTAGACAGAAAAAGTCAATATGAAGGAGGACGGCCCTGAACCTGAATATAGATGCCGAGTTGTTTCGCAGCAGTTCAAAGCGGATTCATGGGACGATTTTCGGTTAGGCGCCATTCTCTATTCCCCACGCGTGCCGCTCGAGGAAGCGGATGCTTTGCTCGTGCTGTACGATCCGAGTGATGAATTACTCAGGTTCACCGGCCCCAAGCTCTGGTTCACGATTGAACCTTCCTGGCATCACCATTTCCAGTCACATCCAGTTGGCAAGAGACTTCTCCAACACCTCGATGCTACCGAACGGGCTTTTTACGGGCATCCAGACGCGAGGTATCGCGTCCCGCATCCTACGTACAACGGCACATTATCGCGGCCACGAGTAGCTTCAGTAAGACGCGCTGCGGTTGCGATCGTTAGTAATTTCGGTGGACGCCTTTGGTTCCTCAAGCCTCACTTCCGGGCCCGAAATCGGCTGATATTGGACCCACGCGTCGAGCTGTTTGGCGATCCGCAGGGATGGGCGCAGTTCCGCCATTTTCCGAAGCTCTGGATCCGACGGCCGCCGGATAATTACATGGGGCAACCCTCTTTCGGCTTCGACGATGAGCACATCCGATTTTTGTCGACGTATAAAGTTGCTGTGTGTCTGGAGAACTGCACCGAAGCCTATTACTTTACTGAAAAATTTGTCAATGCAGTGCGAGCGGGATGTGTACCAGTCTATCATGCTCACGCGACGGTTAAGACCAGTTTTCTTTCTGGTGCTAGATGGATCGACCCCGCCGATTTCGCGTTTTCAGCACGCCGCACGATTGATTTTGCCTTGAATCAAGATCAAATGGAATTCCGTTCCATTAACGACGCGTGGCTGGAATCCGGAATTTTGGGGGATACTGACGACCTAAAAAGGCTGCCGAAGCTTCACGAGATAATCAGTGGCAAACTTAAGGCACGGAATTGCCAATCCAGCCAAGTGCTAAGTTAAATCATTTCCTTCGACAGTGTGCAAGTTTGCAGACAGCACGGTGAATAAACCAGAAAGTAATCGGATCGAGTTAGCTGCATCCGGCCGGGATACAGAAGAAATTCCCAAAGTACCAGATGCAGGAATGATTTTTTATAACACTGCCGGCGAAGCGATTCAACTGATGCATAACGGCGTTAAGGTGATTGCTGATGCCTACTATGGACACTTCAATTCCGAAATTGTGGAAAAGTTAAGAGGACACCATGAACCTCAACAGGAGAGAGTTTTTCACGAGCTTTTAAGACTGGTCACGGCCGGTTCAGTAATGATTGAGCTAGGTGCTTATTGGAGCTACTACTCCCTATGGTTTCATCAAAGGATTCCGAACGCGATAAATTACGTGGTGGAACCAATTGCTGAGAACTTGGAGCTCGGGAAAAGGAATTTTGCATTGAATGATTTTCAAGCGCACTTCGTTCATGCGTTAGTGGGCGATACTCAATTACGCGAGAGCGAACCACCAACGATTACGGTTGATGGGTTTGTGAAAGAGGAAGGCTTAACGAAGGTTGAAATTCTACATGCGGACATTCAAGGGCATGAATATGCGATGCTCCTCGGAACAAAAGACTTACTGCAAAGCAAATTAGTACGCTTTGTGTTTCTATCGACCCATGGTTTCAAAATTCACGCCAAATGCCTTGGATTTCTCCGTAAGCGTCGTTACAAAATTATCGCCGAGCATACGCCTGCCGAGAGTTATTCAGTTGATGGTTTAATTGTGGCTTGTGCTGACTGGAACATCGACAAGATAAAAGTAACTAAAAAGCCTCAAGCTATAAGAGACCGAACGAAGTCTTTAGCTTGTCGATACCTTTCCTACTTTGTCGGATGATTATCCTGAAAGTTGGAATTTGTTCCCAATGACCGTCTCGGTGATGATCACAACGAAGAATCGTGTGACAGATTTGAAGCGCACTTGTCAGATTCTACGACAGTTGGAGCCCTCCCCGCTGGAGTTACTCATCACGGCGGACGGTTGCACTGATGGAACGGCGGAATTCGTCGGTTCGGTTTTACCGGAAGCGAAATTGATCGTGAACAATCCGCCGGTCGGTTCGGTCGCTTCGCGCGATCGGATGATGCGCGAGGCGCGAGGGGATTTGGTCCTGGCTCTGGATGATGACAGTTATCCGGAGCAGCTAGATTGCATTACTCGCATCGTCTCTTTGTTTGAGCACCGACCCAAACTGGCTGTGCTGCATTTTCCCCAGCGCACCAATGAGTATCCCGAAACACTTTCGCAAACCGAATTCGGCACGGAACATTTGACACGTTCGTTTGCTAATTCCGGTGCGGTATTGCGGCGATCCATTTATCTTCAACTACCCGGCTTTGAGCCGCGATTCTTCCACATTTATGAAGAACCCGACTACGCTCTCCAGTGTGTGGCG
>DASXCC010000060.1:0-9307 GCA_036491415.1 Terriglobales bacterium | reverse complement strand
ATCCTGCCCGTCGGGGAGACTGTTTGAGCCAGAAGTCCTCCAACCAGCCACGATATTGTTGTAAGAAGAAATAAAATTCGGCAGATCTTCATCGCATATCTCTTTTCTCGTTGATTTCGGAAATTTCCTGTTTGAAATTCTCAAACTGCAGATAAGTACTTCGAATTCGTGACACATACGCGACCACATTGGCATTGCGGTAAGCCAGGCCCCGGCGGTCAACTATTGTCTCGCCGGCATAGTAAGCAGCTGTGACCAGACGCAGGTCACCATGAAACAGCCTCATTAGCCACGCGAGATAGCGCACACCCCCCGAAATATTCTGGTTAATGTCACAACGATCGCGAACACTCAGGCGCACCGCTGTTGCGGGCATGAGTTGCATCAGACCCACAGCGCCTTTCGAGGAAACGACTCATGCTCTCCAGCTAGATTCGCGTTCAACGACAGCACGAACCAGTGAAACCGGCACGTTGTAGTGATGAGCATAGGCGGCGACATAGTACTCGATTTCGGGGCGAGTTTTGGACTGCGCAGTCGCTGAGACGACTGCGGCAAGCAATAGGAAAAATATCGCTGTCTTCATACAGGTATCCTCTGAGTCTTCGGCGTGCTGAACTGATCGGCGTCATAAATCAGGCTAGCAAACCCATCACGCAGAAGGAGTTTCCTTCTGTCGGCTTCTGTCTTTGCCAGCAGGGGCAGAAGAACGTCACGCATATCGGCCGTCACCCGGTCATGTCCGAGAATTCTCAGAGCATCGGCCAGGTCGAGGATTTCCGAAACCGATGGAGGTTTCTCCATGCTCCAACCTCGCAAGGCTTTGGCCAATCCTGCCATTCCGGCATGAAATTCTGCGCTTGCTTCGGGAGTTCGAAGCGCGACAATTTCTGCTTCGCGCTCGGCTGTCGGGTGTTCCACACGCAGATAGAAACTGCGGCGGCGCAGGGGATCTCCTATCCGCCGTTCTTCATTCGAAGTCAGCACGACGAATGGGATGCTGCGTGCTTTTACTGTACCCAACTTTGGAATACTCAGCGACCAGACCGACAGTATCTCTAACAGCATTGCCTCAAAATCTTGAGACACCTTGTCCAGTTCGTCGACCAACAGCACACAAGGTTTGTCATGGCGAAGTGCACTCAATAGTGGGCCGGCGCTGAAAAACTCCTTGCCATGGAGTTGGTTGCACATCTCGGCCCAATCTGTGTTTGCGGATTGGGCTTTCAGTTCCACACAAAGGCGCTGCAAGGACTCATCGAACTTCCCGATAGCCTTCTCTTCATTGATGCCTTCATAGCATTGCAGGCGTTCCACAGTTGTTTCCGCGGCAGCAGCAACAGCATAGGCCAATTGCGTCTTGCCGCTACCTGCCGGACCTTCTAAAAGAAGCGGCTTATGCAGCCTCGCTGCGAGAAATATCGTACTAAGCGTGACAGCATCCGTGAGGTATCCAGCTTTGGTTATCTCACGTTCAAGTTGTTCCATTGTTGAAAACACAGTTGGTCCTTTCTTCGATACGCGGTTCTGCATTTTAGTGACAGGAAGCTAAGTCCAAATCAGTTTTCAGGCAAACGGCCGGATTTGATCGAAAGAAAACTCTGCCTTACAACATGCGAATACCAGCCGCCTTCGGTTTCGACCGTTCGATTCGAGCCTTGGGCATGAATGGAGAATCAAATGCGTCGGCTAGAAGTGGTAATGAAAAACTCACATCCGCCAGAGTTAGTGAATACACACCGAGCAGCAGAGATCCTTGGAAAATCAGCAGCCACCCTCAAGCGGTGGCGTTATGAAGGTACCGGTCCGAATTGGATAGAACTGCAAGGGCGTGTCAGTTATGATGTCAAAGTTCTTATGGACTACATCCAGAAGAACACACGAGTGCCTTCCGTGCGGGCTGCATTGGAGGAATCTCGTGAAGCTGTTTAAGAAAAGAAAATCTAAGTTCTTCTGGTACGACTTCACGGTACGCGGCCAACGCTATCGAGGATCGACAGAAGAAGTTAAAGAGGCACGGGCTTCGAAGATTGCAGGCATAAAGCTAGCGGCCGCTCTCGAGGGTACTGATCCGTTAGACCGAAAGGCGCCAACCTTGCAGGACTTTTCCCCAGAATTTTTGCAATGGGTAGGTGACGCCAGACTGTCGGATGCAACCAGAAAATACTATCGGGACGGCTGGAGGCTGCTGTCTCAAAAAAAGGAGCTCCGAGTGATGCGAATGGATCGCATTACTAACGACGACGTAGAGAGGCAATCATTTCCAGGATTTGCGTCGAACACCAACTGCGCCATACGGACATTAAGCCGGATGCTCCATAAGGCCGAAGACAAAAAACTAATCCGCCAAGCCCCGCGGCTGAAGCGGGTCATTGAATTCGAGCGGGAACTTCTTCTCGACGAACGTTCGGAAAAGCGCCTGCTTGGTAGTGCCGCTGAATGTCGATGGAGTGCTGTGAGCTACCAGCTCTTTGAAGATATCGTGAAGCTCACACGCGACACCGGAATGCGCAATCGGAGGGAAACATACCGGATGCGTGTTGAAAACCTGGATTGGGAAAATCGAATCATCTTTGTTCCTGATAGCAAAACGAAGGATGGACGAAGAAGAGTTCCCATGACCGATCGAGTATATTTCATTCTGCGTCGCCGCTGTGGGAACGAGAACGGCGTATTAAGGAAAGAAGGCTGGGTATTCCCATCTCGCAGGAAAACTGCCAAGCGTCCACATCTGCACTCGATAGCGAAACATTTCGCAGAAGCGCGTAAGAAAGCGGGGCTGCCAAAAAATCTGGTTCTGTATTGTGGTCGTCATGATTACGGAACGAGGATGATGGCGAAGACAGGAAACCTGAAAGCGGTAATGGTTGTCATGGGACAGAAGGACGTTAAAACCGCGCAGAAATATCAGCATCGGGAATTTGAGATCATACGCGCGGCAGTAAATGAAACTCAGGGATTGCCGGCCTAACGGCCAACTCGTAAAGTCACGGCACACTTTACGGCACACCCTGAAAACGTTAACCCGGTAAGTTGTTGATAAAGATGGTGAGCGCGGTAGGAATCGAACCTACAACCTACTGATTAAGAGTCAGTTGCTCTGCCAATTGAGCTACGCGCCCGCTCTCAAAATTTGCTACAAGGGAAATCCTGTGAGATTGTCCGAATTGCAACCAGGAGGTTGCTGGCGTGAACCAAGGATTTACTTGTCTTAATTTTGCAGAAACGAGTGTACCACAGGAGCTATAAGGATTCGCGTAGGGATGGCATGGCAACAAACCAGCCGAAGCCAAAGATTTTTCTCTATAATCTGGCGATAATTAGCCCCTCAGTTCTTCCCGCCATTATTTTCATCCGTAATCTACTTTTGTCCTAAACCTCACGCCCAGACCACAAGACTTCGCGTCCAGAAATTGAAGATTTTGCAAATTGAAGACTTTGCTATCCCAAAAACTGCAGCAAGTATATGCAGCGGTCTTATATATATGTAGCGGTTTTTATACATATATATGCAGCTTATACAGAAGTTAATTTGCTAAAAATTCGCAAGCAATCTGTGCTGGCAATGTATTGCGAAATGCAAATTTGGAGTTTAGCGGGAAAAATCTGACAAGAACGATGCCGCAATTGCAGAACGAAGATTCAGTTTGGGACGCACAAATATTAACTAACGACTGAATGCTTCAGACAACAACAAGTGAATAAACTCGAAACGAATCTTATAAAAAACGAATCTTATCAAAAGAAAAGCTGTGCCACACGCTGAATCTATTGCGTGCAAATTAAGAGCGGTTGTGGCCATCTGCGGCAAAAGGTGCGACGGATTCTTCGCGCGCGCTGGGACGGCGTGGAGGCAATGGCTCCCATGTGGCCGCTGGCCGGCTTTCGAATGTCCCAAGAATCGGAGCGTCTTCGAAGGCGTTGGTTCGCGGCCGTGCGAGATACTTTTGCTCCGCGCATAAACGCTCAATCACCTGCTTTTGACGTGGGCTCAAAACTTCCGCGGGGAGGGTTGGGAAGTTTCGGAAGATCCACATCAGATAGATTCGCGAGAAAAATGACGGCTGAATATACCGCGGTCCGAGCGGAGTAAGAACTCGCAATACGCCGCTCGAGAGCTTTTCGATCCACATTCGGTTCGACCCCAAAAATTGTGCGATTTACTTTATGGTGTTGCAATCCAAGGGCCAGGATTATTGCACCAAAATTGATGCATGTACATTGAAAAATACTAATTTTCTGTAGGTTTTTTCGCTGACTGCTGTGAAGAATGCACAAAGTCCGGTGCAAAATACAGGAATTTAATCCAGGCATAGTTGGTTACGCTGAAATCAAAATGGGTAAAAAAGTCCTAGGATGGAACCGCTCAGGAATTAGAAACTAAACGCCAAACCGCCGCGTATCGTGCGCGCAGACTGCACCAGGTATACCGTCCGGCCATCCTGGCCGAGCATGGGGACATATCCCTGGGCAAGAAGATTGCTGAGGTCAATTACGGCCTCCATATGTCCAGGGAGAAATCCGGTGCCGGGAATCGGCTGACGGATAAAGAAATTCAGGAAGGGATCGGCCTGCCCCGGAGAGGCATTGAACATATCGACCGGCGTCAGCGCTTCGCCGTTGATCCAGCGATACGACGCTGCCCACTCGGTTTTCGATTTATGCACGGTGCCGGCAATTTTTCCCGCTACGCTCTGCCGGTTCTGCACATCCATGGATTTCTCGGCGTTTAGCAGCGACTGTTGTTGGCCGTTCGTAAAATCCAACACACCACCGAATTCATAATCCATAGTGGCCTTTAGATCAGAAGCGATTTTGCGCTCCAAAACCAACCGCATGCCGCGTGTGTCCAAGTCCTGACCGCGATAGGTAAATGATCCGGAACTGGGATCGATCAATACATTTCCGTCCTGCTCGCTCGGCTGGCCGATACCAACCAACGCGGGATTCACGACGTGGTCCTCATAAACAGCAATCTGCACACTGTTCTTACCCACTCGCTGGGAAACAGAAACTTCATGATGATGCGCGCGTTCCAGTGCTGGTGAAAACTGGGAAATACTCATGCGCGGTTCTGACTCGGCGAAATCTCCGGTGGCCGAACTGAATCCTTTTTGCATTTCTGGAACAGCACTTGTGTACGCATACTGCACAACCATGTTGGGCGAAAGATGAATTTCTGCTGCTCCAAACGGACGAAATGCGGACATGCGGCCCATGAACTGGACTGTTTCCAATTCACTTCCAAACTGCAATCGCACGACATTGGCGAAATTCAGATCGTCTTTGGTGGTAATGGCCGCCGATTGCAGAGTTGGATTCGGAAGATCCAGATCAGAAGCAGAAAAACGCCGCATCGTGATAGCGATCTGGGGAGAAGATCCGTTGCTCATGCGGTGCGTATAAGAAGCACGCAACACGCCGGCCGGGATTGCGCTTCCGTAGCCAATATTTCCGCTAAAGTCCATAGTGCCCGATGAAAAGACGGGCTTCTGCACACGGAATTCGGTACTCATGTCGCTGTTGCTGCCGTATCCGCTGGCATCACTGCCGGCTACGAACGACAAAGTCCCGGTCATGTCATGAGTAAAGTTCCTGTTTTCTGCTGAAGAGGAAGAAGGAGTGGGATCGTCAAAAATGCGGAGCGCAGGGCGGTTTACCGAAGAACGAAGGACCCACTTCCAATCATCCTGATCTTTGACGTCATGCGTGGGACTCAACTCAATAGCTTCAAACAGCGTACTGAGCGTGACATTGACAGTTGCCATGTTGCCCGCATGCAACCCAATGCGCTCACGAAGAGTTGGCAGATAGGAGGCTGCGGAAACCTTTATGTCGTAAATACCGGGAAGAATGCCGCTGCCAGAGTAAAACCCGTTCTCGTCGGTGAAGAGCCGAACCGAATGGAAAGCAGACCCAAGAACCTCCACTAAGGCCCCCATTTGGGGAACGCCGTTGGCGCTACGCACGTAGCCGGAGACAGACGCCAGCCTGTCCGCGGCGGAACCGGGAAGCGTCAGTCCTACAACAGCTACCAAAAACCAGAACTTGCGAAGCATTCGTTCCACCCCGTGGATACGTTCGTGGCTACTCTACGGCAAAAGTTGCAGTAGGCTCCACTGTCTGCTTTGACAAATTATCGTCAACCTTAATTTCAATACGATAAACACCTGGCTCCAGATTTGCAGCTGATAGGGTCTTAGCCAGAGTTATCTGATCGCCAATATTGCCCATCTTGTCAGTACTTTCAGTGGTATGAATGACAGGCTTGTTGGTCGCTTGATTTACTACGTTGTACTGCACTGTGGCGGAAGGCCTATGGGTCTTATCATCCACCGTCAGGTTATACACCTGCATCCAAAAATTTACTTTCTCATTTCGCTTGAATACGGCGGGCTTGCCATCCGCGGGAGCCACCCGAGGACGTACCTTGGTTGCTCCGATAACGAACATGCCCGTTCCCACATTGCTGGTAGGGACCGGTTCCATATCATCCGCTACCATCAAGGAAGATGTTGCCAGCTTGTCTTCGCTGAATTCCGGAACCAACAGGCCTTTGCTCCAGGTTCCAGTACGATCTCCGTTCACATCTTTTAGAACGATGTCTAAACGGTAGCGGCCGGGACGAAGAGGAATTGACTTGGAATAAAGATGGGATTGCTCGACGACTTTCGGCAACAACTCTGCCGGTTCGTCTTCTTCCACTGTATCTTCAAACGTTTGCGCGATGGTGCCACCGATGGTGGTCAAACGGCCGAAGATGTGGACCACACCCTTTTCAATACCATCTTTGTTCACGAAGGTGACGTCACGATTCTTGATCTGAATGGTGATCGGAATCAGAATCGTTTCATCGGTCACTTTCGCATAGTCCGTTTGCACGTCAAATGGCAGAAGGTTGTAGCTGAGTTTGTGGGAAACAACTTCTTCCAGGTCTTTGAACTTCACCTGCGGCGGAGCCTGCAGTTTCGCGAAGTCGGAAAGACGATCAAACTCTTTCGCTTGAAGTGAAGTCTGGCTTGCAGGATCCAGCCCTAAATGCTCAAGTCCAACTCCACCCACACGGTCATTCTTACTTGCCGTGCCCATCTGTTCAGCCATTGTCAGACCAACGCCTGGAACTTGCAGCAATGCATCTTTTTCACCGCGATCAATCGTCATGTGGTACTCGCCGCACATGCAGGTATCCACAAACTCGATTTCAACGTTATTGCCAATTCCTTCGATATAACGATAGCGCCAATCTTCGAATGGATAGGTCGAAGTTTCGCCACCGCCTTCATCAATCGGCCGCTCGTAAGCGCCGCCCGAAGGATGAGAATCTACTTCATCTGCCGCGCCATACTTGATGTACATACGGCCGCGGTCTGTTCTCCAACCGGGTACGCCTGCCGCAAAGTGATCATCCGCGTAGGCGATGCGGCGATAGTGTTCATCTTTGAATTCATTTTCCGGAGTATCAGGACTTGGATCGCGGCGCTGCCAGAAGGCCTCAATAAAACGGTCGCGCTCTTCGTCGTTCGAGAGCTGCATGAAAGCCTGTTTTTCCTGGTCCGTGATGATGTAGGTCACATCCTCGTTCAGCCACTTCTTATAGGAATCGCCGACTTCAGCTTTGAAGCGCTTGTTATTTTCTTTTTTCTGTTTTTCATTCAGTGGTCTCTTCAAAGGATCACTGCTATCAGATTGGCCCGCTGCGGCCTGAGCTGACGAAGCTTGGTCTGACGAATTGGACTTATCCTGTGGCGCGGCAAAAGCGATAGAAGAGCCGAGCAAAAAGGTAAAGAAAAAGGCGAGAACTAGGCGTAAAGCCAAACCTACCCGCAACATAAAGGGTACTCCTATGGGCAGTTCCTTAGTGGTGTTATTGTATGTCCTAAACCTTGGCAAATCAAGGACTACTAGCTATATAGACTGATCTATAGAGCCCGCTCTAGGGTTGCCTGTGAATATTCCGAACACCTTCTTAAATAAGGGTTTTTACCCTCCGAAAGACTTCAAGAAAGCTATAATGGGGCGTTCTTAATAGTATTCCTGAATTCAAGCCGGGTGATGGGAACTTCCGGGCGGGCCGTACCGTATATTCCTTCAAGACGCTGGTTCCCATAACTTTCGCTGAGGTGCCGCGTCCAAGTAATGGCTCCCTTGGCAGGAAATGGAGCAGTTAGTGTCTTACGAGGAGAATCGCTTGGCCACCGCCGAAACCCTAAATCTTTCGACTTCCACTCTTTCCACCCCTCCCTCTTCGGCAATGATCTTCACCGACAATTTGTGGAAAACCTATGAAATGGGCGACCAGCAGGTCCATGCATTACGCGGCGTCAATATAAAGATTGAGCGCAGCGAATATGTAGCGATCATGGGCCCCAGCGGATCGGGCAAATCCACACTCATGAATTTGATCGGCTGCCTGGATTCTCCAACAAAAGGCCAATACTGGCTGAATGCGCAACAAGTCAGTGAATTGAATGACGACGAACTGGCCCGCATCCGGAATAAAGAAATTGGATTCGTATTCCAGACCTTTAACCTTCTGGCTCGCGCTACGGCATTACACAATGTGGAGCTTCCTTTGATTTATGCCGGAATTCCCGCAACGGAAAGAACCGAACGCGCCGCGAAAGCTCTGACTGCGGTGGGCATGGAACAACGCATGACCCACAAGCCGAATGAACTCTCCGGTGGACAAAGACAGCGTGTAGCGATTGCGCGTGCGCTGGTGAACAAACCCTCCATCATTCTTGCCGACGAACCAACTGGGAACCTGGATTCCCAAACTGGTAATGAAATTATGGCGCTATTTGACCGTTTGCAAAGTGAGGGCAACACCATCGTGCTGGTCACGCACGAGCACGACATTGCGGCAAACGCGCAGCGTGTCATCTACATTAAAGACGGTGTCGTCGAACGCGACGAACTCAACAAAAAATAATTGATTGCAATTTTCTTCATGAACCCAGCCTACAGGCTGGGTTTCTTTTTGCTCTTCTTTAAGTTTCAGCCCGTACTCGCTTGTTGGATATTGGATACTGAAACGAATGAGGCCCAAATTAGGGCAATAAATACCTTGAGTAACCAATGTCCCGTATCCTATGCTTTTAAACATGAGATACGGCGAACCGCTAGACTCCATACTCTTAAAAGCTAAACGGGCCAAATCGCACATCCTCGATCTTGAGACTGCTTACAAGGCTTTCATGGCCAACGACCCGCGCCCGTACACGGTCGCTTTCGAGACTGAGCCGAATACAGGAGATCGCCTTTATAGCCTCAGTAAAGTCGAGCCGATCCCCAGAGAGTTCTCCCT
>DASXCC010000059.1:0-5242 GCA_036491415.1 Terriglobales bacterium | reverse complement strand
GTACTGGTATTTGCCGTGGTAGCTCCCGCCTTCAGCGTAATGCTGTTGGGAGTACCCAAGCTCGGCGGCGTTCCTGCTGGAGCCGTGTAGTAGCGCACATAATCCACCAGCATCGGCGCCGGAGTTGGAGTCGTGCTGTTTGGTGGGCCCGGCCAGCTTCCTGTTCCACCGATGGCTAAATTCAAAAGCAAATAGAACGGATGATTGAAGTCCCATACCTGCGAAGAAGGAATGTCGTTCGCCGTTCGCACTTCAAAAACGTTCTGCGGAGTGTCCACATAAAACTGGACCATGTACGGCGACCAGATTCCGCCGTAGGTATGGAAGGAAGTCACGTCGGTGTTGGTGAAGGTAAAGATTCCGCTCAGTCCGTTTCCGCCGCAGTAGCAATTCGAAGACGAAGCTCCGCCGTGGATGGTTGAGGCAATCTTTGTCGGGCCAAGATTCGCCGGAGGAGAGGGAACGTTCTCCATGAAATCAATTTCGCCGGAGGTCGGCCAACCCACAGTCGAGATATTTGTTCCCAGCGCCCAGAATGCCGGCCATAAGCCGGGACCTGTGGGCAATTGCATGCTGGCTTCCAGGCGGCCAAAAGTAAATTGCTGTTTGCCGTTCGTCGTCATCCGTGTGGATGTCCAACTGTTGCTTTCGGCTGCGGTGCCTGACCCCACGCGAAGTGCCTGGATGACTAAATGCCCGCTGCCATCGAGAAAAACATTTGCGGCGTTGGTGCACGGAGATTGATTGTTAGGGTCTCCCGGAGAGCCGCAATAAAATTCCAGTTCATTATTGACCTTGAGATCGCCGTACTCATATCCCCAATTAGCACTGCTAGGGGACGTGCTCGCCGCGCCGGTGAACTCATCATTCCATTGCAAGTTCCAGGTTTGCGCGACGGCCAAGGAAGAAAACAAAGAAGAGAAAAAGACTGCAGCTGCAACTGATAGCAAACACGATAGAAATCGGGTCCAGCGAACTCTCATCGGGATATCCCCCATTTTTACAAAATGTTAACAGCCCTTCATTATTGCTGTGATATGAAAATCGAGCGGAACAAACACTGTCAAGCCCGAAATTATTAGGTGGAATGCACTAATTGTGCACCCGCCACGGCTGATTTTGTTGCATCCTAGTAGCAACGTTGCAGGCAGGACTCCCAGGAAATGATAGTTACGCGAGCGCTCAAAAATCCGATATTTCTCCTCTGCGCCCGCATGTTTTTTTTATTGCTTCTGGCGCTATTGGTGAAAGCGCCCGCCGCGCGCGCGGAGTTGCACTGGGAAGCCGATCAACGAGAGCAAATGCGCTTGCGTATAGTGGCATTGGCAACAGCGTATCCGCGGTCGAGTGTCTTCTCTACCGATGAAGTTTTCATCGCCGAAATGCAGATCAGCCACGATGAATCGCGTCTGGTGAAACTGGTCTATGCTTTTCTCCCTTACCAGCCGCGGCTTTCCGAGTATGGGCTCGACTATTCGCTGGTTCATGAATTGACGGCATTGCGCGATCCCAATTGCGATGAAAGTCTGCATCAGTTAATGACGGTGCAGAAAAGCGATGGGAGTGTGGAGCGCAACGACTTGAAATATTCTACGGATTCGCCGGTGTTGGATGTGAAGCATGAACGAGGAATTCTGCACTGCTATCGCACCACCCCGGAAGAATATGCGAAGGCCATTCATGATCCGGTGCAGCATCCACAATTCAGTTTGAAATTGCGAAGGTAAATCTTCGAAATAACAATTAGACAACTACTCCGAGGCGCGGCAGGAAGTGCAATAGCCGCCGATTTCCAGTCGCGACACCATGATCTTGAAGCGGCAATCTTTTTCCACCTGCTGCTTTAGATTCTCAA
Source organism: Terriglobales bacterium (assembly GCA_036491415.1). Lineage (GTDB taxonomy): Bacteria > Acidobacteriota > Terriglobia > Terriglobales > Acidobacteriaceae > JAICKN01. The sequence goes on along the minus strand of DASXCC010000059.1, from coordinate 3,387 downwards.
AAATATCGCTGACGAATTCCATGATCTTGCCGCAGCGCAGGCACGCCATGTGGATGTGATCGCGATTCACCTTGCGCTCGTAGTAGTGACCTTCCCCGTGGATGTGCATCAGGTCCAGCTCGTCGATGAGGCCATTGCGTTTGAGCAGCTTCAAGGTACGGTACACAGTGCTGCGGTCGACGGAAGGATCAATCTTTTTCGCCTTGCGGAGAATTTGCGCCGCGTCCAGATGTTTGCTCGCCGTTTCCATCACCTGCAGGATCGCGCGCCGTTGCTGCGTCATGCGAATTCCGCGCTCGGAAAAGTGGGCCTGCAAGCGTCCGGGGATTTCGGTCTGCGGTAGCGGCATTTGTCCTCTCCTAGAGCTGTTGCAAGTAGTCGCAATCAATGTGCGACGAAATTATTGCCGTTGCATTGACAGCGGCGAGCATCCACGCGAAACTAATAAATAAATGTCAGTTAGTTGCGACTGTTTCGCAACATTCTTGCCTTAAATCCCAAGACAAAGTTTGGGGCATTAAGCCTGGTCACTAAATACGACTGGGTCGCAAGAAGTAACTGACACGTAGTCGCGACTAAGTCGCAAATAGCTACAAGTTCCAGTTGCGACACAGTTGCAACATGAAGAAGTTTAAATGAAAATGCAGCCTTTGTCCATCGTTAATGCAGTTAAAACGCTGATTCAGCGGGGAATTAGCCTGCCATTAACAAACATTCGAAATACTGCTTCGGGAGAAATTTGAGATGAGCCAGTCGAGAATCAAGGCAAAGCCAAAGCCTGAGAGCAAGAACAAAACGAGCAAAATGCGCGGACCCACGTACTGGATGGCGGTAGGAACCCTTGCAGCCTATACGACGCTTGGTGGCAAAGGTGTAACCAAGGCATACGCCCAGCAGGGACGCGCGACCGCGAATCCGAGCGTGATCTCCTCGGGCCAGACGCAAAGCTTGACCGTGCGCCGCTTTGATATTGCTCCGGGAACCCTGGAAATTGTTCTGGCTGCCTTTGAGAGAGACTCGGGCATTCATATGCTTCTGCCGAACGATTCCATGAAAGACATCGGTTCGCCTGGCGTCAGCGGTCTCTACACGCCGGAGTCTGCATTGAAGAAATTATTGACGGGCACAGGTATCAGCTATCACTTCACTGCCCCGGGCACGGCGACGCTGGGAATCGAAAAGGAATCGACGGTCGTCGAGGTGACGGCGCCGACTTTGCAGGAGACGCTGGCCAAGCTTACGCAGGCTCTTGTTGATACGCCGCAGTCGATTGACGTCGTTCCGCAACACATTATTCAGGACCAGGGCGCAACCACCTTGCGCGACGCACTGCGTAACGTCGCCGGAATCAGTCTCGCGGCTGGCGAAGGCGGCGCCCAGGGAGACAGCCTGACCATCCGCGGCTTTACCGCCCGCAACGATCTTTTTGTGGACGGCATGCGCGACTTCGGCAGCTACTATCGCGATCCGTTCGACACGCAGGAAGTGGCCGTGCTGCAAGGCCCGTCTTCTGTCACTTTTGGTCGCGGATCCACGGGCGGCGTGGTGAACCAGGAAACCAAGACTCCGGGCCTCGATACGTTCGTCAGCGGAGATGTTGTATTTGGTACGGACCAAACCAAGCGCATCACAACGGACATCGACAAGCCTCTGCCATCTTTGGGAACTGGAGCGGCTTTTCGCCTGAACCTGATGGGCGATGACAACGGCGTCGCCGGACGCGACGTCACAGAAAGCCGCCGCGTCGGCATTGCGCCGTCCTTAGCATTCGGATTGGGCACTCCGACACGTTGGACGTTCAGCTATCTGCATCAATGGTCCGACGACATCCCGGATTACGGCATTCCGTGGCTCTTCAACGGGCCATCACCAGTTCCACGCAACAACTATTATGGTTTCGAACATGGCAATTATTTGAAGACCAACGTGCAGATGGGGACCGCCAAGTTCGAACACGACTTCAGCCCGAACATTACATTCCGCAATCAGGCACGTTATGCCCATTACGCGCGAAACGTGCGCATCACGGAAGCACAGATTACGGGCACATTCGACGGTGCGGCTTTAAATCCTTCCACTGACCTTGATGACATTGTCGCCAACCGGCATGAAATTGCGGTCAACAGCCTGGAAACTTTCCTGGATGATCAGGCAGATGTGACCTTCCAATTCCACACAGGATTTTTGCGTCATAACCTGGTAAGCGGAGTAGAAGCGTCGCGGGAAACTTCCGCCCCCGTGCGTCCTACGTATGTAACCTGCACGCCGACGGTGCTTACGAATTGCACTCCATTCACCAGCCTGGAAGATCCCGATCCCAGCGAACAGTTTGAGGGAACGATTTCCACGACAACCTACACGCATGTGGACGCGCTAAGCGCCGGCGCCTATGTGCTCGACACCATGCGCTTCGGACAAAAATGGGAGTTGACCGGCGGAGCTCGCGTGGATTGGTTCGACGCAGACTTCAATCAGTTCGCCGTGCCTACGCCAACGACGCCACCAACCGGGCCGCAACCGCCATTCTCGCAAGTTGTCACCAAGCCAAGCTGGCGTGGAGCGTTGGTTTATAAACCTGCACAAAACGGCAGCATTTATTTCGACTACGGAACTTCGTTCAATCCGTCGGCGGAAGCTTTGTCATTAAGCGCGAGTACGCAGCAGGTGGCGCCAGAAGAAAATCGTACATATGAAGTTGGCACGAAGTGGGATCTATTTGCCCGCAAAATTTCGCTTCGCAGTGCGATATTCCAAACGACCAAAACCAACGCTCGCGAAACCGATCCTACGAATGCCTTGCTGACCGTGCTTTCGGGAACGCAACGGGTCAACGGATTCGAAGCGCAGGTATCCGGCAAAGTCACCAGCCGCTGGGAGTTGTTATCCAGCTACGCCTATCTGGACAGCAAACTAACCGCCTCGCAGTTCTTCCCTGCTGCGATCGGCGCGCAATTGGCGAACGTGCCTCACAACACATTCAGCGTGTGGAGCAACTACAGCCTTCCCTGGCGTTTGGGTGTAGGCGGTGGAGCGGACTTCGTGGACAGCCGTACGGCGAGTTCCACCGCGCCATTCGATCCGGTCACCGGCCTTGTGAAACAGGTGCCGGGATACTGGGTACTGAATGCGATGGTAAAGCGTCCTATCACCGAACGGCTGGAGTTGCGCGCGAACATCTACAACCTTGCCGACAAGTATTACTACGACCAGATCCATCCTGCGCACATTGTGCCGGGAGCGGCGCGCTCCGCGCTGATTGGACTGGACTACAAATTCTGAGATTGAGGGACACTCTTGTTATTGCCAATTCCCGATGTATTAACCGCAGCACAGGTCGCGGAAGCGCGACAGCTGTTTGAAAAGGCGGAGTGGGTGGATGGCAAAGTC
>DASXCC010000058.1:0-20903 GCA_036491415.1 Terriglobales bacterium | reverse complement strand
GACATTTTGACCGGGATCGTCGCGGGGATTCTGGCGCAAAATCCGAAGCATCCCTTACAAGCGGTTTTCACCGCTGTTTATTTGCATGGACTCGCGGGCGATATCGCGTGCGAAAGCATGGGTGAGCACTCACTTGTGGCCACAGATTTACTCTTCACCCTACCGGAGGCTTTTCGCCGCGTGGAAAACGACGCAAAATTGCCGTTTACCAAAATTTAAAGATCCTTGTCCGGGTACATTAATCAATCAGTAAACACGATAAAGCCCTTGCTGGACAGGCATTTCGGGGCTGGTAATCAGGGATCAGCAGGAATCCGGACACCCGCTTCAGTAATCTTTGCGATTCCAATGAGGCGTATTACTTTCTTCCTATGACGCACTTCCCTCAACCGCATCCTCAGCGGCGCGCACCAAGAGTTTACCTTCGCGGAATGCTTCAAGCGATGGTGCTTCTCGAAGATGGCCGGCACGCCAAAGCGAAACTGCAAACGGTTTCTACAACCGGCGGCCTGTTAAGGCTCGCCAAAGCCCTTGGTCAAGGTGATTTTGTCGAAGTTGCATTCAATGCCGATTCCGGCCCGGTACGCGGTATGGCCGAAATGCTGCACCCGATGTCAGCGGTCGAAGGCGCGCTGCAACCCTTCCGCTTCATCGCGATGGGCGACGATGATCATCGCTCGCTGCGTATGATGGTGGATTCTGCCGCGGATCGAAGCTTTCTTGGATTGCGCCACAGCTTGGGCGCACACTCCAAAGGATTGGCATAGCCCTCCCGATTCTTGAGTGCGATAGTCGTTATACTGTCTGGTTGCATAATGACTATCGCGCACAAGACGACGCAGGAATTTTCCAGTCATTCCGCTGATGAAACAATCGCGCTGGGTCGCAAACTTGCAGAAACTCTGGCTCCCCCCAAACTAGTGCTTCTGCGAGGCGACCTGGGCGCGGGTAAAACCACTCTGGTAAAGGGAATCGCGTCGGCCTTCGGCGCAGCTGAGGAAGAAGACGTCACCAGTCCCACATTTACTCTCATCCACGAATATCGCGGTCCGCAAGCAACGCTCTACCACATTGATTTGTATCGCATAGACACGCCTCGCCAATTGGAGACGCTGGGCCTCGATGATCTTATGGGAGAGAACAGTCTTCTGCTGATCGAGTGGGGCGAGAAGTTTGCCCGCTTTGAGCGCGAAAAAGATGTGGAAATCGCCTTGGACCGTTTAGGGGAAGAGGATCGAAAAATAACCGTCGGCATCTTTCAGCGTTAATTAGCCATCCTAATTGTGAAATGCACTGCTTAAAGCCAGGAAGATTTCTCTCGGTTTGCTTGTTGCTGCATGTGACTTTGTGTTTGGCGCAAACGCAAAGCTCCTCGGGATCGAATTCGCAAAATACTCCTTCGTCGCAATCCACGCAGGAAAATGACAAGAAAGAAATTAAGAAAGAAGAATCGCAGCGCATGATCGGAGTTGTTCCGCAGTTTGGCGTGACCAATCGCCGCAACGCTCCTTCGCTTTCTTCCCACGATAAATTTCACCTGTTTGTGAAGTCGGCATTTGATCCAGCAGAATTTGCGTTGGTTGGCGCGCAGGCCGGGATCAGTCAGGCGCAGGATGAATTCCCGGAATACGGTCAAGGGGCGCAGGGATACGGAAAGCGATATGGCTCCGCCTTTGCCGACCAGGTTTCCAGCGGTTTCTTCAGTAATTACTTTTATCCGGTGCTTCTGAAAGAAGATCCGCGTTATTTTCGGCTGGGCGAAGGCTCAACCTTGCATCGTATCGGCTACTCGCTAACACAGGAATTTGTATGTCGAACCGATAGCGGAAAGCGTTCTTTCGGATGGTCCGATACTCTGGGGTCGCTGACTGCAGGAGGAATTTCAAATATTTATTATCCCCAGAGCGATCGAGGATTTGGGCTCACCATGAGCCGCGCAGGCATCGCCATGCTCTATGGCAGCCTCGGCGGACTTGCCGACGAATTTTATCCCGACATTGATCGGAAATTTATTCATCGGCATGCAAAGCAAAGTCAGTAGAAGATACAGAGCTTTAGAAGCCCATCACGTTGTAGCCGCAATCCACATAGATTGTTTCGCCGGTAATGCCGGAGCTGGCATCGGAAGCGAGAAAGACTCCGGTGGATCCAACTTCCTTCACGTCAACATTGCGATGTAATGGCGCGCGTTCGGCGTGAGCTTTGAGCATGTCGCCCAGGCCGGAAATACCGCGTGCCGCCAGAGTTTTGATCGGCCCGGCGGAAATAGCATTCACGCGGATTTTGTGTTTGCCCAAATCGCTTGCCAGATAACGCACTGTACATTCGAGCGCCGCTTTGGCCACGGCCATCACGTTGTAGTGAGGCACGACTTTTTCCGCGCCGAAGTAGCTCATGGTAATAATGCTGCCTCCATCTTCCATAAGAGGCGCGGCCGCGCGGGCGACTGCGATAAGTGAATAGACGCTGACATCGTGGGCAACACGGAAGCCTTCACGGGTAGTGTTGATAAAATCTCCGCTCAATTCTGCGGCCGGGGCAAAGGCCACGCTGTGCACGATCGCATGCAGTTTGCCGTACTTTTCCTTCAATCGGGCGAACAGGTTCTCGATGGCTTCGTCGCTGGAGACGTCACACATGAAACCTTCCGCGCCAGGTAAAGACAGGATCAGGTCCTTCGCTTCCTGTTCCAAACGCTCGTTCTGATAAGTAATGACAACCCGGGCGCCAGCTTCGTGAAGCCCTTGCGCGATGGACCATGCAATGGAACGTTTATTGGCAACTCCAAAAACTACGGCGACGCGGCCTTCCATGCTGAATGACATGATTTCTCCTGAGAAACAGAAAAGAAAGAATAGCAAATATGAATCATCGAAAGGAATGCAGAAGGCTGAAAGAGCTTCCAAGAATGAAGAATGCAGAATTTAGAGTGCAGAATGAAACTCTAGAATTCCGTTACCGTAAATCTTGAGAACAAAATTCTGCACTCTCACCCTACATTTCTGCATTCTGAATTCTGCATTCTTCATTCTGCCTTGAGTCAGTCTCCTACTCCGGCCTCCTGAACCTGCACGTTGCTTCTGATTGGCCAGCTTGCAAACACAAATGCGAGCGCATACACCATTCCAATAATGGCGAACCCGGCGATGAGGTTGTATTGGGAGACTACGCCCACAACGAGCCCCAGAATTACCTGCAACGCCGTGCCAGCAAAGTAAAACGTATTCTGCACGCGTCCCATAAAGTGTTTGGGAACCTGCTCCATCAGGCTGGTATTGATGGCGACGCTGCTGATGCCGCGCCCTGAGCCCATAATTGCAAAAAGCACCACGGCGATAGCCAATAGCGGCGCAAGCGGCGAAAGCGACATACAAATTGCCATTGCGCCCATTGAGATGGAGATGGAACGGCGGGCCCCAATGGCAGCAATGAAGTGCGGCGCATACAACGCGCTGAAGAATGCGCCACAACCCCAGGCGGCATTCAGCCATCCATAGCCGACCGCGCCCGCATGAAGAATCTGATCACTAAGCGGCGGAATCACCACTATCCCGGTCATCATTGCTCCCAGGAACAGAGCCCATGTGATACCCATCAGAATCATGTTTGGTTTGCCACGCAGAAAGGCAATGCCTTCGTGCATTTCGCGGAGAAACTTGGCGACCGCGCTTTCTGCCAATAAAGACGCTTCCTGCGATTCCACATGCACAACCACATGCCTGCCTTTTCGCACCGCGAGGTAGCAGAGGAACGACACAAAATATGTGGAGAAATCGATGAGCAGAACCCCGCCCAAGCCAATCTTGTTATAAACAAATCCGACGATGGAGCCCGCAATCAACCATCCGCCTTGAATTCCTGCCAGTAAAAAGGTGTTGGCATGCACAAATTCGTCGTCGGGCGTGAGTTCCTGAATAAGCGCGGTGATCGTAGGCCAGAACATCCAGAAGCCGGCGGACACGAGTGTGTTCATGACGTACAGTTCCCAGATCTTGGCGCGATGCTGGAAAGCGATGATGGCGACTGAAAGGATGATGACGCCGCGCACTGCGTCCAGCATCATGACAAGCCGGCGGCGATCTTCCCGATCGATGATGACTCCCGTGAAGGGGAGCAGGAACATAGCAGGCAGGGTTTGCAGCACAGCAAAAGTGCCCAGCGCCATTTCAGAATGCGTGGCCTGCAAGATGTACCAGGCGACGGCCGCGGAGTTCATGCCGCTGCCCAGCATCGAGATCATGTTCGCTGCAAAGATGAAACGCAGCGGACGTTTCTGCAAAATCGTGCGCATAATTTAATGTAGCGGAAAAGATTTACTCGGCCAACTTGGTGCTCTTAGTTAAATGCAGTGGAGCATTTCAGGGGATAGAAAATGCTTTCTTGTTCGCCCCCGACTTCTTCTCTGCTTCCGTGAAGATGAAAACGGAAAGAATTAAAATTTCCGGCTCTATCGGGTGGCGATATCGCGGGTGGGGAAACGTAATGTAATAAATATTCGGATAACTGAGGAACAAGAGCAGATACAGTAAAGCGGCGTAGCAACGCTTGCGAAAAGCTTGTATCAATCCAAATAAAGCGAAGAGCGTCGATGCGAAAAACAGAGAAGTTTTGATCTCATAAAGGCCCGCGTATTTTTCAGCGTGAGGCACGCCCGTCCAATAAAAAACAAAGTGGGCCACGGTGAGATACGCAAAGTGGCCGGGATGCTCATGGATGAATTGCAAAGTCTGGTTCAATTTCGATTTTGCATAGCCCGCTTCACCTAATTGTTTGTACTTCTGAAATTCCTGCGGGCTTTGCGACGGATGGAGCCAGACTTGCCACAAACCGCGTGCATCAAGAGTATTGCCTAAATGAAATTCCACGCCGAAGTTTCCGCGCACCGGCATGAACTTATGGAAGACCTCGTAATTGCGGATTGTCCACGGCGTGAGCGTTGCGATGAATGCGACGATCGATAGAGCCGCGTTACGCCAGAAGATTTTGTCGCGCTGCGATTGCTGGAACATCAGCCAAAACGCCGCGAACGGCAGAAACGCCAGCTCAGCAGTGTTCGTAAGTCCCGCGATGCCCCACAATAACCCATACAAAAGCCACTTCCCCAGCGTGCCTGACTCCGCCAGAAGCAACGTCATCATGAATAGAAGTGTGAACAGAAGCGCTGAGAGGGAAGTGTCCCACACCCAGCGAATCCCCCAATACAACGTGTAAGGGAACAAGGCCCAAAACCACGTGGACCACCAAGCAACTTTCATGTTGAAAGTTTTCCGCGCGATTATATAGACGGGAATTGCGGTGAGCGAAGAGATAAAAGAATTGATCGCCAGCGCCATGAATACGGAAAGGCGCGTGAACGTACCGAAAAACCGGAATACAAAACTCAATAGAAACGGATAGACCGGGCCGAGCCAGGCCGTAGGTCCGGTGTTGCTGCCGAAGGGGTTGCTGAATCCGTGTCCTGCCGCCAGAGAAGCCGCAATGTTAGCCGATTCGTCTTTCGCCAATTCAATTTTGTAGGTGTGCAGTAAAAAGATCCCCAGAATGCGGATGGCAAAGCCTGCGACCACGACCTTCCATAGTTGCATGGGATATTCATTTATTTGTGCGTGGGATGTGGTTGGTCGTTGAGAGATAGCGTTTTGCATTATTTAGAGGGATGGATGCTCGCAATGCGCAAGTCAGATGCTACCACGGCCAAAGTTTTGGGAAGATGCGCGCGCCTACAAGATCGTCGGAAAGCTGGCGTGCTTTGGAGGCGAGCACGACTGCGCGCTGCAACTCACCGGACTTGTCCGCCACCTTTGCCTGGTTCATGTAGTTGTGCACCTGCTCCAGCATGTCTTGCTGATTGGCATTGAGTTCCTGTTGCGAAATCTTTTTTAAATTTTCCGTGCTTACTGCAAGCAACTCGTGCGTTTGGCGGCGCCGTGCGGCAATCTGCTCGGGCGTAGAAGTTGGAGAAAGTTGCAGGCGGATATCCTGCGCTCCGCCATTGCGGATGACCTTTTTTTCAGGGATATCAATTCCCACTAAAGCCGAAGGAACAGACGGAGGAGAATTGGGATCTTGCCTGGCGGCATGTTTTTTACCAGACTTTGGTGAGTTAGGTTTTTGCTTCGCAGGCTTCTGCCGCACCAAAACTTTTGTTTTCGCGGGTTGATCTGGTTGCGCTTGTGGTGAAGCTGGCTGTTCGGCAGGAGCAGACGAAGTTACCACAGGGGCGGGTGGAGTCGGTTCCTGAGTGTCCGTTTGATACGCAAAAGCAGCCAATGAAAACAAACACGAAATTAAAACGGCGCGCCCAATTTTTAAAGCGGGGGAGTTCATACTTCGGAGGTCTCCTCCCGCAGGTTTTCTGCACGCAGTTCGGCAAGCGGGATGCGCAGGCGGAATGTTGTTCCTTTACCCTGGATGGACTCGAAATCCACCGAGCCGTAGTGCCACTGCAATATCTGATAAGTTTGCGCCAGGCCGATCCCTGTGCCGCTTTCTTTCGTCGTGAAGTAAAGCTCGAAAATTTTTCCCTGCAATTCCCCGGGAATGCCGCCGCCCTGGTCTTGAATCTCCATCAAGACAAATTCATCTTCTTTCCTTGCGCGAAGGGAAAGGTTGCCGCCTTGCGGCATCGCCTGGATTCCATTGAGCACAACGTTCAGGATGGCTTGCTTCATGAAATCCACATCGATCTTTACAGGAAGCGGCTCGGCCACAAGATCTCGCGTAATCATTACGCCATGCTGCTCCGCGTCCGGAGCCGCCAGAAGGGCAACGTCTTCGAGTACGCGACGCAGGTCAATATCTTCCAGGTGCAAATCGCGCTGGCGGGTAAAGTCCACGAGAATCTGCACGACGCGGTCAAGGCGATGAATTTCACTATCAATAATTTCCATGTGCCGACGCGTGTCAGGGTCTATCTGCTGCAACTTGTTTTGTAGCAATTGCAAATGCAGCACAATTGCATTGATTGGATTTTTTACCTCGTGTGCTACGCCGCGGGTGAGCCTGCCGCTGGCGGACATGCGCCGCGAAAGCTCGATTTCATCTTCAATGCGGCGTACGGATTCGGCGTCGCGAAGCGTCATAAGTGCGCCGATGGGCGATCCTTTTTCCTGAATGAAGTCGAGAGAAAGTTCGATGCGCTTGCCGTTGGGCGATTCTGTTTCCTGGGGAATCAGATTACTCCGCAGGTGGAAGGCTTCGAGCACGAGAATGCCTAATGCGGAATTTCTGGAGAACACTTCTTTCGCGGTTCGCCCCAGCAATTCCTGGCGGGGACGGCCGAGGAACCGTTCCACGGAAGCGCTGACCAGCACAATGCGCGAATCGCGGGTGAATAGCAGAAGCCCATCCTGCAGGTTGCCCATGATCTGGTCCACGTTGTCTTTTAACGCAGAAAAGATTTCCTTGGCGTCCCGCATCTGTTGGCCGATGTTGGCAATTTTCAACGTGACCAGGCCATATTCATCCCCACTCTCATTCTTGCCTGTATCCACGCCGCCAGCCACGCTATCCAGCGTGCGGCTGATGTGTTCAAGAGGCCCCAAAGCAATGTGCGAAAGTCCGGCGGCAAAGAACAACGAAAACAATATGGCGATGCCTGAGAACACGAGGGCATGTTGCAAGCGCAGCGTAATTTCGTTGCGGATGAATACCGTTGAAATGCCCACATGGATTGTGCCAAACGGAGCGCCGTTCAACTGTAACTGCACTACAACATCATAGGTAGTCGCTGGACTATAGATCATCCGGAATTGCTTGCGAATGCGCGATGAGCGCAGCGTGCGGAAGTCGGCACGTTCCGGAACGATCTGTCCGTTGCGCGAGGGGTCGGTATCGAGAATCGCCCGGCCTTTGGAATCTACAATGGAAGTCTCATAGATCATGGGCCAGCTGCTCAATACTGATTGCATCATGGTATTGAGGTTACGGTCGGTGCTCAGGTAATAAATGATGGCCCGGCGGACGGCTTCCGGATTGTTCGTGTCCACGCGTGTGCTGCTGAGGTCGGGCACAGCGCTTGTGGCAAGGTACGCAAGTTGCGAGCTGAGATTGGAAGCGGTGTTATCTACTTCCTCAATTCGCTGACGAAGAAGCTGCGAGATGTAGATGTAGGAATACGTCGTGACGAGCGCCGCCACCATAAATGCGATGGCCAAAACGATTTGAGTTTTTCTGCGCATGGCTCTCTAATGGCCTTTGCGACGCGGTGGCTATAAATTTGGATGCGATCTACTACTGTGCTTGTTCCTCTTCTTTTTCCAATGTTTCCGCAGAAGCGCTGCCGTATTCCTTTAACTTGTTGTGCAGCGTCTTCAGGCTGATCCCTAAAATTTCCGCGGCACGGGTCTTATTGTTATTCGTGGACTCCAGAGTTTTCAGGATCAGCATCTTTTCCGCCTCACCCACGGTGGTGCCGACTCCAAGGCGAATCGCATCAGGATCGTCGGTCGAAGGCCGTGTCGTCACTTGTCCGAAACCTGGCGTCAGATGCTTCGTCTCAACCACGGCCCCGTCGCAAACAATCACCGCCCGTTCCAAAGTGTTGCGCAGCTCGCGAACGTTTCCCGGCCAGGAATAATTCTTAAACATATTGAAGACGGCTTCGCTGACGGTGGCCACTTTGCGTCCGTGCTTGGCACTCATATCCACAAGCAAATGCTGCACCAGGTCCGGCACATCTTCTTTATGCTCGCGAAGAGGCGGCATGTGGATGTTAAAAACATTCAGCCGGTAATAGAGATCATTGCGAAGCTCGCCTCGGGCCACGGCTTCATCGGGAACTTTATTGGTCGCCGCCAGGACGCGAACGTCCACAGTCGTTTCCACCTTGCTTCCCAGGCGGCGAAATTTGCGGTCTTCAAGCACTCGCAAAAGCTTAGCCTGCGTAGCGACGGGCATTTCGCCAATCTCGTCGAGCAGCAACGTTCCACCTTCGGCCAGCTCGAAGCATCCCGTGCGGCGCTCCACGGCTCCGGTGAATGCGCCTTTTTCGTGGCCGAAAATTTCGCTTTCAATCAGTGTTTCAGGTATGGCTGCGCAATTGATGGGAATAAACGGTTTGTTGCGCCGCGGACTTAGTTCGTGAATGGTACGCGCGACCAATTCTTTTCCCGTGCCGCTGGCGCCCGTAATCAGGACGGATGCTGTGCTGGGAGCGACCATCTCGATAAGACGGAAGATCTCCTGCATCTTTTTTGAGGCCCCCACAAGGCTTCCTAACGACCCTGCATTGCGCAGCTTACGGCGGGTTACTTCAAGTTCTGCTTTAGTCTCGATGAGCGCCGATGCGTTCTGCAAAATTGTGCGCAGCCGGGAGGTATCGATAGGCTTCGTGATGTAGTCATATGCGCCAATACGCATGGCTTGTACTGCGCTGTCGATGGTTCCCTGGGCGGTCACAACAATGACTGCGACTTCATGGGACTCTGCGGCAATTCGCTCGAGCAGTTCCAGGCCGCCCATGCGCGGCATTTTGAGGTCGGTGACCACAATGGATGGCCCCCACTGCGCGACCTTCTCCAGGCCTTCCTGGCCGTCTTTTGCTGTTTCCGCACGATATCCCCAGCCTGAGACCAATTCGGCCAGTCCGGTGCGCTCGTATTCTTCGTCTTCCACGATTAGTACTTTTTCCTGGCTCATTTTGAGGGGACCTTAAACATTTCCAATCTAGACATTATTGAGGCTATATCGATTCGGCGCAAGCGTAGAGCCAAGAGAGTCTACAAGACTGCCTCTGATTTACACAGGGCGTTTTCTCTCGCCAAGTGATGTCTGACCTTAGCAAATCTGCCGAATATTTCTACACTTTCCAAATCAGGGTGAGGTGCGGGTCGAGTGAATAGCATTCCCGTTTCGAAACCCTCTTTCCCATTCGAGAAAATTTTGTGAGTTTTTTGTTTGGGTAAGTGCCTTATTTGGCCGATTCCCCCATTGGAACGCGACGTGCTTTGAAATGGACGGCCGCTGACAATATATGAGCCCGGTAGTGCAATTTCGGAAAGTCACGAGAGGACATGCGGGTAAGTCCGAGATCCAGAGCGTGCAAGTACAGAGCACGGAAGCTCAAAGCGTTGAAGTTCAAAGTATGGAAGTTCTCGGCCGCGTTGTGAGTAGCGTGGCGCACGACTTCAATAATTTGATCACCGGCGTACTGTTGTACTCCGACTTGCTCAGCAAAGAATTGCCGCGTGAAAGCCGATTGCAAAGGCATGTGCAAGGCATTCGCCGCGCTGGAGAAAATGGTGCGGCGCTGATCCAGCAACTGCTGAGCGTGGCCCGGCCGCATCCTTCCGAGATGGAGTTGCTCTCCATCAACGTTGTGATCGAAGAAATGTACGATCTGCTTACGCGCCTTGTCGGCGAGAACATCGAAATTGTCGCCGAGAGAGAGCCGAATCTTGGCTGTGTGCGCATGTCGTCGGCCCAAATGCAGCGCATTCTGATGAACCTGGTACTGAATGCCCGCGATGCCATGCCGGATGGTGGTCAGATCACTCTGCGTACCCATACTGTTCCGAATACTTCAAAAATCGAACTCATCGTTAGTGATACCGGAATGGGCATGAGCCAGGAAGTGCGTGCCCGCCTGTACGAACCATTTTTTACGACCAAGCAATCCGGCCGCGGTACAGGTCTGGGACTGTTTGCGGTACAGAACATCGTCGGACAAAGTGGCGGGAAGTTATGGGTGGAAAGCGAACCCGGCCGGGGAACGCATGTGACGATTCGTCTGCCGCAGGCGGACACCAAACAAGTTCGTGAACGCAACAGGAAGAAGAGGTAATAGTGTATGAGCACACTGCAAGTCAGCGAACTCGCGCCCTACGCTCCACAAATTGAAGGCGCAAATTTTCTTAACCTTTTGATCGTGGACGACGAGCGCGCAATTCGCGAAGTTTGCCGTGACGTCGCGCAGTCCATGGGGTTCAACACTTACGTGGCCGATTCTGCCGAGCATGCGTACCGCATGCTGGAGCCGCAGGGTGTCGACGTGGTTTTGCTCGATTTGAAATTGCCCGGCGCGGGAGGGTTGGAAGCCCTGCACCAGATTCACGAGCGTCGCCCGGATGCAGTTGTGATTGTAGTCACCGGTTACGGCACGGTGCATTCCGCTGTGCAAGCCATGAAAAACGGCGCTTACGATTACGTCACAAAACCTTTCAGCATGGACGAACTGCGGCTTCTGCTGGACCGCGTTTCCGGCCATCTGAAACTGAAGACTGAGAACCGGGTGCTGCGCGAAAAGGTCAAATCCAAACAAGGTTTTGGCAGCATCATCGGCCGCGCTACGGAAATGGAACGTCTGTATCGCATTATCGCCAAGGCTTCGCACAGCAGCCATCCGGTTTTAATCCTGGGGGAGAGTGGAACAGGAAAAGAGTTGGTTGCCCGGTCGATTCATTTCTCCGGCCCATTTCGCGACAAACCTTTTATTCCCGTCGATTGTGGTTCTCTTGTGCCCACACTGATCGAGAGCGAGCTTTTTGGATACGTGAAGGGTGCTTTTACCGGCGCTGTGCAGTCGAAAGACGGATTGTTGGCGATCGCCGAAGGCGGCACGGTATTCCTGGATGAAATTGGCGAGATGCCCGTGGATCTTCAGGCTAAGCTGCTTCGGGCCATCCAGGAAAAAGAGATACGTCCTGTGGGCAGTACGAAGCGCATTCCAATCAATGTGCGTATTCTGGCGGCGACAAACCGCGAACTGGAGCAGGCGGTTTCGCAAGGTACCTTCCGCCGTGATCTCTATTTTCGCCTCAATAGTTTTGACACTGCGCATTCCTCCTTTGCGCGATCGCAGGCAAGACATTCCGCTATTGGTCGCCAATTTTCTTGAGAAACTTTCCCGCGATGGCGGCCAGGAAAGATTCCTGAGTGACGAGGCGCTTAAAGCAATGCTCTCCTACGATTGGCCGGGAAACGTCCGCGAACTGGAGAATTGCCTGGAGCGCGTATGTGCGTTGACGACCGGGCCGGCGATTCACATTCCAGATTTGCCCAGTTCCATCCACGGAGCCAGAAATATTCCCGCCGTGGGAGAAATCTCTTCGAAAATCCTGCCCATGGCGGAGTTGGAGAAGCAGACGATTCTCGGTACGATCGCCCAACTCAATGGAGATAAACTTCTGGCGGCGCGCCTGTTGGGTATTGGCAAGACAACTTTGTACCGCAAGCTCAAAGAGTATTCGTCGCTGGAGTTGGCAAACTGAGACCACTTTCCCGCGATGGGAAAGCCGTACGCTTGCAGACTGTTTTAAGTCTTCTATTTTCAATGCATCAACTCTGGCGACCGACTTGCAATTAAAAGAGCATGATCTTACTGATAACGCCCTCCTCCAAAGCCCAAGAATGTGTTCATGCTTTACAAGATGCTACAGGCGAGCCTGCGCATGTAGCGGCCAGTTTTCGCCAGGCCGCGATCCTGCTTCGTGCGCAGGAATACTCCGCGTTGGTGCTGGACCAAAATCTACTCGAAGCTGAGCCAGACGAAAGTGAAGTCATGCTGGAGCATGCCGCCGCTGCTATTCCCGTGTACGTGAATTTCGGAATCAGCAGCACGCAGCGAGTAGTGTGCGATCTTCGTGCGGCCCTGCAACGCCGGAAAAGGGAAGTGAGCACGGCGCGTAACTCCGCCGAACAAAATCTGCGCAACGAGTTAAAGGGAAACATAACCGCCATGCTTCTCTCGTGCGAGTTGGCATTGCAGATTCCTGACCTTCCTTCGACCGTAGAAGCCAAAATGCGTGCCGCCTACGAGCAGGCTCTGGATATGCACGGGAAATTAAAAATCAGTTGAGCATTTCGCGCTGCGCAATCGGTTCGGCGAAACGTCGTCTGCTGATTGTCCGCTGATCGTGATGTGCTGATCATGATGCGTCGATCATGCGCGCTGATTGTCGTCCGAAACGAAAAAAGGTATCGTGGATGCGGCCTGCACCGGTTCATCATGCGCATCGCGACTTTTTATAAAAATAAATTTGCGAAGAAACGGAAACCTTACGCAAACAACCTTCGTGGCAAGTTCGCATTTTGTGTTCTTCTTTTTCTCTTCTTCCAGTTAGCTGTAAGTGCAGCGCAAACCGATCAGGATTTGGATCAATTACGGACTCAATTTCTTCATCCGCCCGACGATAGCAAAATCCTGATGCGCTGGTGGTGGTTCGGCCCTGCGGTCACCAAGCCTGAGCTGCGGCGAGAGTTGGAGCAGATGAAGGCCGAAGGCATTGGCGGCGTGGAGATCGCTACGCTCTATCCGCAGGCATTAGACGATCCGAAAAGCGGATTTCATAACTTTCCTTATCTGTCCGACGAATACATCGACGATCTGAATTTCGTCTCGGTTGAAGCCAAAAAACTGGGGATGCGCATAGATGTCACGCTTGGCAGCGGATGGCCCTTCGGCGGCCCGCACATTCCTGTTACCCAAGCGGCCGGGCAGTTGCGCGTGGAAGCTGTCGAGATTCCTTCCGGTGTGCAGTCCATTCCGGCGCCGAATATTTCTACAGGAGAAAAATTCATCGCAGCATTTCTTGTTCCGGGCACAAAGCAAGAATTGCATTTCGAAAAAGCGAAACAAATCTCGGATGCTGGTAAAGACGGCCGCCTGACAGTTTCTCCCGATTGGCATGGCGCGAACAGCGTCGTCTTTTTCATTTCCAGCCGCACAGGGATGATGGTGAAGCGGCCGGCTTTTGGTGCGGCTGGCTTTGTCCTGGACCACTACGACGCGAATGCTATGCAGGCTCACCTCCATGCGGTTGGCGATCGCCTGATGCAGGCGTTTCCCGGTCAACCGCCTTATGCGATCTTCAGCGACAGCCTCGAGGACTACGGATCGAATTGGACTGGCGACCTGGTCGAGCAGTTCCACCTGCGTCGAGGTTACGATCTCACACCCTATCTACCTGCGCTCGTCGAGGACATCGGTCCGGAAACCGCGGCTATTCGGCATGATTGGGGAAGAACTCTTACCGAACTGGCCGATGAGCGCTTTCTCGCGCCTATGCACTCCTGGGCGCAGGCGCGCCATACATTGCTTCGCTCGCAGACCTACGGATTCCCGCCGGTCACGCTATCGAGCAACTCCGAAATAGATCTTCCCGAAGGCGAAGGCAAGGGAACGCTCCGCATGTGGCGCGAGTTTTCGGACATACGCTGGGCTGCATCCGCCGGACATCTATTCAATCATCCGGTCATTTCGTCGGAAACGTGGACATGGCTGCACTCGCCTGCTTTTCGCGCCACGCCATTGGACATGAAAGCCGAAGCTGACCTGCATTTTCTGCAAGGCATAAACCAACTTGTTGGACATGGATGGCCCTACTCTCCGGAGGAAGCTGGCGAGCCGGGATGGCGCATGTACGCTGCCGGAGCATTCAACAGTCACAATCCCTGGTCATTTGCAATGTCCGACCTCGCGAATTATTTACAACGCATGAGTTTTGCGCTTCGCGAAGGTAATCCCACGAATGACGTGGCCGTATTGTTGCCCAATGATGACGTTTGGGCCAGCTTTCGAGTGGATGCCAAAGCCTCGTCATCGGTTACCAATGCTGGTGGCTTTAATGAGAACGGCGAGAATTTGAGCATGGATGAATCGATGGGCGCGACGCTGAAAGATACACTCATCCCACAAATTCTCGACGCTGGATTCAACTTCGATTTCATCGATGCCGATGCAATCGACAACATCGGCATTCATTATCCGGTGCTGATACTTCCACACGTGGAACGGTTGCCGCTCGCTACCTACGAGAAAATCGAGCAGTACGCGCTCCACGGCGGTATCGTGATTGCCACGCGAGGAGTGCCTTCCATCACACCGGGATTTGAAAATGCGGACCGTGACAGCCAGCAAATCCAGGAAATTTCGCGACGATTGTTTCAAGCGAACAACGCGGCCGGACACTTCGTGCAAGATGAAAATGAATTAGGCGCGGCACTCGCCGGATACTTAAAGCCAGACGCTGATTTTTCTCCGCGAACTGCGGAAGTCGATTTCATTCATCGGAAATTGTCCGGAGGCGACCTTTATTTCGTTGCGAATACCGATAATCAGCCGCATCGATTGCAAGCCAGTTTCCGGCAGTCTGCAAAGTGCGGCGAGTTTTGGGATCCATTTACCGGAAAGATTTCACCGATAGAGAACCCCGTGAAGATTGATTTGAATTTGGAACCTTATGGATCGCGGCTGATTTTCTTCACGAACACACTTTCGCAGTCTCACTCTGTAAAAAAACTCGCCCCCAATTCCAAACCTTCCACCATCGATCTGACGACGGATTGGAAGGTCACATTCAACAGTCTGAATAAGACGATCCAAATGTCCCAGCTGCGTTCGTGGACTGAAATGGAAGACGACGCACTGAAATACTATTCAGGGCTGGTAACGTACGAAAAAGTAATTGATCTTCCTGCCGGAGCAACTTCAGGGAAGTCTCTGATTCTTGCGTTTGGAGATGGAACGCCCGTTCCTCGTCCCAATCCTCTGCCGCAATTTAATATGCGTGCTTACCTGGAAAGTCCCGTGCGCGAAGCGGCGGAAGTCTACGTAAACGGCAAGCGCGCCGGAGTCGTCTGGCATCCGCCATACTCGATTGATTTAACCTCTTTTCTGACGCCCGGCAAAAACGAGTTGCGCATTGTTGTTGGCAATACAGCCATCAATTCTCTTGCTGGACGTGAACTCCCGGATTACCGCTTTCTGCGGGACAAATACGGAAACCTCTTCACCCCGCAGGACATGGACAATCTGCAGCCTCTGCCATCAGGCATTCTTGGCCCCCTGCAATTGGTGGTCACGCCGCATTCGGGACATTGACCGCGCGGCTTTCAAACCGTATCCATCTATTACGCTATTTCAATTGTGCTATGCAGAATTTTGCATAGTCATGGGATGTAATATCGCTTCAAAAAAGCGCACTTTCCCAGCTACAATCTTCCCAGTTACAATTATTAAACCAGACGCTGCAAAAATGAAGATGAGCGTCAAAGTAGTCCCAGGTTCAGCATGCACGTTCTTGTTACGGCCGACACGTTAAGTGGCGTTTGGACTTATGCCCGCGAGCTCGTCACGGGCCTTGTAAGCCGCAACGTTCGTGTAACTCTCGTTAGCGTGGGTGAAATTCCCCTTCCGCACGAAACTGCGTGGATGGATAACCTGCACGGCCTGGAGTACATTCCCACCGCATTCCGCCTTGACTGGATGCAAGAGGGCGAAGAGGATTTGAAAGATTCCTCGCAGTATCTTGCGAACCTTATCCACGACATTCAGCCGGATGTCCTCCACCTGAACCAGATGTGTTACGGCGATTTGCCGGTTGCGACTCCGCGAATTGTTGTCGCACATACGGATTGGATCGGCTGGTGGAAGGCCGTGCACGGATGCGATCCGAAAGAGACGCGCTGGCTCGGCTGGTATCGTGACGCTATCTCGCGCGGCATTCTTGGCGCGGGCGCGGTTGTGGCCCCAAGCAACTGGATGCTGGAAACGGTCAACGATTGCTATGCAGAGGCTGGACATCAGGAAACGATTTATAACGGCCGCAATCCCATATTTTTTAATCCCTATGTGAGTAAGGAAGAGTCAGTGCTGGCGATCGGCCGTCTGTGGGATGCAGGCCGTCAGGTTTCGCTGCTCACACAACACGAGCATCCGCTTCCGGTTTGCATCGTAGGTGCTGATCCGGCGACGTACACGCCAAAGCTTCCGATCCGCGCCGATGTGAAGCTCTCCATTGATCAGGTGAAGGTGGCCTTCAAAGGCCCGCAGACCGAAGCGCAGATGCGCATGTTGTACAGCAAGGCCGCAATTTACGCCGCTACTTCACGCTACGAACCTTTCAGTATGAACTCGCTGGAAGCTGCATTTTCGCGGTGCGCGATTGTCGCCAATGACATTCCTTCGCTTCGCGAAATGTGGGGAGACACGGCGTTCTACTTCCATGCCAACAATGCGGCCAGTCTGGCCGATGCAATTCGCCGCTTGAGCGAGCAGCCTGATCTTTGCCGCCACTACGCAACTCTCGCGTATCAACGCGCGCGCGAGCGCTTTACGGCGAAGCGCATGATTGATGAGTATCTCGCGTTGTATCAACAATTGATCACGCGCAAATCGGTCGCCGCATAACTCGTAAATTTTCTTCCGGACATTAGGCCCGCCGCATTCCACGTTGTACGATAAATACAAGAGGTTTTATGGCGCAGACGGTTTTATTCCCCGCTCCTTCTGCTGTGCGCGTACAAAATACCACTGAAGCAGTTCCCTGGTACGTGTATTCGCTGTTGATCGCCTCGGCCAGCGCATTGATCGGCGAATGCTGGGACGTTTCGTGGCACATCTCCATTGGGCGCGACTCTTTCTGGACCGCGCCGCATTTGATGATTCAGTTCTGCGCGATCCTCGGCGCATTCACCTGCTCTTACTTAATTCTGAAAACAACTTTCGGCCAAGACGCGAGTGACCGTCAGGCCTCTGTCGGTGTAATGGGATTTCGCGGGCCGCTGGGCGCGTTCGTCGTGATGTGGGGAGCGGCCGCCATGCTTACGTCTGCTCCATTCGACAATTGGTGGCATAACGCGTATGGCCTGGATGTAAAAATCTTAAGTCCGCCGCACGTCGTCCTGGGATTGGGTATAGGCTGTGTGCAACTTGGCGGGCTTTTGCTCACGCTCGGCTGTATGAATCGCGCAACAGGGAAGCTGCGCGAACAACTTGTCTGGATCTTCCTGATCGCTGGTGGCCTGGTTCTGTCTCAGGTAGTATCATTCAGCCAGGAATATGTGAGTCAACCGCTGATGCACAGCGCGATTTACTACCGCGCATTTTCCATTTGCGCGCCGATCATTCTGATCGGTGTCGCCGAATCCTCCGGAAAGAAGTGGGCGGCAACCACTCTGGCGGCGTTCTACATAGCCTTGCGGCTTGTCGTTATGTTGACTCTCCGCCAATTTCCAGCACAGCCGAAGCTGGGCCCGGTTTACAACAACGTCACACATTTTGTTTTCCCGTATTTTCCATCGCTGATCATCGTTCCGGCGATCTGCCTTGATCTGTTGCGAGAGCGTTTGCGCGATCAATCCGCATGGCTCAAGTCGACAATTTTGGGCGCGGCGTTTTTAGTAGCGCTCGTTGCCGTCCAATGGCCGTTCTCGGATTTTCTGATGTCTCCTCACTCGCGCAACTGGTTTTTTGCTACTGCGGATATCCCATACTATTGGCCGCCAACGTCGGCCATGGTGCGCCACGTTTTTCTGTTCTGGGAACCAACGCGCGCCATGTTCTGGGAGGGAATGTTGATTGCCTTGGTCGTCGCCATTCTCGGCACAAGAATGGGTATCGGATGGAGCCGGTGGATGCAATCAGTTCGGCGCTAAAGAAAATTTATAAATTGTCATGAGCGAAGCGAAGAACCTATGCAAAATCTCCGTTCATTTTTAGAAAAGTGCATATGAAAAAGACATTTTTTGTTATTTTATTTTTTATTAGCACAACTGCATGGGCGCACGTGGGGAGCCCGGATGTCTTCTTTGAAGGCAACGCCGGGCCATACAAATTATTCGTCACCGTACGCATGCCGGATGTAATTCCCGGTGTGGCTCAGGTGGAAATTCGCTCGCAATCGCCAGACGTTTCCGGAGTTCGTATTCAGCCCCTCAGGCTCACAGGCGCGGGATCGCAATACTCTCCGGTGGCAGACACGATGCAGCCATCCGCGAGCGATCGCCAATTTTTCACCGGCCGTATCTGGCTCATGGAGTTCAACATGCTCCAACTTCGCGTGCAAGCGAATGGGTCTCGCGGAAATGGGGCGCTTGCAGTTCCCATCATGGCGGAAGCACAGCGCACTCTGAGCATGAACCGGCCGCTGGGTACTTTGCTGCTCGTGCTACTGGTGTTTCTTGCGGTGAGTTCGATTTTGATTCTGCGTGCCGCTCTGGGCGAAGCGAAACTCGCACCTAGCGTTTCTTTGGAGTCGCGCAATGCCCGGCGTCTTCGTTGGACTACAACGATTGCAGCGCTCGTGGTAATCGCAATTGTGTTCCTGGGTAATTTTTGGTGGAATGCGAATGCCAATGCCTACTCACTTCGCATCATGAAGCCGCCCGTCGTAACAGCGGACTTCTCAGGAACGCGGTTAGCTTTGCATGCGCCGGAGGGCGAGAGTCCAATGTTGAGGCCATTTCGTTCGGGAGCGGAAATGGGCAAGACTCTTCCCTGGACTGAAATTTTGCAGAGCCTGCGTCCGGACCATGGCCATCTTATGCATTTGTTCCTGGTACGGACCCCAGGATGGAATTATTTCTGTCACGTTCATCCTGAACGCGAGGCCAACGGATTTTTCTCGCGCGATTTGCCGAACCTTCCCGCGGGACACTATCAGATGTTTGCGGACGTAGTCACCGATTCAGGCCTGGCAGTCACCATGGTCGGCCAGGTGGATTTGCCGAAAGTCAGCGGTGCGACGCTACAAGGTGACGACTCTATTGCCGCTGCGCCCGCACAAGAACAGACCGTAGGCATGCAAACGACCGCCCCGTTGACCGACGGTCGCATGATCTGGGAGCGAGGCGATGGCCCGATCCATGCGCGAACAGCGCTCGAACTACGCTTTCATGTGAAAGACAACAAAGGAACGCCGGTCAGTAATCTCGAACCGTATATGGGGATGGCCGGGCACTTGGTGGTTCTGCGCTCTGATGGCAGCGTGTTTGCCCACGTGCATCCAGCGGGGTCGGTCGCGATGGCATCGCTCGAACTGGCGCAGCAGAGTTTAGTCGGATCGTCAGTTGGCGGAGTATCAGTGTCTGCGAATGCGGGTTCTACAATGCCGGACATGCCGGGTATGAACATGCAGCAAACTGTGTTCGGTCCCGAAGTTTCTTTTCCCTATGGCTTTCCGCACCCAGGGAACTATCGTCTCTTCGTGCAGGTCAAACGCAACGGTGAGGTGCAGACCGGAGTTTTTGATGTCGCCGTTGAACCGTAACCCGCAGATTTAGCATCAGGACGAGAACCTGTTATCTTTAAATTCATTTCAATTTTGCACGGAGAACTCATGTCTACAGTGAAGATTACGATTCGCAAGAACGGTCCTTATCGCGTGGAAGCACCCGAAGGCACAATCGAATTGATGGATGCTGACGGCAACAAATTTGACCTCACCGGTAAGCCCGCGTTTTCCCTTTGCCGCTGCGGCGCGTCCGTGAACAAACCTTTCTGTGACGGAACCCACAGCAAAGTCGGATTTCTAGCCGCTGAAGCTGCGGTGAAAAAAGAAGAACAACAGCAATAGCAAGCAGTCGGAATGGAAATTATTTGACTCCCACGCGATTAGTGGATGGTCTTTGTCTTCCGCGACATGTAATCCATCAGCAGATACTGGCCCAGCGTATAGGGAGTGGTGAAGTAAGCCTTGCCGCGGCACATTTCTGTTACTTTCTGCACGAACTGCACTAGACCATAATCTGACGCGAGCATGAAGGTGTTGATGAGAACTCCCGCGCGCTTGCACTTGGAAACTTCTTCCAGTGTCTGCGTCACCACCAGCGGATCGAGTCCGAAAGCATTTTTATAGATGCGTCCGTCTTCAAGAGTAAGCGCGGAAGGTTTGCCATCCGTGATCATGACAATCTGCTTCATGTCTTTGCGCTGGCGTTGCAGGATGCGTTGCGCCAGCCGCAATCCTTCGCGGGTGTTGGTGTAATACGGCCCAACTTTTACCCGCGCCAATTGCGATAGCGGAACTTCCTCCGCCGAATCGTGAAACAGAATCAGCGATAGAGAATCGCCCGGATACTGGGTGCGGATCAGCTGCGACAATGCCATCGCCACTTTTTTCGCCGGGGTGAAACGATCTTCGCCGTAAAGAATCATGGAATGCGAACAGTCCAACATCAGCACA
>DASXCC010000057.1:0-5242 GCA_036491415.1 Terriglobales bacterium | reverse complement strand
TCATACCCGTTCAAAATCGGCCCCAGATGGCTGCTAAGCATTGCGTCCGTCCCGCCTCCGCCGCGCGGATCGTGACTGGTCAAAGTGTCAGCGCTATAAGGCGTCCGCGTCAGCAGAATCGGCGCATTCTTCGCACCTTTGGGGATCAGGATTACCGTATGCAGCTTGATTCCATCGCGCATCGGGATCATCACATCCCGCCGCACATATTCGAATGTGCTGGTCACAGGCGCGAGCTTGTCAGGCATTTCACTTGGGAGCGCCGGATATTGCGAGGCCGCTTTCTGCGCGAACGAAGCAATGGCGAACAAAAATCCAAAAATAGAAATGATCAAGCCAAAAACACGGGAATTTTTCATGGAAGAGTCTCCAGTGGATCGAAGGCGGCCATTTTAACACTCCCGTATAAATCTGAACGATTTGGCGCTCGAACGATTGGCGCTGCATGATTGGCGCTCAAAAAACATCGTTTCCAAATAGTGCGGCTCCTTCATTGTGCCGCTCCCGCTCTATGACTTATATTGTTGGTGCTTTCATGTAAGCGATTACAGCAGCACTCATTCTTTAGTCGAATCGCAAAAGAGCTTTCAGCGTTTATTTTCCATATATCGATACGAGGTCTCGCATGTCCAAGTTGACTCGCCGTGATTTGTTACGTTCTGGAGCTGTCCTTTCCGCCTCAACCCTTGTCGCTGGTTCCACCGTCAATCGCGCGCATGCGTTACTCGCCAACTATCCTGACGCCGCTTCTGCGGACGCTATGTCCGCGGTCGCTCCACGCGAACGTTATCTCCTCGACTTCGGATGGAAGTTTCACTTCGGGCATACCTCTGATCCCGCTCGCGATTTCGACCTCGGCGCCGATCAGGGCGATTTCGCCAAGTCCGGCTCATTCAAAATCTCTACCGAGAAATTCGACGCCTCCAATTGGCGCGAGCTCAACCTTCCCCACGACTGGGCCGTCGAATTGCCCTTCGTGCGTGATGAAAGCTTGCAGAGCCACGGATATAAGCCGCTCGGCCGCAAATATCCCGAAACCAGCGTTGGTTGGTATCGCCGCACCTTTGATATTCCTGAGAGCGATCGCAGCAGCCGTATCTCCATCGAATTCGACGGCGCATTCCGCAGCGCGCTGATCTTCCTTAACGGATACTTCATCGGCCGCAACGACAACGGCTACGCGCCTTTCACCTTCGACATTACGGATTTCACCAATTACGGCGGTAAAAATTATCTCGTCGTCCGCATGGACGCCACCTTCGGCGACGGTTGGTTCTATGAAGGTGCGGGACTTTATCGTCACATCTGGCTTACCAAAACCGATTCGCTCCACCTCGGCCAATGGGAAAGCTACGTTCGCACCGACGTAAAAGCCGCAGCCACAACTCTCACTCTAGGCACCGTCGTGCAGAATGAAAACAACCCGGCCGAAACCTGCCGCGTGCGCTGGCAAATTCTCGATGCCTCCGGCAAGACCGTTGCCACCGCTGACTCCGCTCCGCAATCCGTCGTGGGTGATGGCACAACTACTTTCACCGCAACCGTAAAGCTCGCCAATCCAGCCATGTGGTCTGTGGAAACTCCAGTGCTTTATTCAGCCATCGTCACTGTCGAGGCCAACGGGAAAGCTCGCGATGCGGAACGCATCAGCTTCGGTGTGCGCACGGTCGCATTCGATGCTGACAAAGGATTCTTCCTCAACGGCAAATCCGTCAAAGTCAAAGGCACCTGCAATCACCAGGACCATGCTGGCGTCGGCGCGGCTCTTCCCGATCGCTTGCAGTGGTATCGCATCGGCGTCTTGAAAGACATGGGAGGCAACGCTGTCCGCACCTCACACAACATGCCCACGCCCGAATGGGTCGAAGCCTGCGATCAGCTCGGCATGATGATGATGTGCGAAACCCGCCTGATGAGTTCCAACCCCGAAGGCCTTCAGCAGCTTGAAAAGATGATCAAGCGCTATCGCAATTCACCTTCCATCATCATGTGGTCCATGGGCAACGAAGAATGGATTATGATGCCGCAACCCCAGGGAGTCCGCGTCATCGACGAAATGATTGCGCGATCGCATGAGCTTGATCCCACGCGCCTTTGCACGGCGGCAGTGAACCAATCTTTCGAGACTCATTTTCCCGAGCAGTTGGATGTGATGGGTTTCAATTACGGATTGAAAGTGATTGATGGCTGGCACAAGGCGCATCCTAAAACGCCGTGCGTGGGTTCGGAGACTGCGAGCACTGTTTCCACGCGAGGCATCTACGAAACTGACAAGCTACGCAATTGGGTCAGCGCTTATGATTTAAATCACACCTCATGGTCGGAGCTTGCCGAAGAATGGTGGAAGTTTTACGGCACCCGGGACTGGCTTGCTGGAGGTTTTGCCTGGACCGGCTTCGACTATCGCGGCGAACCCACGCCCTACGGATGGCCTTCCATAAACTCCGAATTCGGCATCGTGGATATGTGCGGCTTCCCCAAAGACAATTTTTATTACTACAAAGCATGGTGGGGAAATGAACCGGCGCTGCATCTCTTTCCGCACTGGAATTGGCAGGAGCGCAACGGTGAAATCATCAGCGTATGGGTCCACTCAAATCTCGATGAAGTGGAACTTTTTCTCGATGGCGCAAGCCAGGGAAAACAGAAAATTGAACGGCTCACGCATCTTGAGTGGAAAGTAAAGTACGAACCCGGAACGCTCGAGGCCCGCGGCAGCAAGGACGGCAAAATTGTAATGACGGTGAAGAATGAAACTACCGGCAAACCGGAATCCATCAAGCTGACCGCCGACCGCATGGAAATCAACGCGGACGGAGAAGACGTTGCCGTCATTCGTGTCGAGGCTCTCGACAAAGATGGGCGCTTCGTACCTACAACCAACGCCGGAATCAGCTTCAAGGTGAGTGGGGACGGCGCGCTGATCGGCGTCGGGAACGGCGATCCTAACTGCCAGGAATCCGACAAAGAACCCAAGCGCAGCCTCTTTAATGGCCTCGCTCAGGTCATTCTGCAAGCCACTAAAAATTCCGGATCCATTGTTCTCGAAGCTTATACCGAGCCGTGGCCCGGGCCGCAGCTAACCACTGCGAAGTTTACGATCACAACCAAGAAAGTCGAGCCGCGCGCTGTTATTTAATCTTCTTGAGGATTTTTATAGAGAAACTTCTGGAGCAATGTTCGTTAAGACTGTCATTTCGAGCGAAGCAAAAAGGCATGGCAACATGCCTTTTTGCACAGTCGAGAAACCTGCTTTTCACGCAACCGGTAACATCTCAATCAACTCCTGCTTGCCATTCAGCAGATAGTAAGCCACAAATTTCATCGGCTTCGTCACGGACGCATTATCGAATCGTGCAATCACCGTTCCCGCTGGCTCATAAAAAGCCGCGCCTGTCGCGAGTTGCTGAGGAGTCTCTCCCTCAACCTGCATCACAGCGGCCCCTTCCACTATGTGCCCCATCACCGCGCACGGATGTAAATGTCGCCCAGTTTCTTGCCCCGGTTCAAAACGAATTTCCCGCACTTCCACAGAAGTCACATTCGTTTGTGGAAGAGGAATGGAAAGTAATTTCTTACGCAAAATCGCTTTCTGGCTCATAACTTTTTAGATAATGCGCCGCACAATTGCGATGCAAAACTAAAATCTGCCCTCAACCTTTCTCAAACCTTACCAACGCCCCACTCGCCGCCGGCAACACAATCGCCGCCGCTCCATTTTCTAAACTCAGTTTTTCTTCCCACGCCGCCGACCACGATCCATTCTCGCCCACCACTGATCCGCCAAATGTCGTATCCGTCGTATCGTCCACTCGCGGAGCATGTAAACGCAGCGCGCTGACTTGTTGCGCTTGCATGCGGGAATCAATCGTCAATCGCACACTGCGTTCCATATTCTTATTGAAAACGGCAACTTTCATCGCGCCATCATCGCTGCGTAATCCATAAGCGGTCAGCAATGGAGCTTGCGCCGTCGAATCAAAACTGCTCTCCACCAACTGTCCTGGCCCTGCCTGCGCAAACAACAACATGCCGTAATAAATCGGACGTGCCAGGAACCCGTCTTCCCTCGTTCCCGCAATCGGCGTATACCATCCATAACCTCCGCCGTGGAAGTTGATCCCCATTCCTCCCGCCGTCGCCAACTGATACATCAAATCCGCGCCCCACAGCGCCGAAGCAAATGTATCGCTCACGCCCTGCTTGCCGCCCCGGTAGCACGAGTTTGTCTCCGCCAGCCGGAACGGCAGTGCCGACTCCCGCATGGTCTGCTGCATTCCTGCAAATTCCGCTTCGAGATTGGGGTTCCGATTCAGCAAGCGCTCGATCGTCATCGACGGGTCCGTCGGCGGGCCCTCCGCATAATAATGTTGCGAAAGAAACACAGCTTCGTTCTTGAACCGCTTTGCGAATGGCACCAGCCATTCATTGTTGTACGCCGTGTCCGGCCCGGCGAACGGAGCCTTCGGAACTTTCGCGCGGATCACGTCAAAGAAATGTTTCCACTCGTTGCCGAATTGCTCAGCGTTGTAATCCGATTTGCGAATTTTGTTTCTGTAGAAAAGGTCGGGCTCGTTGCACAACTGAAACGCGATCAGTCTCTCCGCGCCAATCGTGTCCATCACAAATGCAGCTTCATCCGCGGCAGCCTCGGGAGTTCCCGTGCCCATATTCAAGCCGTAAATCAATTTCCATCCGCACGCATCCAGAAAATCCCGCAGATTGCGCACCGCTTGCGGCGTAATGCTTACCGCTGTTGGCGCATTCAATCCTTTGTCCGGCCCCACCGCCAAGCCAAAGGCGACGGGATTCGTTTTGTCTGCCGACATGCTCTCGGTGTTCGCTTTGCTATTCATCATGCTGGGGGCCCAATAGCAATACTCGCTGGTATTGCCGCCGATCCGCAGTACGCCCGACTTTCCCAGCCTGCGTATGAATCCGGCAAGGTGCGTGTTTTCACCCGAGAAAAAACTCGGATTCCCCAACTGTGCGGACTCATAACTCAAGCCCGTGAAATCTGCTCCAATCTTGTTTCCCAAACGATCGGATCGCAGCGTAAGTCGCACCGGTGCGACGGAATTCTCCTCGGCGAATCCGAAAGCGGGATGAAGTGGAAGTTGAACAGCAGCGGCAGAAACAGCAGCGAGGCGAATAAAATCTCGGCGATTCATGATTAAAATTGCACCACACAGTGATTGCATGCGCAAGTCACTGACTCATGTTCGCAATATTTTGCAGAGTA
>DASXCC010000056.1:0-4931 GCA_036491415.1 Terriglobales bacterium | reverse complement strand
TGGTCGTATCATCTTGATCGTGAAAGATGACGTTCCTTTCGATAGTATTTATGGCGCGAGTAGGCTGACTAACAATCGTAAGCAAGAATGTAACAAGACAAACAACTAACGCTTTTTGTCGCATTTCAAGTCACCTTTCTTTTCGCTTGCGGCGGAATCGTTCGTCCAGCCTGGCCCAGCGACCAATTCGGGATCTTTCTGATTTGGGCTTTGCTTCCAGATTGCATCCCGCGTCACCACATAATTCGGTAATCCTGTTTTATTGGCTGCTAAATCATCAGACTTGTCACTGCCAGTGGAGGGCTTTGGGTCCATATTGGATGGATGCGTATGTGCAAACGCAATCGCATCCGCAGGAGTTGGCCCTTTCCATGTATCATGATTGGCATCGGCAGACCAAGGCCAAGGAATTTCGCCGAAGTTTCCTGATTGATTGGTTATCCAGGTGGAACGTTCAGTCTGCTTAAAACCACTTCCTCCGCGCTTAAACAAACAATAAAGCAAGTTTAATACCTGTTGGTTACTTGTAAGCCCGTCAGGCGTGGCGCCTCGTTTGCCGACGAAATTCAGAAACACATATTGATAGATGGGCCATTGACCTAAGATTGACAGTTCTCCTTGCTGCGCATTCACTGCCAATTCATTCGAACTGAAGTCTTCGAAGTGGAAATTTTCCGAATCCGAGTGGTATAAAGTTGCTACGCCAACTTGCAAGGGGTTATCCAGGAAAAAGAATTCATCCCAATTTTCGCCAAACAACCCATTATTTCCAAAATTACCCCACCCCGACAAGAAACGATCAATTCCCACGACAAACATTCCTGACGGATCAGTCAAGTTGATTGGGTCATTCCCAGCATAAGCATAGCGGTTCAACGATTGCGGATTGTCACTAAATCCGGCCATTAAATCCGGTGACGCAAAACGCCCCAATCGATTGATATAAGACCGAGCGAGCGCATAATCGTTTCCAGATTCATTATCTCGTTCGTAGCCGGTAAATTTTTTCTTGCTCGTGGTTCCTGTGTCATACCATGAATCACCAAATGGATACAGACCTTGCTGCCCAATTGCGTTCGCATTCACATCTGAAGTGAACCGCGTAGACAAATGATCGGTATGATAGTAGTTTATTGAGCCGTTCTCAATTTTGGCGAGTAACCCGGACCCCGAATAGACATATTCGCGCGTCGGATTAGGAACAGGAGCGCCATCAGCATATTCAGCTATAACCTTGTTACCTGAAAAAATATAAACAAGCGTTGAGCCGGTTGAAGATTTCACAACGCGAAACCCCTTACAGTCATACGAATATGAGGAAATTGCTCCACTTTGTGAGCTGCCGGTTAGGTGATTTTCGGCATCATACTGCAGCAGGTTATTGCCATCATTCAGGATATTCCCGCCGGAATCATAACTGTATGGTGCGACACGAAGCCGGTTGGTAGCTGAATCAACCGCTGATGAGACCGGAAATGCAGAACCTTCGACCACGGTCTGATCGGTTCGGTTACCGTAACGGTCGTACGTAAATGCCAGAGACCATGCGGGGTAACTGACAGAACCATTGGTTGTGATCGACGAGTATACGCGGGAGTGTTTGGCGTTGCGGGTGGAGCGGCGCTTGGGGAGTTTGCAGGTGATCGAGGTGTTGGCGGATGTGATGCTGGCGCGTGGGATCCCGGAGCACGTTCGTTCGGACAACGGGCCGGAGTTCATTGCCAAGGAGTTGCGGAAGTGGCTGGGAAATCTGGGCACGAAGACGTTGTACATCGAGCCTGGGAGTCCGTGGGAGAACGGGTACTGTGAGAGCTTCAATGGGAAGCTGCGCGATGAGTTCTTGAACGGCGAGATCTTTTACTCGCTGAAGGAGGCACAGATTCTGACAGAGGGGTGGCGGGTGGAATACAACACGAAGCGACCACACTCGGCGCTGGGCTACAAACCACCGGCACCGCAAGCCATCTTACCGAAGCAACTGGGGCATGGGGATATGGAAAACGCTCCGCGTTTCCCACATCCCCACACCCCCGGCTACGACTGCGGACAAATATCAAAAGAGGCGTTACACTAACATTCCACTTGGTACAAAAGAACGGTCAGGCCAGAGCGCCAACCCTCGGTTATGTCAAGTTTTATTGCTAAAAAACTTGACATAAAATATTGGTACGCTCACAATTAAGACTTGAGAACAGCGGCTAAAACCTCGGCCTCCCCACATCGCATCATGAGACGGGTCCGTCAGCGTATTGAACGCGGCGGCGAGCGCCTCTGGCGGTTCGAGGACTTCCGCGATCTCAGTTTCTCGGCAGTCGCGCAGGCACTCTCTCGCCTGACACGAGAAGGAACCATCGAACGGCTCAGCAAAGGCGTCTACTACCGGAATCGCGATACAGCGTTCGGAAAAAGCAGACCAAATCCGGCTGCGATTCGCAGCTTGGCATCACGACGCAAGACGCTGTTCCCGTCTGGGATGGCCGCCGCCAATCTCTTGGGCCTTACCACTCAGATGCCGAGACAGGGTGAGATTGCCACCAGCGCCCTAAGCCTACCCAGGAAACTGGTTGGGAACGACACCCTAATTCATACGCGGCGACCCGAGGCTTGGGCCGACCTCACCGAAACAGATGCTGCCTTGCTCGACATCCTAAGGCACGGAGCAAAGTTCAGCGAGTTGAGCCAGGAAAACACGATCCGCAAGCTATTGGCCCTTCTATCCGAGCAAGGGCGCCTCGGTCGGCTTCTCAAAGTTGCCGATTCTGAACCCCCGCGCGTCCGGGCCATGCTTGGCGCCTTGGGTGAGCAGCTTGGCACCAATCGCAGGACTTTACAGCGTTTGCGAGCTTCTCTGAATTCGTTGTCCCGATTCGACTTCGGGATGCTCACAGCATTGCCAAACGCGAGCAATTGGCAGGCGAAGGAGAAACAATAGCTTGAGACTGTTTGAGCATCCTGATTTTGAGCAGGCAATCCTTCGGGCCGCAGAACACTTTCGCGAGCGGAAGCTGCGTCCAGCGATCATCGAGAAGGACTACTACGTTACCGAGGCTCTTCGCATCATTGCCACAACCAGTGGCGGCAAAGTCATTTTCAAAGGCGGGACGAGCCTAGCCAAGGGATGGAACCTCATCCAGCGGTTCTCAGAAGATATTGACATCTTTCTTGATCCAACGGCGTTTCAGCCGGCATTGGGAAAGAGAGCAATTGACAGAGAACTGAAAAAGCTCCGGGATGCCATAGGCCGACATCCCGCGTTGTCGTTTGTTGAGAACGAAAGCCAAACCATCGGGGGATTCGGTCGAAACGATCGCTTCTCCTATGCCCAACGCTTCGGCGGGCCAGGCGAGGTCGCCAACCGTGTACTTCTTGAAGCGGGTACAGCCAGTGGCCGCGAACCATCCGCCACCATCGAATTGCGTTCGTATTTGGGCCAATACTTGGAGGAGAAGAAGCAGTCCCTCGGCGCAGAAGATGAAGGGTCATTTTCCCTTCGCCTACTCCATTTTCGGCGAACCTTTGTTGAGAAGATGTTCGCCATTCACGGCAAGGTCGAGTTGCTCAAGCGAGACAAACAGCCCCTTGGGAGCTACGCACGGCATTATTATGACTTGTTTCAGATCTCAGGGCACCCCGAGGTCGGGACGATGCTCCGCTCCGCCGAATACGCCGCGATCAAGACCGACTACGACCAGATTAGCCGCACTCACTTTTCTCGGAGTTACTTCTTCCCAGAAGGAATGAGCTTCGCCAACAGCGATGCGCTCTTTCCGCCCGCAGAGCTCGCGGCAGTCATCGCCCAGGAATACGAGCCTCAATGCCAACTGCTTTGCTATGGGGCTTATCCGTCGTGGGCCGAGGTAAAAGCGCGATTCTTAGGGATGCGAGGCTTGCTCTGATGTTCAGCATAACCTTCGAATACGAATGGCGACCATTTGCGGTAGCCGGGCGATCATTTTGTTTCTCACACAAGCCAACTACTCGTCTCGAACGAGCAACATGCAGTCATTGGGGACCAGCGATCTACAAATGGGAAGGCAGAATTGCCAACGGCCCCTACCTCGGCAAACTCGGTGTCCTCATTGGCGAGACCGACGATCTTAGGTCCCGAATAAACCAGTACGCGACTGGAACACAACCGGGAGGAAATAAGTACTGGCGGACAGAATTCCTCGAATGCAGTGAATCGTATCTGTTTGTTTTGGAGTGCAGTCGACTCGAGCTGGCGGATGGAATCGTTGTACCTGCGTCCGAAATGCTTAGCTCAAAGAATGGCCGCCTTGTCATGGAACAATTGTTAGTTCTTAGAGAAAGGGACTCCTAGCGTGGGAATACCGCTGGACGAAAACTCGGCTCACCGTGGATGAAACTGCCCCGGCGCGGTGGCTGTTTCAACTTTGGCGAGGGACAGTAGAAGAAAAACGCATCATTCATCTAATACCTGACTAAACTCGATCATTCTTTTTAGAACCTCCGAGTGTCCCCAGACAGCGACAGCGAAGAAAACTTTTTTCCTTAAATAACTCGACGACCGGAATTTGAAGGAATGCGACCTTCCTCTCAAAGGCCAAAAAATCTTCTCGTTGAATCGGTCTTTTGATATGCTTCTCAATAAGCGTGGGCATAGAGGCGAGGTGCCGTGATTTGTATCTGTGTACCTCCTATGTACCGCCAAACCGGCTTTTGTTGGTTTTAGGAATTTTTCGGTCTTTGGAAAATCAATAACTTATCTGTTTTCAGCGGCCCTTGGTCGTTCGATTCCGTCCCTGGCCACCATCTTGTCAATGACTTACACACCGTCGCGCTCCCGATTTGGTCCCAAATGGTCCCACAATTTACTTCTAACTTCAATTCACCATGTTGGAGCCAGTTATAAACTCCAGTTTGGACAGAGCGTCTCGTTGACTCTCGTCCCCGACCTGCATGTAGATGTC
>DASXCC010000055.1:0-13323 GCA_036491415.1 Terriglobales bacterium | reverse complement strand
GTCCCACTTATATTTACGCGCATAGATGGGCAGAAATTTTCGAACCAGCGCAGGGTCCTTCACCGGCTTGGCAGTACCCTCGATGATGATGGCTTGTGCGGCATCTTCGTTGGCAACGACGCAGTGAGAATTTTTTGCCAGGTTCTTCGCTTTGCGAGTCTGCGCACCGGTGCTGAAATAGAAAACGTTATTCAGTAGAAGGCCCCAAACCGGCATGGCGTGCGGACGACCATCGGGGCGAACGGTCATGATCCAATACTGGCGGCTCTTGCTGAACTTGTTGGCTGCCCATTTCCAGGTGAGCATACCTTTTTTGCTATTTGGAATGCCGTAGCCGGGCATGTGCGGACGTGCAGCCTTGGGTGGTGCGACCTCGGGAGTTTTCTTTGCAGGCATGATTCGTTCCACTAATTTCGCAATTTTAAAATACTACTGTCCCCATCCACTTCTGTGGCCCCGCTATTCATACAAAGTCGAATGCGTGGAATTCGTGAATGACGCTCGATGCTTTCCGCTAATGATTGAGAGTGAGTCGTGATCCAAAGCTGAGTATATTTCGAAGCATGGACAATGAGTCTGGCCAATGCTTCGACGAGATATGGATGAAGACTTGTTTCGGGTTCATTCAAGGCTAAAAGTGAAGGCGGAAGTGGGCTAAGCAACGCTGCGCACAAGCATAAGAAGCGCAGTTGCCCATCAGAGAACTCCCGCGCTTGAAGTGGACGCAATAATCCCGGAATTTGAAGTTTGATGCTAAATAGAGTATCGGCTGATTCGATTACTAAAATTGCACCGCCGAAAGCTTCAGCTACGATCTCGCGAAGGAAAGATACTTCTCCGATTTCGAGGATCGTTTGCAGCGCTGCAGCCAAATCGGAACCATCGGCGTGGAGAACAGTAGTCAACACTCCGATTTGCGGCTGGCGCAAAGGCGAATCCATGTCAGTGCGGAAATGATGATAGAAACGCCAACTCAAAATCTGATTTCGAACAAAGGAAAT
Organism: Terriglobales bacterium; assembly: GCA_036491415.1. Taxonomy (GTDB): domain Bacteria; phylum Acidobacteriota; class Terriglobia; order Terriglobales; family Acidobacteriaceae; genus JAICKN01. Next base: position 12,322 of record DASXCC010000055.1, on the reverse strand, counting down.
TTCTGGGTATAGATGTGGATCGATAATTTGAGAGAGCACAGATTCATGTTTTAGAAGGTTGAATGGGTAAGTAACTAGATGGCCTTCGTTGTTCCGCAGCCATGCCGAAGGCTGGGTGCGTTTCAACATCAACACTTTTCGTCCTGCTTCAATCGGCCATATATATTCTTCCTTCACTCGAAGGTCGAGCATAAACATAGTTTTATCTCCCTTTTTTTCAGGTAAGGGAAATTCATTGAATCCGGGCAGTCCAACTTGCAATTCATAGCCAAACTCCTCGGCCTCGAATCCCAGAGTTACTCTGTTCGGTGGCTTTTTCCGTTGATAACGAATGCGCTCTCCGCCCGCCCAAAATACGCTGGGAGTTCCACCTTCCTCAGCAATCGCTCGCGAAAATTGGCCTTGTGCGGCTCTGGCAATGAGCACCAGGGAATTATATAAATTTGATTTCCCGCATCCATTCGGGCCGGTAAGAACATTGATTGGCTGTAGGGGGAGACTGAGTTCCCGAACGGAACGATACCCCGCCACATGAATCTTCTGGATCATTGAAACGAAACGATAGCAGAAATGCCAAGAGCATACGAGATCGGCACCGCTGGTTCCAGCGCAGTTCCCGTATCATGGTCACTTATGTTTTCCAAGCGCACAGAGTGGAAGCTCGCCTTAAATCGTTTTACCGAGGCGCAGCACGAGATCGCTGCGAAGGGCAGCAGAATATTGGATCTGACTGTTTCGAATCCCACTCGGGCAGGGCTGAATGTTGATCTGTCACGCGATAAAGAAGAAATCGCCAAAGCGCTGACGGATGCACGAATTGCGGATTATGATCCGCAGCCGAAGGGTTTGCTCCATGCGCGTGAGATAGTCGGGGAATACTACAGAGAGCGAAAGGCAAATGTAGATGCCGAATCCTTGGTCCTCACGACGAGCACGAGTGAGGGATATTCCTATGTGTTCCGTCTGCTGTGTGATCCGGGCGATGAGGTTTTGGTCCCGAATCCAAGCTATCCGCTCTTTGAGTTTCTTGCCGATCTGCAGGATGTGAAGTTGGTGCCGTATCCGCTGATTTATGACCATGGCTGGCAGATCGATTTTCATTCCATCGAAAGAGTTGTGAATGAACGGACGCGAGCGATTGTGCTGGTGCATCCCAATAATCCGACGGGGTCGTACGTGAAGAACAGCGAGCGGGAAGCTTTGAATACTTTTTGTCGCAAGCACGAGCTCGCGCTGATTGTGGATGAGGTGTTTCTTGACTATCCGCTGGGCGCGGGGAAGCACGAAAGTTTTGCCGCGAATCAAGATGCACTGACCTTTACTTTGAGCGGAATCTCGAAGATCTCCGGCTTGCCGCAGATGAAGCTGGCATGGATCGCCACCAGCGGCCCGAACGATGTGACCAGAGAAGCCATGGCGCGGCTTGAAGTGATAGCCGATACATATTTGTCCATGTCTGCGCCAATTCAATTTGCGGCTGGCGCCATGCTCGAACAAAGGAAACGGTTGCAGCCTGCGTTGTCACTGAGAACGCGAATGAATTTGACGGAGCTAGATAAGCAGCTGGCCATGCAGAAAAGTTGCGCCCGGCTTGAGGTGGAAGGCGGATGGTACGTCGTCCTACGAGTTCCTGCGACACAAACAGATGAAGACCTGGCGATTGCTTTGTTGCAGGAGTGTTCAGTACTTATGCATCCGGGGCATTTTTATGATTTTCCGGCGAACGGATACCTGGTGGTCAGTTTGATCACGCCCGAGAATGATTTCAGCGAAGGCGTGCAGCGAACATTGAAGTTTGTTGCCAGCAGAAAATAAAGCGAATAAAAATGACGGGCAAGGATGCCCGTCGCTCCAGCGAATCAGTTTTCTCTTTTTTCGCGCAATCAGTTTTCCGCCGAAACAGTTTTGCCGCATCGGCTTTACGCAATGCGTTTACGCAAACGTAATAGCTTACGCCGGCGATGAATTATCCGAGGCGGGATTGAATTTCTTCGGGCGAGGAATCTTTCCAGAAGCGGCGCGCATTTTCCTGGGTTAAGAAAGTACGCGGCTGCATGCGGTCTACATACAGGATTCCATTTAAGTGGTCGATTTCGTGCTGAAGAATGCGCGCATACCAGCCTGACGCTTCAATCTTCACCGGCTCCGCCCGTTCGTTCAGGCATTCGACTTTCACAGTGTCGCTGCGGCTGACGATGGCCGTGTAACCGGCGATGCTCAAGCATCCTTCAAAGAATTCGTGGGAAATATTTCCCGTGAGCGTGAGTTTCGGATTGATGATTACGTGAAAGGGAACTGGCTTTCGCCCCCGCGCCAGCAGTTGCTCTGGTGTTAGTTCGCGATGATATTCGGGGCGATCTTCGATGACCGCGAGTTGCAGGGATTCTCCAATTTGCGGGGCCGCGAGGCCAACCCCGGGTGCGTCCCACATGGTCAGACGCATGAGTTCGATGAGTTGCTGAATACTTGGGCTGAGAATTTCATCGCGAGAAAGGTCCCGCGCACGCTGGCGCAGAGCTTCCTTTCCGGTTTGTACAATTTTTAGCCGCACACGTTTGCTTTCGCGCGAAGCGACTATTGTTCAACTGCCCGCTTGCTGGCGGAGGTCCCGAGCTTTTGCAAACGTTCGCGGGCTTGCAGGGCTTCGTTGGTTTTGGGATAGCGCTGAATGACGTGGCGCAAGGAGGCTACGCCTTCATCTTTCTGTCCAAGTTCCAATTGTGCGAATCCTTTTTTCAACTCGGCGGAAGGAGCCTTATTTCCCGTCGGGAAATTGTCGATCACCTGATCGTAGTTCTTGACCGCTTCCGGATAATTTCCTGCGCGGTACTCGATTTCCGCGAGGTAGAAATAGGCATTTCCCGCGAGGTCAGTCGTGCCGTAGAACTTCAGGTAATCGGAGAATTCTTGGGTAGCGATGTCATACTTCGCGGCTTGATAGTCACGTAAACCATTGTTGTAGAGTACATCCGGCGGAGGCGCGGATTGCTGCTGTTGCGCTTGCGTCTGCTGTGCGGAAAGATTCTGTTGTTGCGATTGCAAGGCATCGAATTGGCTGCTTATTTTTGTTAGCCGCGCCTTGAGTTCATCCAGAGAATCATTCAGCGACTGAATTTGTCCCGAAAGCTGATCCGAGTGCGAACCCACGTCCGCCTGCTGCCGCTGCAAAGCGCCCTGCAGGTTTGAGATGGCAGCGGTGGCCTTATTGATGCTGTCGGTGTTCTGGTTCATCAGGCTTTTTACAATGCCCATGCTCTCATCAAGCGATTGCTGCAATCGCGATACCTGCGCTTGCAGGTTGTCCACCTGAGTTTGTAGCTGGACAATTTCTTTGCTGACGCCAAAAGCCGGAGTGATACCGGCGCACAGTACAGCCAGAGCAAGAACAGGGAAAAGTCGCTGGATTCGCATAGTCATGTCTCTTCTATGATGCCAAAAAATACAGGTCCGGACGTTGATTTATGGTGTTGAAACTCTTCAGGCAGGATAGCGCTATAGCGTGTCTTTTCAAAGGCCGCGGCTGAAGGATGACACTAAATGGATAAGGGGCGAAGCCGAAGCCTCGCCCCCTGGTTCGATCTACTGCTGATACACGAAGTGAGCGCGGCGGTTTTGCTGCCAGCAAGCCTCGTTCGATTCACTGCAGAATGGTTTTTCTTTGCCGTAGCTGATGGTCTTCATGCTATCGGCAGGAACCCCACCCTGCGTCAACCCGTTCTTTACGGCATTGGCGCGATTATCGCCCAAGGCCAGGTTGTATTCGGTGGAACCACGTTCGTCGCAGTGACCTTCAATCGTGAACTTGATGTCCGGATGCTGTTTCAGGAACTCAATATCACTTTGCAGGGCAGTCTGCTGGTCTCCACGAATGGCGGAACCGTCGTAGTCAAAGTAAACGTCCTTCACATTTTGCGAGAACAGATCGGCCTCGCTTGGTGCAGGAGCTGGGGCGGGAGCCGGAGCTGGCGGAGCGGATACCGTAACGCGCGCGGTTGCCTGCTGCGATCCACCAGGGCCTTTGGCCGTCAGAGTGTAAGTTGTCGATTCCGACGGTGAAGCTTGCTGCGAGCCGCTGGCTTGTACGGCGCCAATGCCTTCAATACTAACGTCGGTGGCATTGGTTGTTTGCCACGTAAGCGTGACAGCCTGACCAGGTTGGACCGTATCCGGACTTGCGCTCAACGATGCAGTTGGCGCGGCCGGTGGCGGCGGTGGTGGTGGCGGTGCTGGCGCTACCTTCTTGTGGCAAGCGCTCAACATCATCGTCGCGCCTAGCGCAAATATTAGTGAAATCCCCTTCAAATTTAGCTGCTTCACCTTCTCCTCCCAAACGAATAAAGTTCTGTGGCGCTATGCAAGCCGGAGCGACTTTCCAGCGGCCTGCATGAATGAAATAATAAAAAGCCCGTATGAAATTACTTCCAACTCCAATTTGGTTCTGAATTACGTCCAGACGTAGTCAACTGCCTTTGGTTCGACCCGTCCGCCAGCATCTCCCAAATCTGTTCGCCGCCGGAACGGGTTGATTCAAACACTATATGCCTGCCATCAGGGGCCCATGACGGAAAGTCATTGCGTCCTGCGTCATGTGTAAGTTGCACAAATTGCTTGCTGGCAAGGTCCATGATGTAAATGTCCGCTCCGCCTGGAGCGCCCGGCCCGTAGTGCCGGATCCAGGAGAAGAGAAGCAAATGTCCGTCGGGCGACCATGAGGGCGAAACTGCGTAGCCCTGGTCGGTAAGCCGTTGGGTATTTGTACCATCGGCAGACATGGTGTAAATCTGCGGCAAGCCGCTTCGTCCGCTTACCCATGCGATTTCAGCGCCGCTCTTGCGATTCCACGAAGGCGAAACATCAGGACCTTTGAAATCGGTAAGGCGGCGGGGACTTCTGCCGGTTGAGTCAGATATATAAATGTCAGGATCGCCGCCGCGCGAGGACGAAAACGCCAGCTTGCCGCCATCTGGCGACCAGGCGGGCGAAAGATTCGTGCCACTCATGCGGGGGAAAGCGACGAGGCGATTCAAGTCCAGCGAAAAGACTTCGATATTCCATCCGCTTTTTGACAGAGAACTGAAAGCCACGCGCGAGCCATCCGGCGAAACAGCGGGCGAAAGAGAAATAGAGCCGAGATGCGTGAGCTGATGCTGGTTCTGGCCGTCATAATCCATGGTCCAAATTTCTTTGTGTCCACTGCGGCTGCTGACGAAATAGATTTTAGTTTCCGCGACGCCCGGAATGCCGCCGCCTAAGCGAAAAATAATCTCATCCGCAAATTTGTGAGCGATAGTGCGGGTGGCGTCGCTGGTGGCTGCGTCGGAATATTGTTTTCCGATTACCTGCGGTTGCACCGGATTTTTTACGTCATAGAGCCACCCCTGCACGGTGATGTTAGTTCCCGACACGCCCAAGTTTCCGAACGCCAGCATGGCGGCATTCGGCGGCGGAGCCGACCATGCGGTGAAGTTCACATCCGCGGGCGCACCCACCTGGCCTAGGGGGTAGAAGCTTTTAGAAACCAGATCAAAAAGGCCGGCATTGTTGAGGTCATTCCAGAGAGTATCGTTGAAAACTTTTTGCAGGTCAGGGCTCTTGGCGTCTTGTGTGGAAGTCTTAAAGTCGGCGCAAGCGAGGCGAATTTTTTCCGCGCCTAAGCTGGTACCGGTCTTGACCCAATCCTGAGCAAAACTGGTTGCGGCAAACACAAAAATGCAAATGACTAGAACTAGAAGAAGATGAAAGCGCGAAGTAATATTGCGATTTTTTTGCACTGAAAGAATATTTGTACTGCAAACCATTCTGAAATCCTTGTCCCGGAATTGCCTATCTACTTTTTATAGTCGAACGAGAACTCAACGGAAACCTTATTTCCTGAATAATCCGAGGGGAGGGGGCCAAATGTGTCAATACGCTGCAAAGCCCGCACAGCTGAGAGATCAAGCGATGGAATGCCGCTGGACTGCTCGACGTGAATGTTGGTAGGACGTCCATCCCTGGAGATATCGAAACTCAGATAAAACCGGTTCGCTTCGCTGATGTTGGGGTTTACTTCGTAAGCAAGCCAATTTTCATGCACTTTCTGCGAGATCACCCGCACGTACCAGGCGAAACGCGTGCCGAAATCTCCGCCCCCGCCTGTGAAGTTAAATCCAGCATTGACCGGACCGGCATTGAACGAACCATATAACTGCGTGGAAGGCCCGCCTTCGCCGTAGGGAACCACATTTTCCTGCTGTGGTTGCTGTTGCTGAAGCGGCTTGCGGATGGTTTCACTGACTTGGGGTTGCGGTTTTGTTTTTGCGTGCTTGTCCGCAATCGGAATCGCGTCTTGATCTTCTTCCTTGGGCTTCGGCTGCGATTGGGACAATCCTTTGGATTCCGTCGCCAGCACGCTTTGTGTCTTTACCGGATTCGCAGGTAACGGAACGGTGTTCACCAGGCTCACGCCGATGGCTTCTCCGCCGCCGGAGTCGCCCCACGTAGAACCTGTATTGTGCGCGACGATGGCGTACAGCACGATTGCGGTCGCAATACCAGCGTGCAAGCCGAGCGACCAGCTGAGGTTTCGGCCCCAGCGCTCGTGTTCAAAAAAGATTTCAGCGTTTGCCATGGGTATCTAGCGGTTGAGTGACGATGCTCACATTCGTAATACCGGATTGCTTTACCGCATCCATGACGGTGGCAAAGGCGCCGAAGGGAACATCTTCATCCGCACGAAGAAAAACCGATTGGTTCTGAGGGTCCCGAATCTTTTGCCGAAGCTTGACACCAATCTCATTGATGTTAATCGGATCATTCCCCAGAAAAACCCGCTGCTCTTTATTGATGCTGATTACCAGCCGCTCCTGCGTGATTTCCTTCACGGTGCGCGTTTTCGGAACGCTGACTTCGATTCCGGATTGCAGCACCGGCGCGGTGACCATGAAGATGATGAGCAGCACAAGCACCACGTCCACCAGGGGCGTGATGTTGATGTCAGCCAGCGCGCTTTGCGTGCGTCCGTTGGAAGCCGTAAATGCCATTACCGCCGAACCTCCGGCAAAGTCACTTGAGGATGGAGCGATTCCACGGCGTTCATCATTTCCAGCGAGAAATCATCGCCTCGCGCCGCGAAATCGCGGATAGAACTGCCGATCAAGTTATAGGCAACGACCGCCGGAATTGCAGCAGCCAGACCAGCAGCGGTTGTGATGAGGGCTTCCGAAATACCAGGGGCGACTGCGCGCAGAGTGGCGGCGCCAGCGTCGCCGAGTCCGTGGAAGGCATCAATAATGCCCCAAACGGTTCCGAACAAGCCAATAAAGGGCGTGACCGCGGCCGTGATAGCCAGCCATGGAAGGTTGCGCTCGAAGCGTGAAATCTCTTCGGAGATGGCAATCTGCATGGCGCGCTGAATAGAGACTAAGTTCTTCAGCACTCCTCCGCTGCCCGTCTGCCGCTTGTACTCGTCGAATCCACTTTCAAAAACGCCAACCAGCGGACTCGGTTTGAATTGTTCCGCGACGGCGCTGACGTCCTGGAGCTGGCGGGCGCGACGAAATGCACGCACAAACCGTCCGCTTTGCACTCGGGCGCGGCGCAACAATCCCCACTTGGAAAGAATAATGGCCCAGGAAACTAAGCTGAAGGCCAGAAGAATGAATAGAACAACCTTAGCGACCGGACCTGTTTGTTCCACAAGGTCCGTAATTTCGCCGCCCATAAAAAATGCGAGCAAGGAATGTAAGTACATCGCGCTGAGGAAAATGGCCACTGAAAATTATAGAACAATATGCCCGGAATTCCTTGTGAATGAATCCCATCCATTAACCCAGATTGTGAATAAACGCACTCGTTAGGGCAGGCATCTAAAGTTTTGGATAAGAAAGACCTATTTTGGAGGCAATCATGGCACATTTTGGCACACTAAAGTCGTTTCGCTTCAGTGAAGGCGACGCCGAGGACATTCGCGGCGCCGCAATCTATGGCCTCAACGACGAAAAACTCGGGAAAATTGATGATGTGATCTTCGATCACGCGAGCGGAGACATCCACTACGCAGTTGTTGATACCGGCGGATGGCTTTCCAGTAAGAAATTTATTATTTCCGCAGGGCGTTTAAGCCCATCGGTAAAACATAATGATGACTATCAGGTAAGTCTTACGAAAGAGCAGATCGAAACTTTCCCGCCTTACAACGAAAAAGACGTTGATTCGCAAGAAAACTGGAAGGATTACGAAAAGCAATATCAGAAGGCCTGGGACGACGATGGCAATGTGCAGCATCGCGCGGGAAGCGACCGGAACGTCACGCCAACCGCCGAGGAACTACCCGATACCGGCTCGGCGATCACTGGAACCCGGCAACCAGTGCTGAATGTAACTCCAGAGCGGCTGGTACCGAGTGCGGGCGGAGAACCCATCAGCGCGGTAACTGGTACCAATATTGGGTCGCGATGGTTGTCTTTCGAAGACCAGCTTCGCGAACGGCGCCGGGAGGTTATTGAAAGCTGTAACACCTGTAACCGGACTGTGGCTTCCGAAACTGCTTCCGACCGGGAGCGCGACGTACAACGCAAAGCCAGTTAAGTAAGGGGTAATTAGGGAAGAGCCGCGGAAGGTTCCGCGGCTTTTTCTTTTGCAGCATTTGAGAATTTTCATGCTATGCTGCGCTCAGTTTGTGTAGCGCCGGACTTCAGTCTGGCGAATGAAAATGCTTGTTGAACTGCGCCTGGAAAATTACGCGGTAATCGATAACGTGGCAGTAGAGTTCGCCACTGGGCTGAACTTGCTGACGGGCGAAACGGGCGCGGGAAAATCCATTCTGATTGATGCCCTGGCTTTACTTCTCGGCGAAAAAGCTTCCAGCGATGTAATCCGTACTGGCGCGGAGAAAGCCATGGTCGCGGCCGTATTTGAGGCTGAAGGTCAGGCCGAGAAAACCATCTACAAGATCCTCGAAGAAAACGGAATCGATGCCGACTCCGATGGCAGCTCGATCATCCTGCGCCGCGAAATTACCAATGCCGGTAAAGGGCGTGTATTCGTTAATAATCAGCCGGCTACGGTATCTGTCTTAAAGCAGTTGGCGCCATATCTCGCCAACATCCATGCGCAGAATGAATCGCTGTTGTCGTTTGATGCCTCTGCCCGGTTGCGCCTGCTCGATGAATATGCGGGAACGCAACTCGAAGCAACAGGTTCCGCATTCACGCAGTGGAAGGAAACCGCGGGGCGTATTTCCGAACTCGAGCACGAGGAACAAGACCGCGCGCGCCTGCTCGATTTGTGGTCATTTCAGAAGCAGGAGATTGAGGAAGCAAAATTGCAGGCTGGCGAGGACGAACGGCTGGAGGCTGAGAAGCGTGTTTTGTCGAACGCTGAAAAGATTTACGGCGCAGCCATGCAGGCGTTTGATCTTCTCTATGAAGGCGAGGCTTCCACCTCGTCATCGCTGTGCGCTGCGCAAAAGCACGTCGAAGAACTCGTCCGCTACGAACCCAAGTTTCAGGAAGCTCTGGCATCGCTCGAGGCGGCCAGCATCAGCGTGGAAGATGTCGGCGCTGGATTGCGTGACTATGCTGGAGGCATTGAGGCTTCGCCGGAACATTTGGCGGAAGTGGAAGATCGCCTCGCATTACTGGATCGGCTCAAACGTAAATATGGTTCCACGCTTGCCGAGGTGATCCGCCTTGGCGAAGAGGTCAGCCGCAAACTTGCCGAGATGGAGAATAAAGACGAAGTCCTGCGCAAATTACGAGCGGAGTTAGCGAAGGCAGGAGACGCCTACCTCCGGGTGGCGCGAGCGTTCTCCAAGAAACGATATGAAGCGGCGCGAAAATTGGAAAAGCTGGTCGAGTCGGAGATCAACGATCTGGCGATGAAGTCCACATTCCGCATTGACGTCAGCGGCACGGATGAAGAATCACAGTGGACAGCCTCAGGCTTTGATCAGGTCGAATACTTGATTGCCACCAACCCCGGAGATCCGATGCGGCCGCTGGAGCAGATCGCTTCGGGCGGCGAACTGTCCCGCGTGATGTTGGCGTTAAAAGTCAGCGTGGAATCAAGTGCGGCGAAATCCAGGAAGAGTTCAGCGGCGCAAAGAACGCTCATCTTCGATGAAATTGATATTGGTATTGGCGGGCGCGCGGCTGAAGCGGTGGGTAAGAAATTGAAAGCCTTGTCGCGAGCGAACCAGGTTTTGTGCGTGACGCATTTGCCACAAATCGCAACTTTTGCCGACCACCATTACGTGATTGAGAAGAAATCATCCACAGGCCTAACGAAAACGTCCATCCGTCTTATTACTGGAGAAGAACGCACCGAAGAGGTTGCACGCATGTTGAGTGGCGCGAAGCTCACAGAGACTTCCATCAAGCATGCTGAGCAGATGATCAAATCCAACGCATAGTTTTTGCTTTCCTGTTTCTGCCGCTACCATTTCTTGAAAATTACAAATACCGCCATCACGATCATTACGAATCCCAATACGTAATTCCACTTGATCGGCTCTTTTAAGTACAAAACTGAAAAGACAGAAAACACCGTCAGTGTGATCACTTCCTGAATCGTCTTCAGTTGCGCCGCTGTAAATTCGTACGAGCCGATGCGGTTGGCCGGGACCTGAAAGCAATATTCCATAAAAGCAATCATCCAACTGATGAGGATCACTTTGAACAATGGCGCCTGACGATACTTGAGGTGGCCATACCAGGCAAAAGTCATAAAAATGTTTGAGATGGTGAGCAGCACGATGGTAGTCATGGCGGAAATTCTGCCATGAACGGTAGTGGAAAAGGCGGAATTACGGTTGGGGCGGGTTCCGCATCCAAAGAAGGTTATATTAAATGGGTGAATTTCTCCGCTGTACGGAGGCGGCTTGAGCAACTCGACGGTTGTAGAAATTCAGGACAAGCGACTCACGCTTTCGAACCTCGATAAGGTTCTTTACCCGGCTGCGAAATTTACCAAGGGACAGGTGATTGACTACTACGCGCGCATCGCGCCGGTGCTGGTCCCGCACCTCGCGGGCCGGCCGCTTACGCTGAAGCGTTATCCCAATGGCGTGGACAGCGAATACTTCTTCGAAAAAAATGCCACGAAGCATCGGCCGGATTGGGTAAAGACCGCTCCCATATGGAGCGAAGGAAATAACCGCAATGTGAATTACATTCTGGCCAATGATCTGGCGACCATCGTTTGGATCGCGAATCTGGCTGGGATCGAATTGCATCCTTCGCTTTCGCTCGCGAAAAAAATCGAATGTCCTACGATGATGGTTTTTGATCTCGATCCCGGGCCTCCGGCAGATATCGTGCAATGCTGCCAGGTCGGTTTGTGGCTGCGCGAGATCTTCGAGCGGTTTGACTTACAAAGTTTCCCAAAGAGTTCTGGATCGAAAGGTCTGCAAATTTATGTTCCGTTGAACTCGCCAACTTCTTACGACGAAACCAAATCTTTCGCTCATGCCCTGGCGCGGTTGTTGGAGGATGAGCACCGCAACCTTGTCGTTTCCGACATGAAGAAGGCCCTGCGCACGGGAAAAGTTCTGGTGGATTGGAGCCAGAACGATCAGCACAAAACCACGATTGGCGTGTATTCGTTGCGTGCCCGTGAAAAACCGACGGTTTCCACTCCGGTTGCATGGGAAGAAGTCGAAAAAGCGCTAAAAAAGAAAGACGCCGATTTACTGCGCTTTGAAGCCGATGATGTTTTAAAACGCGTCGAAAAACTTGGCGATCTGTTCGCCCCGGTACTGGAGTTAAAACAGAAACTTCCCAAGCTGGCTGGGATCAAGCCGGCTGGGACCAAGATGGTAGCGATGAAAGAAGCGCCGCTGGAATCCATTCGCGGCGGTATCAATGTTGCTGCGGAAGCCGAGAATCCTCCCAGGAAACTCAAGCCGAAAGCCAGTCCTAAGAAACGGACTACGGCGACTGCCCGTCCGGCTGCGCGCAAAAAAACGCGAAAGCTATAATGATGGCGGCAAGCGACGACTCTTATGGCGCAACTTTACGCGGGAACTTCAGGATGGGCGTATCCCGGCTGGAAGCCTGATTTCTATCCGGAAAAACTGGCGCAAAAGAATTTTCTTCAGTACTACTCCACGCAGCTCAACACGGTCGAAGTGAACTTCACCTTTCGGCAGTTGGTGAAAGAAACGACGATAGCGAAGTGGATCGCAGAGACGCCCGCCAATTTTCAGCTCGGCGTGAAAGCGCACCAGGTAATCACCCACATCAAGCGGCTGAAAAATACAGATGACTTTCTGCCGCGATTTTTCAGCACCATCGCTCCGCTGGCGCAGGCAGGGAAGATGGGGCCGGTGCTTTTCCAACTT
>DASXCC010000054.1:0-3165 GCA_036491415.1 Terriglobales bacterium | reverse complement strand
CAAACCTCCGGGGCATTTACCCGTACACAGTTATCTTGCGGTGCCAGTGATATCGCGCTCCGGCGAGGTGCTTGGTGGGCTTTTTTACGGACACTCGAATGTCGGCGTCTTTACCGAACGCGCGGAACGATTGGTGGAAGGTATCGCCCGACAGGCGGCCATCGCCATTGACAATGCACGCCTGTTTGAAACAGCCGAGCGGGCCAAGGCGGAAGCGCAGGCCAATGCCCAACAGTTGCGCATGGCATTGAATGCCAGCAGGACCGTGGCATGGAGTTGGGATTTAAAAACTGGCGAGGTCAGTCATTCCGCGAACTCTGTAGAAGTGCTCGGCATGCCTGTGCGCTTTCAAATTTCCAGTGGATGGAAGAATGTTTACCCTGACGATGTTGCTGGTGCGGAAGCTACCGTCCAGCGCGCCATTGCCGAATGCGGAGAATATCAACTTGATTTCCGCATGATTCATGCCGAAACGAAAAAACTGCTGTGGATGCACAACCGCGGAAAGATAGAGTGCGATGCTTTCGGCGAACCTGTACGCATTACCGGCACGACCACCGACATCACCGAGCGCAAGCTCGTCGAACAGACGACGGGGTTGCTGGCCGCAATCGTGGACTCTTCCGACGATGCCGTCATCAGCAAAAGCCTCAACGGGATTATCACCAGTTGGAACAAGAGCGCCGAGCTTTTATTCGGTTACACCTCCGAAGAGGCGGTAGGAAAGCACATCACGCTCATCATTCCTCCGGACCGGCTGAGCGAAGAGAAGACCATCATCGAGCGGCTCAAGCGCGGCGAACGCATGGACCACTTTGAAACCGTCCGCATTGGCAAAAACGGGCAATTGCTCGACATTTCTCTGACTGTTTCTCCAGTACGCGACAGTGAAGGCCGCATTGTTGGCGCCTCGAAGGTGGCCCGGGACATTACTGATAAAAAACGTATTGAACGGACACTGCGCGAAAGTGAACAGCGTTATCGGGTCATTACCGACGCTATTCCGGTCATGGTTTGGATGGCAGGTCTGGATAAGCTTTGCTACTACTTCAATAAGTGCTGGCTGGATTTCGTCGGGCAGCCCCTGGAAGTAGAGCAAGGGAATGGTTGGGTGCGAAATGTCCATCCCGATGATTTCGAGCGGTGCTTAGAGATTTACGTAAGCTCTTTCGACGCTCGCCGCTCATTTGAAATGCAATACCGGTTGAAGCATCATACCGGCCAGTATCGCTGGATTCTTGACCACGGCGTGCCACGTTACGCGCCGGATGGGACTTTTGAGGGATACGTCGGCGGATGCCTCGATATTCACGATCAGAAAGAGGGGGAGGAAAAAGCGCGGAGAGCCGACGTAAGTGTCCAGCTCCTGAAAAGTCAGGACGAAGAACGGCGGCATATTGCCCGCGAATTGCACGACACCGCCGGTCAAATATTGGCTGTATTGGGAATGAACCTGGCGCACATCTCTCAATTAGCTGACGTCAGCGGCCCGCAAATCAAAACCGTTGCCCAGGAAACGCAGGAACTTGTCGATCAATTGAGCCAGGAAATTCGTACTACTTCCTATCTTTTGCATCCGCCATTGCTGGATGAAAGCGGCTTGGCCGACGCTCTGCGTTTATATCTGCGGGGATTAACAGAACGTAGCGGTCTGGAGGTTCGCCTTAACATTCCTGAAAGCTTCGGCCGCCTGGACCGCGATGTGGAACTGGTGATCTTCCGCCTCGTACAGGAATGCCTTACCAATATTCATCGCCATGCTGAAAGCAAATTAGCGGAAATTCATATCTCCCGCTCACCGGATTCCGTGTTTCTGGTAGTGCGCGATCATGGAAAAGGAATTTTGCCGGAGCGATTGGCGGAAATTCAATCCCATAAATCATCAGGGGTTGGAATTCGCGGTATGCGCGAACGCGTCCGGCAATTTGGCGGCGCAATCAAAATCGAATCGAACGGAACAGGAACAAAAATATCCGTTACTCTGCCGGTGCCAGAACCGGACGAGAAAAGCTCGAATGCTTCGTCGATTCTCACCTTTAATCCGTAAATATCTTTAACCCGTAAATATCGGAAAGTACTTCTATTCGGAAAATACTTCTATGCGGATTCTCATCGCTGACGATAATGCGTTGCTTCGCCGGGGCGTGACTCGCGTCTTATCCGATGAACCCGGCTGGGAAATTTGCGGCGAAGCCATGGACGGCGCAGATGTCCTGCAAAAAGCGCGGGAGCTTCATCCGGATGTAGTCGTTCTGGATATCCGCATGCCCGGATACAATGGCTTCGAAGCCGCGCATCTTCTGCGAAAAGAATTCCCCGCCCTCAAAATTCTGATCATGAGCCAGTTTGATCCCGCTGAACTATTGCCCCGAGCCCGCGAAGCTGGCGCGGACGGTTGCGTCGATAAAGCGCGCATCGCATCCGACCTCACGCAAGAGATCAAGAAACTCGCCGCAAACTTTTAAACCAGCAATATTTTTTGAACCAGCAATATTTTCAAACTGACAATATTTTTAACCCGACCCATATTTTTTTACACTGGCAACATTTCTAAACTGACAATATTTCTCTGAAATCGAGTTCCAGAGTTTGACCGCTTGGAATCAGGTTGTTATGATTCAACTGCGGGGTGGAGCAGTCTGGTAGCTCGTTGGGCTCATAACCCAAAGGTCGCTGGTTCAAATCCAGCCCCCGCAACCAAAACCCTTCGCAGTTGTTTCCTGTAAATCTAGCGAATTCTAAGAGTTGCGAGTAGAGCCGTGTGCATGCGTTGTTTAGTTTGGAGCCGCGCTGTTGTTCCATGTTCCAAAACGTGGAACAACTTGGAACAAATCGCCAAAGATCGCCTGTTCTAGGGCGAGTGCGGCACCTCGATCTGCATCGGCAGAAGTGTGAGTGTAAACATCCGCCGTCGTGCTTAGGTTGGAATGCCCAAGCAACTTCTGTACGAGTTTCAAATTCCCGGTCTTCTGGTTGACGATTGTGGCTGCAGAGTGCCGGAAGGTATGGAATCCCGCCGCCCGGCTAGCGCGGGGAATTCCAAGACGATCCAACACTGGATAGAGAACATCTCGCCTGAGAACATCGGGATTAAGGGGCGAACCGTCTTCTTTACAGAAGACGAAGTCCTCCGACTTATTGCGATTGGAGTTTTGCTTTTGCGAG
>DASXCC010000053.1:0-10050 GCA_036491415.1 Terriglobales bacterium | reverse complement strand
ACCATGCAGCGCAACTGGATTGGCCGCAGCCAGGGCACGCTGGTGGACTTCAAACTTGACGGTTCCGACGCGAAGATCACCGTCTTCACCACACGCGTGGATACGATTTTTGGAGCGACCTCGATTCAGCTTGCCCCTGAGCATCCGCTGGTAAAAGATTTCGCCGCCGGCAATGCCGACTTGCGCTCGCAAGTGGACACGATGATCGCCGAACAGAAGAACGCCAAAGAACGCGGCGACATTGGCGAGATCGAAAAGCACGGCGTAAATACGGGCCGCTTTGCAGTGAATCCGTATAACGGCGAGAAGGTTCCCATTTGGGTGGCGAACTACATCCTCATGGATTACGGCACTGGGGCAATCATGTCCGTGCCCGCGCACGATGATCGCGACTTCGAGTTTGCCAAAAAGTACGGCATTGAAATTCGCCAGGTGATTGTGCCGTTGCAAGGGGATGCCACGCAGGAACTTCCCTTTACCGCGCACGAAGGCAAGCTCATCAATTCAGGCGAATTCAACGGGTTCGTTTGCGATGACGCCATCAAAAAGATGGGCGCCTTTGCTGAAAAAAATGGATTTGGAAAACCCACTGTCACATTTCGTCTGAAAGATTGGGGCATCTCGCGCCAGCGTTATTGGGGCACGCCGATTCCCATGTTGTATTGCGAAAAGGACGGCATCGTTCCGGTAAGGGAAAAAGATTTGCCAATCATTCTGCCAGACAATATTGAGATCACACTCACTGGCGGTTCCCCGCTCGGTAAAGTGGCAGAGTTCGTAAATGCGACTTGCCCGAAATGCGGTGGTCCCGCACGCCGCGAGACCGACACGATGGACACGTTCGTGGATTCGTCCTGGTATTTCTATCGCTATACCGACGCGAAGGACAACAAAGCTCCGTTCGATAGCGCGAAAGCCGCTTACTGGTTTGGCGATCGCGGAATTGATCAATACATCGGCGGCGTAGAGCACGCCATTCTGCACTTGATCTACTCGCGCTTCTGGACCAAGTGCATGCGGGACATGGGATTGATCAAAAACGATGAACCTGTAGAACGCCTGTTCACGCAGGGCATGGTGATCAAAGACGGCGCGAAGATGTCCAAGAGTCTGGGCAATATTGTTTCGCCGGACGACATGGTCGCGCGTTACGGCGCGGATTCCGCGCGCATGTACAGCTTGTTTGCCGCGCCGCCAGATCGCGATCTTGACTGGCAGGAAAATGGCGTCGAAGGCGTGCAGCGATTCTTGTCGCGTGCCTACCGCTTTATCGCGCAGAATCCGGTAAAGGCTGGAAGCTATCAGGTTCCATACGACGCGGCCAATCTTCCCCCCGATATAAAAAAGATTTCGCGCAAAATGCACCAGACAATTCACCGCATCACCGAAGACTTCAAGGGCCGCTGGCACTTCAACACATCCGTGGCTGCGTTGATGGAATTGCTGAACGAAGGCTATGCGGCGCAGGCGGTTTTTTTATCGGATGATCCGGCGGTGCGGTCTTTCCGCGCAGACTTTCAGCGGAAGTTTGTTTTGTTGCTCCAGCCCTTCGTTCCTTATCTCGCGAATGAGCTTTGGGAAGTTCTCGGCGAAAAAGGAAATCTGTTGCGCGCGCCGTGGCCGCAATATGATGCCGCGCTGGCCAAAGAAGAAGAGATCGAAATCCCGGTGCAGGTGAATGGGAAACTGCGCAGCCTGGTAGTTGTGCCGGCGGGCGTTGGCGAAGACGTCATTAAAGAAAAAGCTGCAGCCGACGAAAAAATCAAAGCATTGATCACGGGGAAGCAGATTATTAAAGTGATTGTGGTGCCCGGCAAGCTGATCAATATTGTTGTGCGCTAGTCGTTATTCCCAACGAATTACCTGCAAATCCAACGAAACCAGCGCTTTCTGCCTTCGCGGAACAATGACATTTGTCATTGCGTCTGTGTGATGTTCTCCACTACTGCCGACTTCGCCAAAATTGCAGAATATTGATGTTGGCTGGAGGTAGTAAGACCTGGAGGCAGAAAGACTATGAGCGTTGCGCAGGTTGTTCCAATCAAAGAAACCACGGCAAAAAGCATCGTAGTTGCTGCGCTTCGCGGGGCCACCAAACGCTATGGCGACGTGTGCGCTCTCAACAACATTAATTTGGACATTCGCTCCGGAGAATTGCTGGCACTGCTCGGGCCGAATGGAGCCGGCAAGACGACAGCAATCAAACTTCTGCTGGGTCTTGCGAAGCTGACTTCAGGTACGGCGCGAGTTTTCGGCGGCGATCCGCTCAATCCCTCAACTCGCCTCCGCATCGGTTCGATGTTGCAAGTCGCGAAAGTCCCGGAAACGCTTCGCGTGCGCGAACACCTGGATCTTTTCGCGAGCTACTATCCGAATCCGCTGACGATGAAAGAAGCTATGACCCTGGGAGATCTGGCCGATATTCAGGACCGCCAATTCGGCGACCTCTCCGGCGGACAAAAACAGCGTGTGCTGTTTGCGCTGGCGCTGTGCGGCGATCCCGATATTATTTTCCTCGATGAACCTACCGTCGGCATGGACGTTGAATCCCGCCGCGTCTTGTGGCAGGAAATCCGCAATTTAATAACGCGCGGCAAAACCATTTTGCTTACAACGCATTACTTACAGGAAGCCGACGAATTGGCGGACCGGGTCGTTGTCATCAACAAAGGAAACATCATTGCGGAAGGCACTCCGGCGGAGATCAAGGCAAAAACCGCGGGACGCAGGATCCGCTGCGTTACTGGGCTGGATAGCAATGTCATACGAAAACTTCCCGGAGTTCTGGATGTGCGCCAGGACCGCGAAGCGATGGAGATTCAGGCGACAGACGCGGAATCCGCTGTGCGCGAAATGCTGAATCTTGACCGTCAGCTTTCTGGACTGGAAGTAACCAGTGCCGGACTCGAAGACGCTTTCCTCGCACTTACGCGAGAAGAAAAGTAGTCGGCAAGGAGAAAACTTTATGGCTACGAATTCCAACACTCTCAATCTCAGTCGCTCTCCGGCGCAAACATTTTCGCTGTACTTGAAGGAAATGAAGTATGAGTTCCTGAAGAACCTGCGCATCCCAAGATATTCAGCTTCTGTAGTGATTCTTCCGTTGATGTTTTACGTCCTCTTCGGATTGTTCATGGGAAGGCAATCGATCGGAAACGTGGGCGTGTCTTCTTATTTGATCGCCACGTATGGAACGTTTGGCGTAATGGGCGCATCGCTGTTCGGCACCGCGTCAGGATTAGCAGCGGAACGCGGGCTGGGCTGGCTGCAGGTAAAACGCGCCAGTCCCATGCCTCCGTTTGCATATTTCGTGGCCAAATTTTTTATGGGCATTATATTCAGCTTCATCGTGGTGTCACTGCTGTTGGTGCTCGGTTTCGCATTTGGCGGAGTGCGGCTATCGGTTCACGAAGTTGTAGCGCTTTTAGGAACGCTGGTCGCCGGATCCATTCCGTTCTGCGCCATGGGCTTGGCAATCGGTTATTTCATGGGGCCGAATTCGGCACCCGCGGTTATCAATCTGATTTATCTGCCAATGTCGTTTGGTTCCGGCTTGTGGGTCCCATTCCAGTTTTTGCCGAAGCTGGTCCGGCAGATCGCAATTTTTCTGCCTCCATATCATCTGGCGCAACTCGCGCTGAAGATTATCGGCATCGGGGGAAATGAAACGATTTGGACGCATTGGGAAGTTTTGGTCGGATTTACGCTGATTTGCCTTGGCGTGGCCCGCATCGGCTTCCAGCGGGATGAGGAGAAGATGTATGGATAGCTTTGGCACAAAAGCAGGTTGGACGTTGAGCCTGGCGGGATTTTTGCTCTTAATTTGTCTGGGAAATTTGGGAATGGTCGCTGTGCTGGTTCCCCTGGCAGCGGTGCTGGCAATCGGGGCAGTCATGTTATTAGGGTCTAAAGACGGTCACGTGACACACGGCTTAAAATAAGGATCACGCTATATGCCAAATTTTTCAATTATGGATCGCATTGGGCTAGGCAACAGAACGGTTCCGAGCCGACACAGCCATAAATGGATCCCGCTGATTTGGCTGCCTTGGCTTATCTTTTATTTTGCCGGGCCTGCATTTGGTCATGCCTCATCGTTGCAATGGGTATATACGATCATATCGGGCATTGTTTTCATCTGTCTCTTCTTCGCCATGTTCTGGGACAGGCCTTCCCGTGCGTGGTATTACTTTTTTGGTATTTTGTTGTTGGGTATTATTTCCGCACCGATTAATGCAGGTTCCGCAACTTTCTTGATTTATGCAGCCTCGTTTGCTCCATTTCTAACGAAAACAGAAATCGGCGGAATCAAATTAATCACGGTGATCATCGCTATCGGGGCGCTCCAAGCCTGGGTCTTCCATTTAGGCGTGGAATATATGATTTACGCTTGCGCTTTCCCGCTCATAATCGGTGGCGGCAATGTGTTCTTCGCCCAGCGGAACCGCGCCAATGAGAAACTCCGCATGGCAAACTCTGAAATCGAGCATCTCGCCAAAGTTGCGGAGCGTGAACGGATTGCGCGGGACCTCCATGACGTTCTGGGACACACTTTATCCATCATCATTTTAAAATCGGAATTGGCGGGAAAGTTGATTGATCGCGATCCCGAGCGGGCGAAAGCGGAAATTGCCGATGTTGAGCTGACTTCCCGCACGGCACTTGCAGAAGTGCGCAGCACCATCCGTGGCTATCGCGCGAATTCTTTGACGGGCGAGTTGAAGCAGGCGAAAGCCGCCTTGGAAACAGCCGGAGTACTGGTGCAGTCAGAAGCGGCAGAGATCGGGTTGAACGCTACACAGGAAAGTGTGCTGGCTATGATTTTGCGTGAAGCGGTCACCAATATTGTGCGCCATGCCAACGCCAAAAATTGCCGGGTAAGATTGGCTCCTTTAAATGGCAAGTGTGTATTGGAAATTCAGGACGATGGTCGCGGCGGAATTCAGGTGGAAGGCAGCGGCATCCGCGGCATCCGGGAGCGTGTGGAATCGCTCGGCGGGACTTTCGAACGCGACACAGAGCAGGGCACCAAATTGATTATCCAATTCCCCCTTAAAATGAATCCGGGGAATGCGAATTGAACCCGGTCGCCACCAAGACGAACCGCACCACATTGCGCGTTGTCATCGCTGAAGATCAGGGAATGGTTCTTGGCGCGCTTGCGGCGTTGTTGGAGATCGAAGGCGATATTTCCGTAGTCGCACGCGCACGAAATGGCAAAGAGGCCATCGACGCCGTACTACAGCACAAGCCGGATGTCTTCATAACCGACATTGAAATGCCGGTTATGACCGGGCTGGAAGTTGCGGCTGAATTGAAACGGCAGCGCTGCCCAACCCGAATCATCATTCTTACAACTTTTGCCCGTGCCGGCTACTTGCGCCGCGCGCTCGACGCCGGAGCTTCGGGCTATCTGCTCAAAGATATGCGTGCCGAAGAACTCGCCGAAGCGGTGCGCCGTGTGCATCGCGGCCTGCGCGTAGTGGATCCCGAACTCGCCGCCGAAGCGTGGAGCGAGCCTGACCCGCTCACCGACCGCGAGCGCCAAGTCCTGCGGCTTGCCGGAGAAGGAAAGTCGAGCGGCGACATTGCCAGCGACCTTTCACTTTCAGAGGGAACAGTCAGAAATTACTTATCAGAGGCAATCAGCAAACTAGGCGCGACCAATCGCGTGGAAGCCGCGCGCATTGCACGAACGAAAGGTTGGTTGTAGCAGATCAACATGGATAAGCTAAAACTAGTTTCCTAAGCAATCTTCTCTTCAGGCTCCTGCTGTTTTTCGACTTTCAATTCTGTTTTGCGGTTGTCCAAGACTTCATTCAGTTGCGTGACAAGCGACAGAAGTTTTTGTGCATCATTTTCTGCCACGATCTCTTCACACAAATCTCTCCAGTTTTTTTCACTCATGGTGGAACCTCCCTGGGATTTTTGGTGCCTGCGAATGTTTATGCAAATAAATTGCCAACCTCCATTTGTATTGAAAACAAAGTCTGTTACTGATTTTTGTAGGGAGTTTCGAAGTTACGAGAACGCAAATGATTCACTACCGGCTGTAAGAAATTAACTGTATAAAAATGCTCAGTGATTTACCGGAGTAGACTGTCTCTAAACTTATCAGCCCTACGCGTATTTGCTATTTGTCTTACAATACTTACGTCGCACTATGTCGCCACCGCTCGCAGAAGATCTCGGCACCTTAAAAGATGACATGATTGCCTTTGTTGAAGGGCATGGCATGCGCCGTTTTCAGGGATACGTGGATTCAGACGAAGTGCCGTCCGTTCTTTGGGCGACGGAAGAAAATCCCGACGGCTGGAAAGACTTTGTCGAGCTGGCCAAAACCGCGAACGCTCCTTTTCTCACCATGAATTCCTGGCATTTGCAGCGCGAGGAGCTGGACGATCTGCTGCAACGGTTGTCCTCTGCCGAATTTACCAACGATGAAGACGTGGAAGAAGCCCGCTGGCTGAGGACTTACGTCGGCAAGACGGGATTTGTGCAGCTGGGTTTCGCACACCAGGGCGTAATGATGATCTACGAAGCTTCCACGGAATGGTATGACCGCTACAAACGCCTCATGGAACTCTCCGAAGATTTTGGCGGCATTCCCATGGATGGCTCCGAGTTCGACGAAGAGCCCTGACTATGCGCTGGAATATTCATAGCGCAAATCCATCACAAGCTGAGTCGCTCGCTGCGGAGTTGCAATCGAGTTCGTTTCCACAGAAGTTCGACTCTCGCGTTGCCGCGACGCTTGCGCGTTTGTTGATGATGCGCGGCATTCAGAACAGCGAAACCGCGCAAAGTTTCCTTTCTCCATCCTTGCAGCAGCTTCATGCGCCCTATCTGATGAAAGGAATAAAAACGGCCCTTGACCGTTTGGAAGCCGCGATTGAGCGCAAGGAAACGGTCCTCATTTATGGGGACTACGACGTGGATGGTACCACCGCGATTGTGATCCTCAAAACAGCCATCGAGATGTGCGGAGGAATTACCGATTTTCATGTCCCGCATCGCATCCGCGAAGGGTATGACATGCGGGATGACGTAATTGAGCGTGCCGCTGCCGCGGGCATACGACTGATTATCAGCGTGGATATGGGCATACGCGCGTTTGCGCCGGCGGAAACCGCGCGTAGGTTGGGTATTGATCTGATTGTGACCGACCATCATCTTCCCGGCGCTGATGGCGTGCCCAATGCATTTGTTGTTGTGAACCCGAACCAGGCAGGATGTGAGTATCCATGTAAATCAATCTGCGGGGCTGGGGTTGCGTTCAAATTGGCGCAAGGACTTATCGAGCGCCGCCTTGCCGATAAAGATCAGACCCGGTTGCTTACTTCTTTTATGAAGATAGTGGCTATTGCCACGGTTGCGGATTCGGTTCCCCTGGCGGGAGAAAATCGCGTCTTCGCGAAAATCGGATTAGACGCGCTCAGGAAAGCTGTGAACCCAGGCTTAAAAGCTTTGCTGGAAGTTTCCAAGCTCGGAGGACAACCGCTTACCTCTGGTGAAGTTGCTTTTCGTATTGCTCCCCGAATCAATGCGGCGGGGCGCATGGATATTGCGGAAGACGTCATCGAGCTTTTCAGCGTGAAAGACGCAGCGCGGGCTGTTGAGATTGCCAATCGCCTGAATGAATTGAACACTGAACGCCAGGAAGAAGAACGGCGAATTTTGCAGGCCATCGAAGCCCGGGTCGAAGAAAATCCGGAGTTGCGTGATGCGTTTTGCGTTGTCATTGATGGAGACGGATGGCACCGCGGCGTGATCGGAATCACTGCAACCCGCGTCGTCGAGCGCTATGGCCGCCCTGCGTTGGTCATTTCAAAAAATGGCGGCGAGGCGCATGGTTCGGGGCGTTCTATTAAACCTTTCCATCTGCTGAATGCGTTGGAGTCGTGCCCGGATTTATTCACGCGATTTGGCGGCCACTCGCACGCCGTCGGTTTTTCTCTGCCTTCAATGAACGTAGAAGAGTTGAGAAGCCGGCTGGATGCTTACGCGAGAAAATGTCTTTCGCTGGAAGATTTTGATCCGGTATTGGAAGCGGATGCAGAGTTATCACTCGAACAGATTACGCCGCAACTGTTCGCGGCACTCGAACAACTCGCACCCTTTGGAGTGGGGAATTACGCTCCGGTTTTTGTGGCCCGTAACGTACGGCTTATGGCACCTCCGAAATTGATCAAGGACAAACACGTGCGGCTGAAAATCGCTCCGCCTGTTTCTTCTTCAAATGGTGGCAGCAGTTGGCGGAATTCGGTGGCCTACAATGCATTGGGATGGCGCATGGCGGAACGGTTCCAGCAGGAGTCGCTTCTTCCCAGCGACAGCTTTGACATCGCATTCACTCTCGACTACAACGATCATCCCGAGTTTGGCGGAATTGAACTTTCGCTGCGGGATTTCAAAATCGCGAAGGCCGCAGAGAGTGCGGTCGCGATCTGATTGCTGTTGCAGAATCATAGGCAGCCCACGAAATAGGTTTGTTTTTCAACCCGCAGTAGGATAACAATCAGGAAAGCTTGTAGCGGAGCAGCAAAAGCTGCGCACGAAAGGGAACATCATGAACGTTTCTCCTTACACTCCGGGACGGATTGTCGCGCACAACATGGTCACAACGCAGTTTGAACTGGATGGATTTCGCGTGGTCCGCACGCTTGGTGTGGTGCGGGGAATTGTTGTGCGTTCGCGTTCGGTGTTTGGCACGATCGGCGCCAGCCTGCAAACGCTCGTCGGCGGAAACATTACTTTGCTGACGAATCTCTGCGAGAAGACGCGCTCGGAAGCGTTTGACCTGATGTTGCGCCATGCAGCGGAACTCGGCGGGAACGCAGTGCTCTCCGCGCGCTATGACGCTACGGAAATCATGCAGGGTGTCACCGAAGTGCTGGCCTACGGCACGGCGGTCGTGGTGGAACCGGTCAAATAGCCGCCCAGTTATTCGCTGGTGAAATAATCCACGGTCACTGGATTTTCAAACAGAGAGTAATCGCGCGTCACCACTGTGATTCCAGAGTCGGTCACGAAATATCTTTGACGGTCCGCTTCGGGATCGTATCCAATCGTCGTTCCTTCAGGAATGTGAACATCCCGGTCAATAATGCAGCGACGAATGCGGCAATGGCGTCCGATATTCACGTGCGAGAAAAGAATGCTGGATTCTACTTCGCTATACGAGTTGACGCGTACATCTGGTGACATCACGCTACCGCGTACGGAACTTCCGGAGACAATGCATCCGGCAGAAACGATGGAGTCGTGCGCCTGACCAGTTCGGCCTTGTTCCGCAAATACAAACTTTGCTGGCGGATACTGCCGCTGATAAGTGCGAATCGGCCAGTCCGAGTCATATAAGTTGAAGACTGGCGAAACCGCGACAATATCCATGTTGGCTTCGTAGTAGGCTTCCAACGTTCCTACATCGCGCCAGTATTGCGCTTCTTTTTTATTTTCGTCCACGAAATCGTAGGCATACACGCGGTAGTCATCCACCATCTTGGGAAGGATGTCTTTGCCGAAGTCATGGCTGGAATCGGGATCTTCCGCGTCCTTCAACAACAGGGGAATCAAAACGTCTGTATTGAATAGGTAAATTCCCATCGACGCCGCGACTTTATTGGGATTCGTCGGCGCGCGCAGTTTCGTTTCCTTAGGCTTTTCTTCAAATCCGATGACGCGATTGTCTTTATCGACATCCACAACGCCGAACCGAAAAACTTCATCGGGATCAATCTGGATAGTGGCCAGCGTCACATCCGCGCCGCTGTCTTCATGTTGCTTGAGCATGCGGCGGTAATTCATCTTGTAAATGTGGTCGCCTGAAAGGATGAGCACGCGTTTCGGCTGCTCGGAACCTATCGAATAAATATTCTGGTACACCGCGTCAGCCGTTCCTTGGTACCAGCTTTCGCTGACGCGCTTCATGGGCGGCAGAACCTCGACAAACTCGCCCATTTCGCGGGCCGCGAAATTCCAGCCTTCGCGGATGTGGCGGTTCAATGAGAGAGCTTTGTATTGCGTGAGGATATAGACCTTGCGCAGGTC
>DASXCC010000052.1:0-9080 GCA_036491415.1 Terriglobales bacterium | reverse complement strand
GAAGCGATCAAATCGCGAAACGATGCCGTTTCCCTAAGACCTTCCGATCTTGCATTGATGTTTCGATTGCCAACGCTAGCATCCTTTGCCCACACGGGAATTAATCCCCAGCGCATCCCCGTGATGGTTCTTGCCTTTTTTTGATCCTGTTTAATAACGACCACTTCTTGGGTAGGGGCGATATTTATCCGGGGAAGAATATCGAATTCGTTGAGTGCGTCAATCAACTCAAAATTAAAGTGGCTTGCTAAGATTTTGCTTGAACGTGTTTGCCTAAAACGACCGCACATGGTTGCTATTTCTTCCCGACCCGATTTTATTTCGCGCTCCAATAACCGCAGAGAATTCAGTGCATCTGCGATGGTTTGGCTTTCCTCAGTCGCATCTTCTGGAAGAGCTTTCAACCGTGTAAGAATTGCTGAACGCGCCTCAGAAATGCGTCGATTCATTTGCGAAGAGTCCAGCTCAATTAATGCTAGCTGATAGAATTCAGCCCACGATTCACTCATGCCGTATGTTTGAATGCAATTGATGTGCCATGTTTCTTTTAGGAAATGCCCTAAGTACTTACTGGATATTCAGGAGGCCGACGCCTAACCGATCTCAGTTCTATTGATTACTTTACGTCGGCAATAAACCAGTCGATCAGAAAGAAACAAAAACGGAAGATAGACGGTCACCTGCTCATATTGTTCCGAGCTTTTTATTTTCATTGTGGAACGAGTTGGCTGAGGTCCGACCAGCCAAGGGCTATTTCAGAAAGCCAAACTCCCCCGATCTCGATCTGCTTACTCTCAAGACGCTGTGCCCCGGTTTTCTCGTAGAAGCGAATCGCTGGATTCTGTTCAAGTACCCACACGATTAAGTTTGTGAAATTTCTAGCCAACAGTGTCGTTGCAAGGGCATCGATTAGCTGCCGACCAATCCCCTTGAGTTGAGACGTTTGCAGCAAGTAGATTGCATACATTTCGGCTCGATATTTACCCAACGGCTCACGAATAGGACCTCCACTGGCGAAACCGACTACTACTCCTTCCAGTTCGGCCACATGAACACAAAGGTCTCGCTGAAGCCAGTCTTGCCATAAGGAAGCCCGTTCGGCTTCGTTCAAAGAAGTTAGATATTCTGCTGGGACGATGCCAGCGTACGTCGTTAGCCAGCTTTGTACATGTACGTGCGCTATTGCCGCCGCATCTTGTATTTCAGCTCTCCTGATCGAAACCATATATCGGAATCTCTGCCTTTCTGTCACGTCACGCAACATTAACCCTACGGTTCCTCCGGTGGAAATTAATGACGGGTGTCCCGTATTGCGCAGACTTGGTGCTGCGTTCAGTGTACTCGTTTGCGCAGAACATACAGGCGTCCTCACCTAAAACTTGCTTTTCGGTTTTCGGAGTTTTGGTGGCTTACTTTTTCCGTATCAAGGTTTCTAGTTCGGTTTTGATAGCTTCCAATCGCAGCCTTCTCCGTTCATGTTGTTCTTTCCGCCCAGAGTCTCGCCGTAAATCATTCGGTACAGACAAATACACGGTGTTCTCTTTCACAATTTCGCGAATCTCTTCACACAGGATATGAACGCGGCCCGATATTTCCATGTATTGTGGCTGGTTGTACTTTGGAACGGTTTGTGAAAACAATCAAAACTCAGGTTGTAGGCGGGGTTTACTGTCAGATGTCCAACTCTGCCCTTAACTCTGCAAGACGCTTCGCACGTTGATTAAACTCGTGGGATTCTTCCTCTGTCCAACCCGCAAACGTTGCAGTCCTTCGTCAGGACGCCTGAATGTTCTGCGCAAATCCTTCGTAGCGAAATGTCCGATGCATCACCGGAAAACACTTGACCGGATAGGCACAATGTAATGCGAAGAATCCTTCTGTGCTAAGTCGTTCCAAAGTTGTTTCAATTCAATAGCAGCCTCAGCCGTCCCCTCGGCACAAAGCAGAGCTACCATTTCCCCAAACGCTATGACGCGGCGATCGGGATGTCGAGAAACATTAGTCGCATTCGCCAAGACTTTTTCAATGGTCTCAAAGACTAAGGTTGGATCAGGCGCCGCAGTCTTAGTGTGGGATCTTGTCGTCTTCGGCGATTACAAGAAGCTGGAAAAGATTTTTCTGGTCCTCTCGTTTCTCTACATCGCCTACATCATCACGGCGTTTCTCGCCAATCCGGATTGGTTGCATGTTGGCGCCCAGATCGTGCGAGTGCCTTCCTGGCATGAATTCAAAAAATCCGAATATCTGTATGCCGTCACGGGAATTATTGGCGCTACCATCGCGCCCTGGCAGCAGTTTTATTTGCAGGCATCGGTCGCGGAAAAAGGCAGCGGCAAGAGCGGACTGAAATATACTCAGGCTGACGCCATCGTCGGATCAATCTTTCCGTCCTCATCGCCGGCTTCATCATCGTCGCCTGTGCGGCCACATCATTTCTTCATGGACAGTACACGGTTTCGAATGCTGGCGAAGCGGCGCAATCGCTGCGCCCGCTTGGCGGAGATTACGAGTTCACGTTATTTGCCATTGGATTGCTGAATGCTTCGCTGTTCGCGGCGTCGATCCTGCCACTTTCGACCGCTTACACCGTCTGCGAAGCTATGGGATTTGAATCTGGACTCAATAAAAAATTCCGTGACGCCAAAGTTTTCTATGGCCTCTACACCGGGCTCATCGCCGTCGGCGCGCTGCTGATTCTTTCTCCGAAAATCAATCCAGTAAAATTGCTATCTTCTCGCAGGTGCTCAATGGAATTCTTCTGCCCGTAGTTCTGGTGTTCGTATTACAACTCGTCAGCAAAACCGACTCATGGGCAAGCATGTCAACTCACGCGTCTACCAGACCTGCGCGTGGATCATCGCGTTTGCCGTCACCGCCATCATCGTCGCCATGTTCATTGCTCAGGCGAAACAGCCTGACACTTCTTCTGCAAAAAATTCTGTAAATCACGTATCCAAATACGCGCTTCGTCTCTCAGTGCATTGACTTGTCCCACAAGTTCGTTTATCTAGACCTACGTCAGATAGTCTCTCCGCGCCCGTGCCACTCTTGCATCGTTGCAGGGACAATACCGCGGGAAGGCTCTGTAAATCGGTTACGCCGGCTCTTTATGGCGTCAACACAAATTCATAGAAAGTTACGTTATCGCCGATTGTGAAAGGAGACCCCGGCATCGGGTTAAGGTTGCCGTTTTTGGAATCAATTGCAAAACCGCTCAAACTTCCGCCTCCTTCGTAAAGGAATTTGCCAGATGGATCGCCCCTAAGACGTGAGATGCCGCCGCTAGGACCAAAATCTTTTACATGAGTTAACATCCCGTTCCCGGCGTCGATCGAGAATAACGCGATTTGCTGAGACACGGCATTTGTAACGTATAAGAATCTCCCAGTCGGCTCGACGAACGTTGTTAGCGAATATCCAGACGAAAATGGAGAACCCGCCACGTTGCTCAGTGTGCCTGTTTTTCCTGTGATGGAGAATCCTTGAATTGCTTGTCCGAAAGCTTCAGCTACATACAAGAAGCGCCCATTGTCGTCAGAAATGTCGGTGGTGTCACAGCCAAACGGATACAAGTTACAACCAGTAGCTGGTTTGGTCATCACATAAGGCGATCCAGGAAGCGGCGTCAAGTTCCCCGAATTCCCATCGATATTGAAAGCGTCGATCGAGTCCCCATTTTCCGAGAGTGCGTAAAGATACCTTCCGGACCGATCTATGATCACATTGCGCAGAAGATCTTTGACCGGTACAGGAGTCGAGTTAACGGAACTGAGAGAACCATCCGAATTTACATGGAAAATCAGCAAGCCTGCTCCGGATGCGTCAGAAAACGTCGCGATAAACACAAATTTTCCCGAAGGGTGTACTGCTAGTGGGCCGACGCCTGAAGCAACTGACACAGGAGAACCTGGCGCTTCAATCAGATTACCATTCGTGCGATCAATAAAGTAGGCATGGAGGCCATTGGCGCTTACGTATAGTCGGTAACCGCCTGCATCGGATGCCAGAGCTACCGGAACGACTCCCGTGGGAAATGAAATTTTGACTTGTGGCGTGGCAGATGGAACCCCAGTCATTGGGTTTACTTGAAAACCGAATACCCGCCAGAAATTGGTGTCGGCAACGTAGAGAAATCGGACTGGTTTCAGGCCTGGTGCGACAATTGTGAAACTGACCGGGGTTTTGCTGACACCGCCACATGCGTCCCATGCTTGTACGACAGTTTTATAGTTGCCCGGTGCGAGGGCCAATGCTGTGTTCAACGAGGCTGCCTGAACGTTATAAGGCGCAATGTGAGGAGCAATATATATCCGCATGTCCACGATGCCCTTTGGACAATTCGGATTATGTGCAGAAGCCACGTATTGAACTGGAGATGAAACCGATGAGTTATTTTGGGGAGCATTCACGACAACTACTTGCGCCAACGATGGATAGACGGCAAGCAACAAGACGAGGACGCATACACACGCGGAACACAAAACATCGGAAAACGACATATTAATAACCTCACTTTTAAATGACCTATTAATAAACGTCTGGGGATTGGCGAGGTAACAATGCTCTAGTGAGATGCTGGCCACAATCGGGACTACACTGCATAAGCTTCATAAGGACTTGTGGAAAATCAATTCAGGCAGGACATTCTTCTACTTACTAACGATTTGCTGAAACCGGAAAATCTCTGCGGCTATTGTCAGGAATGGTTGAAATCGTACTATTGATCGCTCTTACCAACGTGGCGATGCTACTGATGGCCCAACGCAGCACGGCAGCGCGAGTTCAGCATCAAGCTCTGGGCGCGGGACGCGGCGATCTCCTGCGGCAACTGCTGACGAAAAGTATTCTT
Organism: Terriglobales bacterium; assembly: GCA_036491415.1. Taxonomy (GTDB): domain Bacteria; phylum Acidobacteriota; class Terriglobia; order Terriglobales; family Acidobacteriaceae; genus JAICKN01. Next base: position 4,231 of record DASXCC010000052.1, on the reverse strand, counting down.
CTCGTAGTCAACTCCATTTCGCAAGCCTTAAGCGTCACAACTCTGTTGCTATCGTATTTCGGCAACCTGATCGACAGTGTCCCGAGACGTGCCTCACCCGGAGTCTCACTATTAAGGAATACATATCGGTGATCCAGGCGATGCAACCTCCAGTTCCGGGCTACCTGCACACATACGGCCGCGCAGTCGAGCGTCGGATCGTAGGCGACCGCTGGGGGAGCAGCCCGCCCGCACTTGCTTCGCAATCTCCAGTCATGTGGGGGCAGGAGCTTGGCTTCCCGACGTTGCACGTCAGACTTTCGCTGTGCCTCAAGGGCCCGTGTCACATCGTTAAAGCCTGCAAGACCGAATGGATTTCCATGGCCTAGCGGTCGCATAGACAAATTTGCAAATATCGCTGTTGCTCAACGATAACAATTCAACAAGGAAGGAATGTTATTGCATCGCTTCTAAGACGATAGTGATTCCGGTTGTGGCTTTCTTGTCAACTCAAGTAAGTTAAGAACTAGAAGCAATAGAGCGCTGCCGCTTGCCGTGAAGAGAAGAAGCGGCGGCCCCTCGTAGGAACTTTTCGCAGGCTTCGACTGGCATAGGTTTGGAAAACAGAAACCCTTGAACCAAGTCGCAACCTAAGCGACGAAGTAGTTCAAGTTCCTCCTGTGTTTCGACCCCTTCCGCCACTACACGTAATCCAAGCTGCTGGGCTAGAGTGACAATCGCTTGCACAATTGCGCCTTTCCCTGAGCCATCGCCGGAGGCGAAATCGACCGTCTCAAGATTGAACATCGCAATGATGCGGTTCGTGATAAAGCTAAGAAGATTATTACCAGAATAAAAGGATGGAGAAATCAAGGGTCACTTGCCACAGGAGTTCTAGTCGATAAATCCATTGTGATAAAAGCCTCTCATAGTGAGCGCGACATGGGCTTTTAGGAGCGACCAGGCCTTGTAAATCTTGCATTTACGTTTCGATTGAAAAATGGCATACCAGCGTTTCGTCGTTCGACTCCCGACGACAGGCGGTCCATGACGAGATTACAGCTAAGCTGCGGAATGCCTAGAATTAAGAACAAGCCCCACAACCGGTATTTGAAATGGGCCGTGTAGCACTGTGCAATTCCGTCCCTGGCCACCACATTTCAAAGCAGTTAACTCCATTTTCCATTGTCACCAAAAACAGGCAATTTTATTTAACCTTAACTACGTAATATAAAAATGGATTGCTGACCTCGACAAATTGATGGGGAATGCCATTGGGCACAATAATCACATCTCCTTTGGCCAGTTTGCGAGAGATTCCGTTCTTAATACTAGCGCCCCGAATTTCATCCGGCGCAGTGGTTTTTCCCTCGATCACCTCGCCACCGGTTACAAATGTAGCCGTGCCTTCGACGATATAAATAAGGTCTGTATATTTGGTATGAAGTTCGGCTTGTCCGGGTTTTTCGCGGCGAGCCGTAAGAATTAGGTAACGTCCATCTGAATCTTTGACCAGCACAGCCCCTTGCGCAAAGGATGCGTTTACTTTGGTTGCATCAAATTGAACAACTTCAGGCGCGGCGTGTTTATCGCCTGGAGCTTCCGTCATCGAAGTGGTCTGTGCAAGGGCTGAAGCTGCAACGAACATCGTGGCAAAAACCAACATGAGGCGAGACCAATTCCTGCGGATAGTCATAGGCATTCTCTTTCCAAATCGCAATTTTTAGAGTGCAACAGATCAAAGCACTGGAGGTGTCCCGTGAGTGTGAAAGGACTCAACTGTCTTTAGCCCCCATGCCTGGCCTTTCTTTCGTTCTTCTTCTGACCAACATATCGGTTTCCAGTCTGGAGCAAGAATTAGTCTTGCTCCAGCATTCGCGACTTCCACTCTATTTCCCCCGGGTTCATACACATAAAGGAAGAAAGTTTGCTGCACTGCGTGTTTATGCGGACCAGTTTCAATAAAGACGCCGTTATCGAGAAAAATATCAGCTGCGCGGAGTACGTCTTCTCGCGAATCCACGGCGTATGTTAAATGGTGGAAACGGCCACGAGTTCCTGTGTGATCGCGAGTGTAAGCGAAGTCATAACTTTTATTCGTCACGGTGAGCCACATGCCCGCTTCGGTCCCATCATTTAGAACAATCTGCTCTGTGAGACGGCAACCTAAATAGCTTTCAAAAAAAATCCGGTTCTCTCGAATGTCAGCTGCAAGACAATTTATATGATCGAGGCGTCGCACGTTCACCCCTCGAGCCGGATAACGTTGTGCCTGGTTTTTTAACGCTGGCCGAAGATCAGGAGGAGCGGAATACCACTCCGTCTCATAATAGAGTTCAATGACGTGCCCATCAGGATCGTTGACGCAAAATGCTGGGCCATGGCCTTCGTCTCCGTCATTCCAGCCAATTTCATATTTAGTACCCTTCAGTTGAGCCACACGACGTTCAAGCGCTTGTTGGCTGCGTGTGCGAAATGCCATATGACGCATGCCTGGGAGCTTGCTGGCAGTCAGCTTTAGGGTGTGATGCTCGTAATCGTCCCATCCTCGCAAGTAAACGGATTCCCCTTTACGTGCGGTCTCTGTCATGCCCATGACATCAACGAAGAAGCGCAGGCTTTCTTCGGGTTTGGGAGTGAGCAATTCCATGTGTCCGAGATGCGCGAGATCTAAAATTGGTTCAGATTGAATGGGGAGCCTCCACAAAAATCAAACGACAACCGAAGTTGTACTGCCAGCCAGGGTGTTAGCGCAGGTTTCCATCCCAGACAGACTTTGGAACAAACGTATGCCCCGTGAATAGTGTGCGCGCAGTGCGGACCAGACTCGAACGTACAATTTCAAATTTCGAGTCTTCATCAGAAATCTCAATCTCCACAGTAAATTCTCCGGTCGGATGTTCCACCGAAAGCCTTTTTGTTGCTCCGTCCGGAATGATTGCAATGTTTTCAGTCACTGAGCCGGGTAACACGCAAACGGTTGCGACGGTGACTGCGCCCAGAACTCCTATCGCCGAATGGCATTTATGCGGGATAAACGTTCGAGTAGAGATATTTCCGCCATGGCGAGGTGGTGCAATCAATGTCATCTTAGGAATGACTTTTGAAGTAACATCCCCCAGCCCCATACGATTCCCCGCGATGATGCGAACCTGTTCAAGGCGCGATTTGAAGTTTTTATCATTATCCAATTCGGCGGGCGACTCATATCCTGATTTCCCGAAGTCCATCGCCCGCAAAACAACGACAGGCATCCCGTTATCGATCAACGTCGCCTTACATCCGTCAATGTCATCCAAAACGTTTCCCGTTGGAAGCAAAGAATCACAAACTGATCCTGCTGTGTCTTGAAAATCAATTTGAATGGCTGCAGCGGTTTTTGGTACTCCGGCGATTGCCGTATCTCCTTCGAAATTTATGGTTCCGTTGGGTGTGGGTATATGGGCGACCGCAATGTTTCCGGTATTCACCATATGAATGGTCACTGTAGTTTTAGGCGCAGTCGGCATAACAAGGCCACGCTCAATGGCAAAGCTGCCAACGCCGGCGAGAATATTGCCGCAGTTGGGCGTCATGTCCACGATCGGCTTGTCGATGGAGACTTGAGCGAAAAGATAGTCGACATCAATCCCGGGTTTGGAAGAGCGTGAAACTATAGCAACTTTGCTCGTTAAAGGGTCAGCTCCGCCTAAGCCATCAATCTGACGTACATCGGGAGATCCCATGACGGCCAGCAATACTTTTTCCCGCAATCCAGAATTTTTGGGAAGGTCGTCCGCGGAGAAAAAAACACCCTTGGAAGTGCCTGCGCGCATCAAAGTGCATGGTATTGCAGTTTGTGAATGTTTCATAGCGATCTTCAAATGTACTTCAATCCTAAAGCTGCAAGTTTTTCTCGAAGGTTGTAAATGTCCAGACCCAGTTCACCTTTTCTGAGGCGAGCGCGAGTTACAGATTCTTTGGCTTCTCGTTGCGCACATGCTTCAACGACGGAAGGTACGCTTTCTCTCTTTACCACGACGACCCCATCGTCATCGGCAATAATTACATCTCCAGGATTAATGGAAGCATTTGCGCACACGACCGGAATATTGACAGAGCCCAGAGTGGCTTTTACTGTTCCGGTGGAGCTGATGGCCCGGCTCCAAACTGGAAACTTCATTTCTGTCAGCGAGCGTACATCGCGGCACCCAGCCTCAATCACCAACCCCTTCACGCCATTGGCCTGAAGAGAAGTAGCCAAAAGTTCCCC
>DASXCC010000051.1:0-5025 GCA_036491415.1 Terriglobales bacterium | reverse complement strand
GACCGGATGTCCGTTCCTTATGCCGCGCAGGTAATTCGTGAATCTTTTTTGCGGTCGCCCGAAGCCGGGAAGTTTGGCGTACCCAAGGTCCCGCTGACCGAGCTTTACAGCCGCGCTGGCGATTACATGAAATCGCATCACAGTGAATTGCATTTGCGGGGCGGGGTCGAGTCTTTTGAACTCCAGCAACATGGCGTGAGCGTGAGAGTGGCAGGGAAAGACCTGGCCTTTGATTTCGTTGTACTGGCTGTGCCTTTTGACGCGCTGGCAAAAATTCTTCCCGCGGGCATGGCGGAAGACGAAAAGAAGAAGCTGGAAAAATTTGAAGTCTCGCCAATCACCGGCATCCATTTGTGGTTCGACAAAAAAGTTACCGATCTCGACCATGCTGTACTTCTGGATCGAACGATCCAGTGGATGTTCCAGAAATCTACCGTGCAGGAACGCCGCCAAAATTCGGAAGCGGGCAGTTATTTGGAACTCGTTGTCAGCGCTTCACGAACATTGGTGGACAAGTCGCGCCAGGAAATTATTGATTTGGCCATGGCGGAACTTACGGAATTCTTTCCGGAAGTGAGCAATGCAAAATTATTGAAAGCTACCGTGATCAAAGAAGTGAAGGCGTCGTTCTCTCCGCTGCCGCGAGTCGATGAATATCGCCCCGGCTTTACCACCGATTGGCCGAATGTATTTCTTGCCGGTGATTGGACTGCCACCGGTTGGCCGGCAACCATGGAAGGCGCGGTGCGAAGCGGATTTGGCGCAGCAGAATGCGTTGCGCGGGCCATGGGAAGAAAAACTACAAAGTTTCTAGTACCGGATTTGCCGCCAACCGGATTGATGAAGCTGTTTCAGTAGCGATTTGAAAAGCAGGTTTCTCGACTCACAAAAAGACATGAATATGCCTTTTTGTTTCGCGAAATGACAAAATGGTTTGGGTTAAGCAAGACCGAAACTAGACAGCCAGCAGAATTACGCCACCCGCAATCAGCAAAGCAGCGATCCATCTGCGGCGATCCACGCGTTCATGCAGGAAGATTTTCGCGGCAATCGCGTTGGTCACAAAGGTGAGCGCCGCCGCGGCAGGACCGATCAGGCTTACGTCGTCCCAGGAAAGTCCGAAGAGCAAAGAATAGAACGCCACCGCCAGGGCCGCGACTCCAACGAAAAAAAGCGGGTTGCCCAGTATTCTACGGACGACCGTAAAGAAGCCGCATTGGCGCGCCACGGAATGGACATCCCCCACGCGCTTCATCACATGCGACATAAGAATGTCGCCAGTGGTGGAAGCCAGTACGATCATGGTGATCGCGCCCCATGTGTAGAGAGGCTTCATGATTTATTTCCCGTCAGCACAGCTTCCTTCGCCAATTCAGAACCAGTCTCGTGAGAATGTTCGGTGAGCGCAGGGCCTTGTGTGACAAAACCCACTCCCGAGGAAATCAGAAGAATGCCCAACCATCGCGTAACACTGATCTGCTCATGGAGCATGAACTTGGCAATGAAAGCCAGCAGAACGTAACTAAGCGAAGTGGCGGGGAGAACGTAGGTCAAGTCCGCCCAGGAGAGGGCTGTGTTGTAGGTCACGAAAAAGCCGAGCAAAAACAAAATCCCCAGAGCGACCCAGGGATTGGTGATGGCAAAAATGACGGTGGCCAGGTGATTCAGAGGAACATTGCCGATTTCTTTCATGCCGCGGGAAAGCAGAGTTTCGCCCACGGCCGCACAAATAGTAACACTAACCAGCACCAGATATTTTCGAGAAGTCACGCCAACTTCCTATGCTGGTTGCGCCTCGGCGGGGGTGGGTTCTTTTTCGCGCTTTTCCTTGACCCACTTGTTTCGCTGAGACCTTGTCTTGAGGAATGCCTTGGCTTCTTTGTAGAGTCGCTTGCGGTCGTTGCTGTCGAAGGCAGCTTTCCTGAGAATCCGGAACACGGCTTTCGGACGGAAGTAGTATTCGTCGTAGAAGCGGTGCACGGAACTTAAAATATCTTCCGCGGGAAGCCCCGGATACTGGATGTGGGCCAACTGCTGGCCGCCTTCATCCACCATTTTGTTGTCGGCAACCATGAATCCGTTCTTCACCGCATAATCGTAAAGTTCTGTTCCGGGATAAGCGTGGGCCACCGAAACCTGGATGGTTTCTACATCCAGTTCTTTCGCGAAACCGATGGTGTTCTGGATAGTTTCGCGGCTCTCGCCGGGAAGTCCAAGAATGAAATCGCCGTGAATGACGAGACCGAGCTTGTGGCAATCTTTCGTAAACTGACGAGCGCGTTCGACCGTCGCACCCTTCTTGATGTTCTTTAAGATCTGTTGATCGCCTGATTCGTAGCCAACGATTAAGAGCCGGCATCCGGCTTCCTTCATGGCTTTCAGTGTTTCAAAGTCCGTGGTCACGCGCGACGTGCAGGACCATGTAAGCTTCAACGGCTTTAACTTCGCGCATAGCTCGACGGTGCGCGCTTTCTGGATGTTAAAGGTGTCGTCGTCAAAGAAAAATTCCTTCACAAACGGCCAGTATTCTTTTGCTTTGGCCATTTCAAGGGCAACGTCATCGGTGGAGCGTTTGCGCCACGGATGCCCGCTCAGAGTTTGCGGCCACAAGCAGAAGGTGCACTGCGCGGGACATCCCCGCGTGGTGTAAAGCGATACGAACGGATTCAGAAGAAATGGAACGTTGTAACGGCGCACATCGAGGTCGCGACGATAAATGTCGGTGACATGCGGCAGCGCGTCAAGGTCCTGAATCTGCGGAGCGTCGGCGTTGTGAACAACCGATTCATTCTTTCGATACGAAATTCCTAAAATATCTTCGAGCGGTTTGCCGTGCGCGTAATCCACGACGGCGTAATCGAATTCCTTGCGCGCCACGAAATCAATAGCGGGGCACTCTTTCAAAGAGCGTTCGGGCAGCACACTGACATGGGGACCTACAAACGCAATTTTGATCTTCGGATTCTTATCTTTAATGGCTTGTGCCAGGCGAATGTCGCCGGGAAAGCCTGGCGTGCTAGTGAACAGCACGAGGAATTCATAGTCGCTGGCAATCTTGATGGTCTCATCGCCCGAAACATAGTGGGGCGGCGCGTCGAGCAACCGCGCACCTTCAATCATGCCAGTGGGGTACGCCAACCAAACCGGGTACCAGTAGGATTCGATTTCGCGCGTAGCCGGCCAACGAGACCCGGCTCCGCCATCAAAATTCTCGAAAGACGGGGGGTTGAGAAAAAGTGTCTTTAATGGCATATATTTGAATAACTTATACTAACATTTCTCCCACTCAATATGTCGGCTGCTAGTACATCAAAGTGTACGTAGGTGTTCGTGAATTTCCCACTTGGAACGGGCCAAATGGACAAGATTGCTGCTCAATGGCGTTGCAGCGCAGTAAAAGGAACTCAGGTTTGTTTATCGAATAGTAAACAAATGTAAAGCGCAAAAATGTTTTCACTAATGTTTCACTAAGGTTTGATTCCCAACCAATTGGGAAGTTGTCCTGTGATCCGCAATAAACCGACCCGGGCTTTTTCCAGTTCAAAGTTCGCGTTCTGCAACGTGCTGTACCGGGCATTCAGCTCCATGCGAGCATCTTCCAGGTCATGAATGGTGAGGTTTGAGCTACTCATGCGAGTCTTGACGCTGTCCAGGTTCGACTCTGCGAGTTGATATTCGAGATCTGCTACTTCCTGGGCTGCGGACAATTGTTCTACCGCACGTTGCGCGCGCAGAGTTTCTTCCGAGACCTGATTTTTGGTGGCTTTTAAATCTTGTTGCGCATGGAAAGCTTCCGCGTCCGCTTCTTTCATTTTGGCATGCTGCGCGGGATTAAAAAACGGGAAGCGAATCGAAACGCCCACCGTCGCATTGTTTCGTTCGAAAGCATTGTAGAACTCTGCGTAGTTGTTGTACTTCGCCAGCACGGCATACTGGGCCGCAAAATCGATCGTTGGGTATAGCCCGCGATGCTCACCTTTCGCGCGAAAAATTTCCGCGGCGGCCCGCGAAGCGGCGGCATTGACCGCTGGATTTGATTCCATCGCCTGGCTTGTTAAATTGTCATCCTGCTTAATTTCTGGAAGCGCGGGAACAGAGTCAGGAACGGTTTCAATGGAAGACGATGGCACTCCGGTAAGTTTTGAGAGATGGTCTAAAAGCACATCGATGGCGCCTCGTGTTTGTGCGAACTGCAAGCGCGCCCGGGCGGCGGCCAACTTTGCTTTGTTCATATCTACCTGACTATCGATCCCCGACTGGACCCGTTCATTGACTTGCCCGATCGCTTTCGCTGCATTCGCTTGATTTTCCTGAAGCTGATCCAGCATCGATTGCCACTTGATGAGTTCGGTGTAAGTAAGAATAGTGTCTTGCATGACCTGCTGGCGCTGATCTCGGGCTTGCTCGTCGGTGGCGTGCGAATCTTCCTTTGCGGCTTTCACAAATTGCCGCAACGCGGGATTGATGAGCGAGGATTGCGCGTTCACATTGAAGATGGATGGGGCCGACCCTTCGAGGCTTAGCGGGAACCCCCAGGATTCGCCGAGTCCCGCGCCCGCGATAACCTGCGGCAGATATTGATCACGTGATTCGATGTATGCTGCGGCCGCACGTTGCTGGTCCGATGCGGCATTGGCTGCAGTCGTACTGTGAGCGAGCGCCAGCTCCACTGCATGCTTAAGGGGCAAAGGTTCCGCGCGAAGGTAGGAGACACTCAACAACACAAGTGAAGTCAGAAGAATGAGAATGCGTGCCGCGCCGCAGGGAAGATGTTTCATCGCACCACCTTGTTTTGCAGAAATCACAAGCAGAATTGTAGCTGAGCAGGGATGGACAATTGCGCGCCTCCCGCAGCGCGAAACTGGTTGAACAACGCAGCAAATTTATTGAGAGATGTGGTTCAAAGCCTGCTGCGCGCGCGAAAAATTTTTCGCCAGCGCCAATGCCGCCTGATATTGGGCAATGCCTTCATCTTTTTTGCCTTGTTTCTCAAGCACTGTACCCAGCAGATAGTGCGCTTTGAAT
>DASXCC010000050.1:0-9542 GCA_036491415.1 Terriglobales bacterium | reverse complement strand
GAAGTTTCCGAATTCCGCCGACGCGTTCTGGGTGATGAGGTTAAATTCTCCAATCGCATCCGGAGAAGGCGAAAAACCAACCAGGTTTTCTGATGCCTGATTGTTGTCCACGCCGTCCAACATGAAGTTGTTGGCCTGTTCGCGGTTTCCATTGATGTAAGGCCGGCCACCTTCTTCCGCAAGGTTCGATCCGCTATTCATGGACTTCGGATCCACGGAAACCGCACCGGGTGAAAGAAGAGTGAGTTGCACGAAGTTGCGCGTGGCGAGCGGCAGAGCGTCGTTGGCCCGAGCGTCAATTACGGTGCCAACCTGCGCGCTTTCTGTTTGCAACACCGGAGCGGCGCTGCTCACCTCAACACTGGTGTTGACCTGCCCAACCTTCATTTGAAAATCAATATGCGCCGTTTGATTGAGCACGAGAGCAAACGGAGTGTGCACCGCCGTATCGAAGCCTGCCGAAGTTACCTTTATTTCATATGTACCGATCGGCAACCGGGCAAGATTGTAAGCGCCTGAGTCATTGGTGATCGCGGTCCAGGCTGTTCCGCGTTCCGTATCCGTTGCGACCACAGTGGCGTCTTTGATTGGCGCGCCGCTCTGGTCAACTACTGTTCCGACAACCGCGGCCGTCACTTCCTGAGCACCCGCAGCCATGGAATAGCAAACGATAGCTACTAATACGAGGATCAGTAGCGCATGCCAGGACCTACCCTTCGGCATACTGCCTCCCTGGAAGACGCAGAGACTAACGCGCCTCAGTAAATTTAAGATGTCAATGCTATATAGCAGGTGATTTACCCGAGTCAAGCAAAAAAAATTTATAGAGGCTATTTTTATTTCAATTCCCGGAAATTCTCCTCCGCGATCAACTGCCTGAAGATAAGGGAAATCGTTTATGTACAGGGTTTGCGTTAACCCTGTGGAAAAGCGGCGCGCGATTGATAAGAATTAATGGCTTGAATAAAGGCCGGAACCTGCGATTTTGTGCATACAAAGGATTGGAGATCACTGCTATGGAGCACCTTATATAGCAGTACAGTGTTCTCCTATAAAAATATTTATTAGTGAGCGAATATTTATTTTCCCGAATGGATTCCCGCACGCGCGTTGGAAATTAAGTTTCCGATTTGAGAAATTCTCTTGAGCTCTATAGCACCTTGGGTTAGAGTGCTCATGGCGACGTGAGCCTATTTCCTGATCGATTCAGCGTAGAAGCGGAGTGTGCATGTCACAGAACGGCCGGAATGGAAACGGCACCCCGATTTATAAAAAAATCCAACAGACGATTCTGAGGAAAGTGGAGCGGGGGAATTTGCGACCGGGCGATGTCGTTGATTCCGAACGGGAACTTGCACGCATTCATGGCGTCAGTTTAATGACTGCACGGCATGCCCTGGCGGGTCTGGAACGGGAAGGATTGCTGGAGCGCCGCCGTGGCGCCGGGACATTTATTGCTCCGCCGAAAATTCATTTTAATAAATTGATGAGCTATACGGAGCAGATGGCCGGTCGCAACCTGGCCGTATCTTCCAAGGTTTTATCCTTTAAGGTCATCAAGACAGAGCACGAGATCGCAGCTCGGCTTGCTCTTCCTCGGACAACCGACCTCATTAAGATCGAACGTCTGCGTCAGGGCGCATCCGAACCGTTCGCCATTGAAACCTGCTACATGTCAGCCGACGAATTTAAAGGGTTGACCGGTCCGTCTGTCGAGCGCAGTTCCCTGTTTTCCCTTTTACAGAAGGAATATGAAGTCGAGATCGGCCATGCTGACGAAGAGATCGACGCCACCAGCGCTGACGCTTGGTCGGCGAAGTTATTGGATGTTCCGATTGATGCGCCTCTGTTGCGAATTCGCCAGTTGATTTACTCCACGCGCGGCAAAGCCATTATTTACATGCTTGGTTTGTACCGTTCCGACCGCCATACATTATCGTGCCGCAGGTTTCGGTAGAGGATGAAAAACACCATCATGCCACGCACATTCCCCACGGCGATGCTGGAAGAAATTTACTCCCAGCCGGAGTGCATTCGTAAAACAATTGAACAGAACATAAAAGGCGATACGATCTTTCCCGGCGCGCTCACGCCGATTGAAAACGCCCTCTTCAGTTTTTCCAAAATCATTATCGCGGCCAGCGGATCAAGCCGGCATGCAGGCCTTGCCGGCGAAATTATGCTGGAGGACCTTGCGGGGATTGCCGTGGATGTTGAATACGCCAGTGAATATTGCTATCGCTCCACCCACGCAGGCGCTGATCCGATTGTATTGCTCATCACTCAGTCGGGCGAGACTGCCGACACCATTGCCGCGCAGCGTGAAGCCTTGAACCGCGGCGCGAAGACCATCTCGATTTCCAACGTGATCGATTCGACGATCTCCCGGGAAGCCAGTGCCAGCATCTACACCTACGCCGGGCTCGAGAAAGCCGTTCCCGCGACAAAGAGCTTCACGGCCCAGCTGACGACGCTTTATCTGCTGGCATTGTTTTTGGCCCGCAAACGCGGACGCATGACGTCTGAGGTAAGCCGTGTTCGCCTGAATTCACTGGCAACAATTTCCGCCAGCATTGAGCAATCTCTACCCATGTGGGATGAAAAAGCGCTGGCTTGCGCGAAACGCCATCAGGAAGATCGCGGATTTTTATTTCTCGGCCGAGGCATTCACTACGCCGTCGCCCGCGAAGGCGGATTGAAGTTAAAAGAAATTTCTCAGGTGCATGCGGAAGGATTGCCCTCGGGCGAACTTCGCCACGGTTCGAATGCCCTGGTGGATGAGAATCTTTCGGTCATCGCCCTGGCAACGCGCGATACCAATGATCCCGACTCTATGCTGCGCTATCACAAGACAGTCAACGTCATTGAGTACGTCAAAAGCCGCGGGGGCAAAGTGCTCGCAATCGTTACCGAAGGGGACGACACCATTCATCGCATTACCGATCAAGTGATCGCTGTTCCCGAAGCTCCGGAATTGATTACACCTTTATTGGAAGTCGTGCCGCTGCAACTTTTTGCTCATCACTTCGGGCTGCTCAACGGATGCAACGTTGACCATCCGCGAAATCTGGTGAAAGCGGTGGTCACGGAATGATTCTCTTCCTGGAAAGATAGCAATGACATTTACACCTGTTGATTGGCTGGCGATTGTCGGTTATCTGCTGATTACACTCTTGCTCGGACTCTATTTCCGCCGCAGCTCAGGCAAGAGCACGGAAGACTATTTTGTCTCTGGAAGAAGTGCCTCCTGGTGGCTGACCGGCACTTCGATGGTCGCGACCACATTCGCCGCCGACACGCCGCTTGTCGTTACTGGGCTCGTGTACACCGGCGGCATCGCCGGAAACTGGATCTGGTGGGCATTTTTGCCTTCCGGCATGATGACCGTCTTTTTATTCGCGCGCTTGTGGCGGCGTTCCGGGCTCATGACCGACGTGCAGTTCGCGGAAATGCGCTACACGGGAAAACCCGCGGCATTCCTTCGCGGATTTCGCGCACTCTACCTCGGCTTGCTGATGAATTGCCTGATCCTTGGTTGGGTCACGAAGGCCATGACGAGCATCGTGTCCGTTGCATTGGGACCGACGCTGCAAAACTGGCCGTGGCTCGTGGCATTCGCAAATGGGATGACCAAAGTGTTTGGACATGCCTTCGCTGGCACCGACGGGCAGGCGCTCATCGTCTGCGTATTCTTCTTAATTCCCTTCACCGGAATTTATGTTTCGCTCGGCGGATTGTGGGGTGTGTTGTGGACAGACCTCTTTCAATTCGTTTTGAAAATGGCAATTGTCATCGTAGTGGCGTATTACGCGGTGCAAGCGGTCGGTGGAATGAGCGCGCTCATTGCCAAACTTGGCGCAATGCAGACTGCAAAAGGCGCATCCGATCCATTGGCTTTCTTGCCTGACTTCTCAAAGTCATGGACCAGCGAAGCGCTTTGGACTTTGCCCGTCATCACATTCGTTGTGCATTTAGGAATTCAGTGGTGGGCGTTCTGGTATCCGGGCGCGGAGCCGGGAGGTGGCGGTTATATTGCGCAGCGCATCTTTAGCGCACGCGACGAACGGCAGGGATTATTCTCCGTCCTCTGGTTCAATATCGCGCATTACGCTCTTCGCCCCTGGCCATGGATATTTACCGCGCTTGCCGCCATCGTTCTATATCCCGGTCTCGAACATCCCGAAAATGGATACATGATGGTCGTGACTCAGCATGTCCCGCATGCATTTACGGGAATCATTCTTGCCGGATTTCTTGCGGCCTTCATGTCCACGATTGCCACGCAGTTGAACTGGGGCACTTCTTATTTAGTCGCTGATTTCTATCGCCGCTTCCTGTACAAAAAGGCCAGCGAAGGACACTACGTGCAGATTTCGCGCATCCTGACTTTAGTGCTTGTCATTCTTACCGGATACGTTTCCGTGCAGCTGGCATCCATTCGCTCCGGTTGGGAATTTGTTTTGGAACTCGGCGCAGGAACAGGCAGCGTGTATCTGCTCCGCTGGTATTGGTGGCGCATTAATGCGTGGAGCGAAATTTCTGCAATGGCCACGTCTCTGGTCGCATCCATTCTTATCGGCTCTCAAAGCTTATGGCTGAAATTACTGGGACGCCCGCAACTTTTCTCGGGTTCAGATCCTGTAATCTTCGCCAAAACGGCTCTCACAACAACGATCATTACCTCTGTTGTCTGGATCATCGTAACTATGCTCACGCCGCCTGAACCGGAAGATGTTTTGCTGCGCTTCTATCGCAAAGTCCATCCCCAAATCACCGGATGGAAGCCGATTGCCGCGAAAACTCCCGACATCCCGGAAACCCACGACCTGGGGCGAAATCTCTGGTGCTGGATGCTCGGGTGCGTGATGACTTATAGCGCTCTCTTTGGCGTAGGAAAAATCTTGCTCAAGAACCTGACAATCGGGGTTCCGCTAGTGCTGCTGGCTACTGCATGTGCATGGCAGATGGCGCGCGAATTAGGCGGATTGCGGTCGGAAACTTAACAGTCTAGCGAAGTTTTGCCGGCTTTTTCGTTGGCGTTTTAGTAAGTTGCCAGGCCTCGGTCAAATACATTCCGAGCTCGTCGTCGGTGACCTGTGCCAGCTCAATTCCAACCCATCCCTTCACGCCGACATACGGTGGCTTGAAGAACTTTTCCGGTTCATTCCTGATGAGAGTAGCTTGCATGCCAAGAGCAACAGGAATCCATACGGCGATGTGCCCGTCATTGTGATGATTGTTGGCAAACATGGCATAGACTTTCTTTTTTACGAAAAACGTCGGCTCGCCATGAGAAAGCTTTTCCGCAGTTTCCGGCAGCGATGTACAAATCTGCCGCACGCGGCGTATGGGCTCTTCGTCCTCAACGGATTTAGGTTTCACCGCCATGTGGATTGAGTATAGCCGGAGAGAATCAGTATCTTTTGCAATCAAAATAAAAGACGGTCCTGCTTTTTACTTATTCCGGATATTTCTTTCCGATGCAGTGACTACGCAACAAGTTGGAGCTTAGTTAGTTTCGGCAGGCTTCGTAAAACTTTGCTTGGTGGAATCGATGCGCGACATCGTTACACAAGACTTTACTCGCGAAGATTGCCCACAGCCGAGTTCCAGGCTGTTGTGCATGAAGTAGATTCGGCTTTCGATCGTCTGCTTGACTCCCGGTTTCCCGCAAGTTGGACAAACGGTGCCTTGTGATTCAATTCCATTATTGGATGTCATGGAAAACTCATCATAAAGCTGTAGGCAGAAAGCGCAAAGTTACGCATAGACAAGCCTGAAAGAATCCTTGACTAGATTTTCGCTATAGGCCTGGCGTGAATTCGATAAGTGACGAACAGAGCTGGCTGGAATTGAAGCATCTGCGCACTTTGTGGCCTTTTGCGTTCTTCGGATATGGCGCAATTTTCGTTGCCTGGGGTGTGCTCTTTCACATTATCGGCAATCCAATCGCTTGGGGATCGTCCTCATACTCGGTGGGTTGGTTTTCGTCTTTTTGTCAGGAGGCGAATGCGGTATTGGCGTTGTCTGCAGTGCGGCCAGCGGTTTTTCTTGCGTGGCTCGTTGCATCCTATGTTTATCAATAAATGTGCGCATTGCGGCCAGCAGAAGTATGCAACCCAAACAATCGCAAAATCAGCGTAGAGTTGGACATAGATCATCCACTAACCTCTCTGAAATCAACAACGTTCATGGTACCTTCGTACCTATAGCCTCAGGCCTACCGCGCCGTATAATCCTCAATGAAATCCAATTTACTCCGCACTTTGAGGGATTCTTCTGGAAACAGGATTGGCATTCGCGATCTTCGCTTTAGGGCTGGCCTTTGGCAGCTTCCTGAATGTGTGCATTTATCGCATGCCGCTCGATCTGTCTGTGGTGTCTCCGGGCTCAGCCTGCCCCAAATGCAAAACCAGCATTAAGTTCTACGACAATATTCCCGTTTTAAGCTGGCTGATTCTTCGCGGCCATTGCCGCAATTGCAAGACTTGGATTTCTCCGCGTTATTTAATCGTGGAACTCATGACAGCGGGAATCTTTCTTGGGTGTTATGCGCATTTCGGCTACACGCTGGCGTTGCTGAAATACTGCGTCTTCGGATTTCTGATCCTCGGTCTCATCTTTACTGACGCCGAAACTTTTCTGCTTCCCGACAAACTGACTTTGCCAGGACTGGGCTTGGGGCTGGTTTTCAGTTTGTTTGTTCCGGTGAATGATTTAGCGTCACAGCTTTTGCCGGGAGTTGTTTCCCTGCCAACCAATTCCAACATTTCCTCCCACTTCTTTTCATTTCTGGATTCAGGTTTGGGAGCAATTGTAGGCGCTTCGTTTATCTACGGAGTCGGCGCGGCATATTTACGCGCGCGCGGCGTGGAAGGCATGGGCTTCGGCGACGTAAAGCTGATGGCCATGGTCGGCGCATTCCTGGGAATTAAGCTGACGATTTTCACTCTCTTTGCGGCCTCGATTGTCGGCTCGTTATTTGGACTTTCGACCTTATTTGCGGTTTGGATGAAGCGCACGCGGCGTCGCATGGAGAAATTTCACGAACCGGCGAAGCAAGCCCGCCGTCGCGCGTGGGTTTCAGCTTCGATCGCCCTGCGCAATTATCAGATGCCTTTTGGCGTGTTCCTCGGAAGTATGGCGATGGTTGCGTTTTTTTTTGGAAATGATTTTTTGCGGTGGTATTGGAGAGCTTGGTAAAAAATTTAGTGCTGCGAAATGCAGCTGAAAATTAGTAAACCGCTGCGAAATATCGCAGCATGGAGACACACAAATGAAACGAATCCTGAGTTTTTCGATTGCTGGAATTTTGATGGCCGGTATGGCGATAGGCGCTGCGGCGCAGGCGGCTACTTCTGCGGACGCAAACCAATCGCTGGGCGACGTTGCGCGTGCACAAAAAGCCAACAAGAAGCCCGATACTTCCAAACATTTCGACAACGACACCATGCCCCGGACGGACAAATTAAGTGTCGTGGGCCCATCGTCGGATTCCGCGGATGCCAATGCCGCTCCGGCAGCCGATGGAACGCAGGCCGCGTCCGCTACAACCCAGCCGGCAAGCCAATCCGCCACCGACAAGCAACAGGCCGCGAATGACATGAAAGACAAAATCGCAGACGCGCAGAGCAGAGTGGACTTGCTCACGCGCGAATTAAACGTCGCGCAGAAGGAATATCAGCTTCGTACTGCCTCGTTCTATGGCGACGCAGGAGAACGGCTCCGCAATGCAAGCGCCTGGGACAAGGAAGACGCTGCATCGAAAGACACTCTTGCCGGAAAGCAAAAAGAACTGGACGATGCGAAGCAGGCCCTTGCTGATGTGCAAGAAGAAGCTCGCAAAGCTGGCCTGAATTCTTCAAAGTAGTTTGAACATTTTCTCCATAGTGCCCTCGGATATTCCGAGGGCATTTCTTTACGCGCATTCGCAGTGATGGGGTTTATTCTGTCGTTAGGCCGGGTGCTCCGGCGGGAAGAATCGAAAGCCGAAAAATGAAGACGAAAAAGATCCTGACAGTTTTAGCAGCGCTGGCCACCCTTGCGATGTCTGCTTGCACATCGGACGAACCCGCCGCGAAACCACAGCCACAGCCCGCCGAAATTATTACCGGGCGTTCTGTGTTTCAAAAAGTGTTTATCTCCGCGCGGGGATGGCAGGCGGACGTGCAGCCCTTCCGTCTGGTTTCGCAGCCAACCTCTGACGCTAATGGGCACGACGGCGTAGCCGACGTTTGGCTCGGCTCTTTCGCTTCCCCTGCGACTGCGTTGATCAAGACATTTGCCTGGTCGGGAACGAATGTTTCCGATGCTCCCTCACGCGGCGTGACTCCAGGCACGCAAGACGGTTACAGCGCGAGCAATTCTTCTACGCACATCTTCAATGCCGGATTTCTTAAAACGGATTCCGACCAGGCTTTTCAAGTGGCCCAGAAACACGGCGGCGAAAAAGTCCTGACCGAGGATCCAAAGATTCCGGTCTTTTACGCACTCGACTGGAGCGCGTCGACCAACAAATTGATTTGGCATGTGGTGTATGGCGCGGACCGCGGTACAGCAAAATTGGCTGTCTCAGTGGATGCAACCACCGGCGATTTTATCCGCGTGGAAAAATAATTCACCAATAATTTATTGGGATTTGCCCTGCGAGGCTGCATGCGACTGCAACTTGGCCAGTGCTTTTCGCGCGTCGTTGGAAAACGGCCCGTTGGGCAAAATCTTCAAATACGCCTCGTAGTGCTCCGCGGCATCCTGCGGGTTCTTTAATTTTTCAAAACACTGCGCAGAACGAAAATTCGCCACCGCATCGTTTTTCTTGTATTGAAGCGCTTCCTGATACCGGTCCAATGCCGCCTTGTAGTTCGCCAATTTGAAATAGTAGTCGCCCACTTCGATGTCCTTCGCGGCCTTATGCGGGTCCCAGGAGTGAAATTCCTCGACTTGCGAACTGGGAGCGGCTTCTTCTTCCCCTTCTTTCACCGCTGTAGAGCTGTCCGGATAGTCCTTGTCTTCCCCTGCCGGCGGACTGATATCGATTTGTGAACTCTTGCTGGAACTTTCGCCCGCCGAAGCGCTGGGCCGGTCGTCAGAATGAGGGGGCTGGGATTGCTCGCTATTGGGATTGGGCTCTGTCGAAGCCTGCCCATAAACCGCAATCGCACTACTTAGGGATAACACCGCCGCCAATATCAGAAGCCTGAACATAATTTAATTTTAACGCGAGAAAACAGCGCGAGAAAACAAGGATTTGATCACTTCCTATTTGCGTTTTGCGCTTTGTATTTTTGCGTTTTGCGCTTTCTACCTTTTAGATATTGCCAGGAAGGTTTGCCCGCTGGTTACGAACCTTCCCAGTTTCGTGCGACCTTCCCGGCTTCATTGCGATCTTCCTAATAGTTAGATGATTGCTTTTGCCCATCTGCCGCGTCTATTTGTGTGCAGGCGAACCACTAATGTTGCTTCGACGCAAGGTTCTTCGCCTGCCAAGGCTCTGGACAGCCATGTTCCAGAGCCTAGTTTTACTTGGCAGGAAACTATTCCGC
>DASXCC010000049.1:0-8884 GCA_036491415.1 Terriglobales bacterium | reverse complement strand
AAATCGCAGCAATTTGAAAGCCGGCCAGATAGCAGACGTCGTTTTCGATGCATTGCCGGGCGAAGTTTTTCGCGGCGCGGTCAAAACCGTGGGAGGCATGTCAAGAACAGAGTATTGGGAAGCGAACACCGTAGGAAAATTTGAAGTCTCCATCGTATTAGATAAGGAAGATCCGCGCTTGCGTCCCGGACTAACTGCGCAAATCACGATCCTTGGCGATGAGAAAAAAGATGTGCTGTATGTACCGAAGCTCGCATTGTTCATGCGCGATGGCAAGCGCATCGTTTACGTGAAAAACAGCCGCGGCTTCCAGCAGCGCGAAGTAAAAATCGATGGAGAGAACGAATGCCGCGCCGCCATCGAAGGCTTGAGCGTAAATGACAAGGTCGCATTGCTCGATCCGACGGCGCCAAAGAAACCTGGCTCCGAGACTGCAACGGGAGCCGGCGGAGTGACTCCATAATGGCGACTTTCGCGCCTGTTACGGATAGAAGCCGCGCTTATGGTTTCCAGCAATGGTGGCCTGACCTGCAGTTGGGATTGCAGAATCTTTTACTGCACCGTCTTCGTTCGTTGCTCACGATGTTAGGAATGATTTTTGGCGTCGCAGCTGTAGTCTCCATGCTTTCTATTGGCGCAGGCGCGCGGCAAAAGGTAATGGCCTTCATCGAACAGATGGGCGTGCATAACCTCATTGTCGAAGCTAAAGAAACGACAGAGTGGCAGGCCCATGCGAAGATACGCAAGATCTCCGCCGGACTGACGTTACAGGACTATCGCGTCATCGGCACGGATGTTGACGGGATCGCCGCCTCTACGCCGCGCAAGCAATACGTTCCCACCAAAACTATTCCCAAAGCGCAAGAAGATGCACCTACGGTGTATGGCGTGGAACCGATTTATAAAAATATTGCTTCGCTGCAACTGGCGAAAGGCCGTTTCTTCACTGCGCAAGAAGAAAGCAACGCTGATCCAGTTTGCGTTTTAGGCACCGGGGCACGATCGAATTTATTCGGGGCCGCGGACCCGATCAACCAATACGTGAAGATTGATGCGCAATGGTTCCGCGTAATCGGCGTGGCCGGGCCGCAACTCAGCACGCAGTCGGATGTGACCGGTCTGCCCACCCAGGATTTAAATAACGTGATCTACGCGCCGATGAATGCAGTCATGCTGCGACTGGAAAACACCTATAGCGACGTCAAAGACGACATCGACGGAATTTATTTAAATTTGAACGACAACGTTGACATGGCTGTGTCCGCGCAGGTGGTGCGCGCAGTGTTGTCCTCTTCTCATCATGGAGCCAATGACTACAGCGTGATCGTTCCGGCCGAACTGCTCGCGCAACAGAAACGTACCGAGCGCTTGTTTAATGCTGTGATGGTGGCGATCGCTTCCATCTCATTGTTGGTCGGTGGGATTGGAATTATGAACATCATGCTGGCAAGCATTCTGGAGCGCACGCGGGAAATTGGATTGCGCCGCGCAGTAGGAGCGCGGCAGGCTGACGTTGTCCGTCAGTTCGTGGTGGAAGCGGTCATGATTTCTTTTGTTGGCGGAAGTTTTGGAGTGGTTTTTGGTTTTGCCATGTCTCGCGCTATTGCCTGGCTGGCAGGATGGTCCACGATTGTGACCGTGAGTTCCATCATTCTGGCATTCGTAGTGTCTATCACCGTGGGATTGGTATTTGGCATTTATCCGGCAATCAAGGCCGCGCGATTGGATCCTGTTGAAGCAATTCGTTACGAGTAAGTCTTGTCTCGAGCGTCAGTAAGCCAAGTCAGTGGGCCCATACTAAAAAATATTCGGAGGCTGATGAATGAAGTTCTCTCATGTCTTTACCTGCTGCTTAATGATGTTGCTTTTAACGAACTACGGTTCGGCACAAAATCATGAGAGCTATAGTGGTTTTTTAACCACGCAAGTCGCATCCGACAAACTGCCCGGCCCACTGCATCTTCGGGACTACATTGCCGACGGCAAACTCCGCTTAAGCCTGCACGATGCAGTTGTATTGACCCTGGAAAATAACAGTGGGGTTCGGATCGATGAAACACAAGTGGAAGGAAATAAGTTCCAAATATTGCGGGCGCATAATCCGTTCGATCCGCAACTGCAAGCATCATTGGATGCAAACCGTTATTCGTCCTCGGGGACCAATCAATTGCAAGGCATCGGGAATTCAGTAAATGCCACGCTCAACGCACTGACGCAAGTCGGACAAGTGCAATACAACCAATTTTTCCCGACGGGCACGCAAATACAGGCAAAGCTTAATACAACCAAGAGTTCGACAAATAATGGATTCTTTTTCCTAAATCCAAATTACAGTTCGACCCTGAACCTGCAAGTGTCGCAGTCGCTGTTGCGCAACCGCGGATTCTTCCCGAACCTCGCGCCTTTGATGATTTCGCGCAGAATCCTGCAGCAATCGCAGGCGAGTTTTGAAGCGCAAGTGAATGATGCGATTTTAATGGCCGTCACACAGTATTGGGGTGTGGTGCAAGCCCAGGGAAATTTGGATGTGGAAAGAAAATCCCTAGAAGCTGCGGACGAAAGTTATCAGCATGACAAACGGGCGTTAGCTCTCGGGGCGTTGCCTCCTTTGGATATTTACCGCTCAGAGTCCGAAGTTGCGTCTCGCCGCGTCCAGATGATTCAAGCCGAATACACGTTAAAGCAAGCGGAGAACAATTTTCGCGGCACGATTGGCGCCATGCAAGACCCTTACTTCAGCGCGATTGATTTAGATCTAACCGAGAAACCCGATCCGCAAGGCGATCTGCGGGATGTCGACGTGGCCACTGCGTTGCACCAGGCGCAGTCGAAGCGGCCAGAATTTCTTGTGGCTCGCTATGCGCTGCAAAATGACGACACCAATATCCGGGTAGCCCACAACGACCTCAGGCCCGATTTATCCATCGGCGCGTTCTACCAGAGCAGCGGACTGAGTGGAAATCAGTTCGACCTCACTACCGGTCAATTGATTTCCAGCGGAGGCATTCAATCGTCCTACGGCCAGCTTTTTGGTTTTAGTTTTCCCGGTTATGGAGCGACGCTTACATTGAACCTGCCTATCAGGAAGCACTCTGCGCAGGCAGAACTCGGAACCGCGCTTGTATCGCGTCATCATGACCTATATGCCCAGCAGCAAATTCAAGAGGTGGTTGCTCTTGATGTAAGCAATAGCGTTCATCAGCTGGAAGAAGCGAAACTGACGCTGGCGGCGGGAAATACTGCGCTCGACCTTGCTCAAAAAGCATTGACCGCCGAGCAACGTAAGTATGAATTAGGCGCCGAGACAATATTCTTTGTTCTCGACGCGCAGACGAGACTGGAAACCGCCCAGTTGAATTTGTTGCAGGCCCAGGTTTCTTATCAGGTCGCTGTCGCCGCTGTGGATCACGCCACCGGCGGCCTTCTGCAACCTTATCAAGTGCAAATTGCGGATTTAACGCACTAGCTTTGGATAAAATCTCGCAAAGCGGGAACATTTCGCGGCTCTATTCGAATTCACGGCTCATCGAATTGAAATCTGGCACTCCCATCGAACAACTCTTGCATTCTCATCCTCTTCTGCCTGTATAATTTTGTGCTTTTGTAAACCTTTACATTTATGGATGGCAAATGACTCCTCGTGTGATGAATCGGTTATTCGCGCTATTGGTTGCGGTTTTGTTGGTTGCAGGTTCAGCTTATGGGCAATTGAAGACCAAGGTGAACGTCGATCTAAGTCAGACGAAAGCGATGCTCTATACGACTTCCGTCGGGATCGCGGCGGACCGCTGGGACTTGAACTCTTACAACTCCGAAACGGCGCAAATGCTAATGGATGCGGGAATCACGAACCTGCGCTTTCCTGGCAATGAAGGGATTGATGCCCTTTATCATTGGTCCACGGGAAAGATCACAAATCCTTACACGAACGACCGGGCCCCGGCGTTTCCGCAAGAGAAGCAATTCCCTGCTGTTGTGCCGCTGATCGACACATTGGGAACTGCGCTGGTTTCGGTGAATTACGGCAGCAATCTGGATGGCAGCGGTGGTGGCGAACCATTGGAAGCAGCGGCGTGGGTCGCTTATGCCAATGGCGATCCGGCAAACACGCAGGCGATCGGCAAAGATTCCAAAGGAAATGACTGGAAGACGATTGGATATTGGGCCAATTTGCGCGCGAGTTCTCCGTTAGCTACCGATGACGGCTACAACTTCCTTCGCATCGGTCACGTACGGCCTATGGGCGTCCTGCTATGGACGATCGGCAATGATCCTGCGCTGAACGGGTTTTACGGGCAGTCGCGGACGATCGGATCAGACGCCGACAGCTCCGGCAAATATGGAGAAAGCCAATCTCCGGAACCAGATCTTCACGCTGGAACTGTGGACACTTCCAAGGATTGGGGTAAACATCAGGGGAATGCGAAAGTCAGCCCAACAGCTTACGGCCAAGGTGTCGTGGAATATGCCAAGGCGATGAAGGCGGTGGATCCGCACATCATGATCGGAGCATTCGTGATGGTGCCGCCTTATTCACAGGATGCAAATCCATTCGGGAAGAATTGGAATGCTGATGTTTTGAAAGCGGCTTGCGGAAGTATGGACTTCAGCGCTGTGTCGTTCTGGGAGGGCAAGACGTTGCCACCCAATTGGGAGATCACGGATGAACGCGATCTTCTCACGGAAGCGCGCGATCAAATGGATGTGAATAAATACTATCCTCAGCAAAATGCAATACAGCATGATTTCGCTCTACTGGGTCATGATCTGATTGATAAATACAAAAAATTCTGCCCCAAGGGTCATGCGCCGCAATTGGCAATTACGAACGTCGGCTTCGGGCAATGGCAAATGCAAAATAATCCAGCCGTGCATGCACTGTTCGCTGTTGATACATTTGCGTGGTTGCTACAAACCGGAGCGTACACAGTCATTTGGTCTCCGATTCACGGGGAAAGTCCAACCTTTTTGGATAACAAGAACCAGCCGGCGCCTGCTTATTACGGAATCAAACTTTTCCATGAAGCGGCGGGGCCGGGAGACACATTTGTCGGAACTACTTCGCAAATGGATACGTTGACGTCGTATGCGTTGAAGCGACGCGACGGCGGATTGAGTGTTCTGCTCATTAATAAAGATCCACAACGATCTACAACAGTCACAGTAACGGTGGACGGCTACAACTTTGCTACGAAAGGCACTCGCTACGAATATGGCAAAGTTGTGATGGACGCGAAAAAAGAAATGACCGAAACCCCCATCGACAATCTCGGATCAACATTCACGGTGGAAGTGCCGCGCTACAGCGCGGTCGCGGTTGTGATCCCGAAAGCTCAGTAAATAATTTGCCCCGCATACGCAGCGGTGTATGTGGGGCAATTATGGGAACCTCGAAGCATGGAGGGGCAGTTTTAGATGGATATTGATCCAAGTAAAACTGCATTTAAATACTTCGAAGTCACTGGCTACCCATCTCTTTTCTTGTGGGCGACAATGTCGCCCCTCTGCGAAATTCAATACCGGCTAGCGAATCCCTTCCTGCAAAGCCGCGCCTAAAACTTTCCCTGGTCCGGATTCCTGAGCGAACACAATCAGACGGATGTTTTTGAGATCGATACCCGGCTTGAGTTTCACTTCGATATCTTTGCTGAAGCTTTTCGATTTCTCCAGCTTGCCAATCCTGGTAAGGCTTTGGACGACCGCAACGTGTGTTAAATGTTTACCGCTGTTTTCTCCGCGCAAAACCTGCGACTCCGCATGATCCAGAGCAATTGCCTCGTAAATGTCCGCGTTATGGTCCGAGGAATTTTCGCCGACCTCGACATGCGCATGAAGAACCGCAGGATTTGCGGGATCTACAGTCGCGGCTGTAATGCTTACGGAAATTTTCGGCGAAGTTCCAGCTTGCTGGAAAGTCTTTTCCATCTGCTGGTCATCGGTCAGTCTTAGTTCCGTCGCGCCATCAACAATTACTTGCGGGGTATAAGGAGTCTTCAGTTTTAGCGCGCCTACGTAGTCCGTCTGCCGCTCAGTAATGAGCGCAGAGGAGTATGGATCTTTCCAGCCATCATGGTTCCAGTAATCCACATGCTCGCTGAGCACAATGAGATGCGCTCCGGGAAGAGGCTGCGATGAATCCATTCGTTCGAGCCATGCGTCCGCGGGGGGACAACTGGAGCACCCTTCCGAGGTGAACAACTCCACCAGAACAGGAGATTCAGTATTGGCATCCGCTGCGTGCGAAAGGCTTCCACTTAGAAACAGTATGGATAGTACGAGGGCAGATATTTTCGTCTTCGTTATTGGCATTGTCATGATCATGATTATTAATGATTACGATTTTTCTAAAAAGAGACGCCAGTAATAGTTTTTCATTCGATGGAGAATTACCCGCTCGCGCTTTCATGCGAGCGGGCAAGGGGCGAAGCATCTCGCTGGTTAGAAGATCAGCTTCGCTCCGAGTTGGAATTCACGGGGATCGAATGCCGACGTAACCTGACCAAAGTTGCTAGAGCCAACGTTGGTGCTGATTCCGCCGTTGTTGTAATCACCCTTGAACTGGGTGTGGTTCCAGGTGTTGAAGCTCTCCGCACGGAACTCGAAACGGCTTCCGCGTGCTTCGCTGATCACGAAGTCTTTGAAGAGCGATAGGTTCCAATCATCACGTCCAGGACCACGAACTGCATCGTGTCCGAGGTCGCCGTAAGTTCCGAGAGCCGGGGCCGCGAAGGCTGCCGGATTGAACCACTCCGTCGCCATCTTTGGATAGCTGATCTTGCCGATCAGGTCCGGACGGTTGCCAGAGTTCGGAACCACGTTCGCCACATTGGTTCCGCTGACGCCCATGTTGAGCGGCGCACCGGATTCCATGGTGACGATTCCCGACAGAGACCATCCGCCTGCAACGGTCTTGAGCAGGTGATTGTCACTATTTTTCAGGAGAGGAATTTGATAGACGAAGTTCGCGAACGCCGTGTTTGCACGATCGTACACGGACGGACCCGCGTCATATCTCCATCCAACATAAGGATTGGTTACGTTGTTGAGGTCAGCGCCGGCACCGGTGTTGGTGGTGGCGTCATTGGATTTGGCATAGGTATAGCCGAATTGAAGTTGCAGGTTGTTTCTTACGTTTCCATGCACATCCACTTGCAAGGAATTGTACGAACCGTTGGCTTCGTTCTGAGCTAACCGGATACCGCCGTAGCCGAGGAAGTTGTAGTCCTGGTTGATGCCAACTCCGCCAGCGGCCACCAATGCAGGAAGCAGAGCCTGATTTGGCAGGTTCACTTCCTGATAGTCGTTCTGGTGACGGTTCTGGCTGCCTACATACGACACCGACAGCACAGATTTGGAGCTCAGCGCTTGCTGCATTCCCAAGCTGAACTGATAGCTGACTGGGTTGTCATAGTTGTTTGCATTGATTCCAGCTATTCCCAGAGGAAGAACCGGCAATTGCGCAGCTGTGATGGTGCTGCCGGTGGTGACGTTGACGCCGGGATTTGAAAGCGAGACGTTATGCAACGTCGGATTCAAATCTCCCGGAGGATTCACGGCACCGTTGTACATATCGTTGCCCTGAATGCGTTCGTACATCGTGCCGAATCCGCCACGAATCACTGTCTTGCCCTGACCGGTAAGGTCATAAGCGAAGCCGATGCGCGGACCGAAATCAGCCCAATGGCTGGGAACAAGACCGTTCGGAATTCCGTTCACGCCGCCGATACCGATACCGTTGGTGTAGAACTGAACGCCAGCAAGAATCGGGTTTGGGCTGCTGCTCAACCCTGGGCTCGCGCCACCTGCGCAAGCAGGAACTGAGTTCACGCTGCAAATGTTTCCATTGGAATCAAACGTGGCTGCATTGGCAGGATTGTAGAGGTTCGGATAAAAGTTGGACGATTGATGATCAGCTTCGTAGGTGTGCGGAGCTCCATCCCAACGCACGCCAAGGTTCAAGGTCAAGCGGTGCGTTGCGCGCCAGTTGTCTTGAATGTAAGCCGCATAAGAATTGTTGTTCCAGTGCCCGCTGATCTTCACAGCGTCTTCAGCGTAGCCTTGAGCATAACCAAGCAGGAAGTCTGCGAAGTCATTCCCCGTAAAGCTACCGTTGAAGAAGAAGTTTCCCTGCGTGTTTGCAAAGGCGTCCTGAATCTTTTTATAGACCGCCCAGCTTCCACCCATCTTCAACTGATGTGCACCCTTGGTCCAGGAAATATCATCACGGAATTGATAGTCGTCCGCTTTGTTGTTCCATGGAGTCCAGTTGGAGGTGTAGGTAGCTCCTGTGCTGCCCTGCAACCCGATGGATGGAATACGTATATCCAAGTTAGGTCCGGTAAACAGCCGGTTAAAGCCGAATCCCGAGGGCGCTGACACTAACCCTTGCGGAATAATGTGAATGCGATTGCCGTTGTAGTTGAATGAAGCTTCATTCAGCAACGTCGGGCTGATCACATAGGTGCTATGAACAACAGCGCTGTAAGAAGGATTGCCGAACACATCGCTGATGGTCGGGAGGTTGTCGCCGCTCCACTGCGTGGTGCCATAGGCCTGCGAAGTTTGCTCCGAGATCCAGTGTCCGAACACGGAGAACTTATCGTTAAAGGTGTGATCGACACGCGCGATTTCTTCACGAACAGTTGTCGGCGAGTTGTTACCACCGACAAACTGCGCACCATTGGTTGGAGCCGGGAAGATGCCGGCGTTAAGCAGTGCTTGTGCGTTGGAATTTAACAAGCCTGCGGGGATTGCGCTGGTTGGAAATGCGACGAAAGTCGGGTTTGCTGATACGGCCGCCTTGCTGTTCGGACCACAAGACCCGCTTGCATCCGGGGTGCTGAAAGTAGTAATTCCAGCCGCATTAAAAGCTGAAATCTGCGCG
>DASXCC010000048.1:0-18565 GCA_036491415.1 Terriglobales bacterium | reverse complement strand
ATTCAGAGGCTGAGGCGCAGTTAGTTTTTTTCAAACCGATCATCAATGAAATCGCTCGCACAAATGCGTTAATCACGACACGCAGCGGACACGAAATTTCTCTGTCGCTTGTGAGCAACGGCAAATCCGAGAAGACACAAGCCATCGATTACATATTGAAGTTTGTCCCAGCGCGTAGTTTCATAGTTGCAGCCGACGAACCATCATTTCTGGTACAACCCACCATCCCTGTGTCCGGCGCAGGACCTGTGCCCCAATCAGATGAGCCAATCCGCAATGTCGAAGGAGAACTTCTTGGTTTGCAGAAAAAATCTCGGCCTCACTGGCAGGGTGGCCAGTTGCGCACAAGCATTGGAAGTTCGGAGGGCCGCGGCGACGACCTGTCACTGGCGTTTTCAGTGCTGAACGCTTCTTCCAGAACAATCGAACTGTTGCCACCGCAGCTTGCGCTTACTGACAGCACCAAGAAAAGTAAAAAACACCCAACCAAAGCCGAGCCAATCCCGGTCATGAATTTCTCTATGACGGGCCGCCGACTTGCGCCAGGTGAACGCGTGGATGGCGTTTTGACTTTTGTCCGACCCACTTTCAAAGCTTCGACTGAACATCTTGTGCTGTCTATAGCTCAAGTTGAGCAGGTCGATCGTCCGGTAAAGATCGCAATTTCTTTCGTGCCACAGGAGTAGAAGGAGAAATTCAATGTCACTAAATAACGGCAATGGAAACGGAGTAGCTCTGTCAGAGCAGGAGTTGACTGGGGAACCTTCTGAGCCTCTCAATACAAATCCTCCTGTTGGCAATGAGCCGGCGGTTACGAGAACTCGACTGCGCGCGCGCCAAAGCTTAGGACAAAACCGGATTCTTATTATTGCAGGCGGTTTTGTACTGTTGGCATTGATCGTTTTCGCGGTTGTTTCCGCACCACGCGGCCAGACCACACATCGCCCATCCACTGCGACGAAACAAATCCAAGACGGCAGCGGGAACGAAAAAAGTATTGTGCCTGTCACTGATTCGGGGCATCCAGTTTCCATTGAGAACCAAGCGGGCTATTTGAATGAGAAAGATGTTGCTCGAACCGCAACGAAAAAAGAAAGCATTCCCCCGCTGCAGCCCGGGCAAAATATTGCTGGCTCCCTGGGGGCGATTCCGCCATTTGGTGATCAGTCCTGGCAGGCCCCTCCATATCAGCCGAACGCACCCGCTACGACTCAATCACCGCACATGCTGGACACCAGCGCGGAGGTCCTGGAAAAGTCGTCGCTGATATTCGTCCGCTCCGAAAACTCAGAACAATCGAAGCTCGGTTTGGCGTTAGGACGACCAATGGTCCCAATCGGGTTAGGACTTCCAGTTGGCACACGGCTTCGAGCCACGCTCGAATCTTCCGCAAGTACAGCCGTGCACACGCCTGTTCTGGCCGTTGTCGAATACAACTATGAGCGCGCCGGCGAAATCATTGTGCCTGCTGGTGCCAGGGCAGTTGGACAAATCCAGGAAGCCGACAGGTCCGGTTATGTGCGAATTCAATTCGATACCCTGCTGCTTCCAGATGGAACCTCGGTCGGAATCCAAGCTGTGGCAACAAACCTAGACATGCGCCCGCTCAAAGGGAAAGTCGAAGGAAAAAACACGGGCAAAAATATTCTGGCGAGGTCACTCTCTGGTTTGGGCGAAGCTGGGGCTTTATTAGCCGGACACGGCAGCCTGAATCAGCCCTTGAACGAATCAGACCTGATTCGTGAACGTATCAGCAACAATGTAGGCCAGGCATCAGATGAGCAGATTGCGAGGCTTGCCGTCACTTCACGAGTGGTTGTTACGGTTCCGGCGGGCAATGAGGTATACGTTGTATTGGAGCAATCCTCAAAGCCGATCGAAAATCCGCCTCCGGCTTCGCCAAGCCCGACCAATGCGAATTTGGAGCAGTTGCGCCAGTTGTTGCAACTGCAACAGGAACTTAGCTCCCTCGCTGCAAAACCAAAGTGATCAAAGCAATCCGATCTTTATTTGCTTGTCTGGAATCGGAATGGGGCTTCCGCTTCCCGCTTAGGGAATACGGGATGCCTAAGGCGTGCTGCTTTTTCTTTTACTTTGTCTCTGATATCAGGATGTATCCCTGTGATTTGCACGAACAACGATAAGCGGATCGTTCTGCCCCATTCCGTACCTCGCTTGAACATCTAGAACTGCAATCGTTTTCTCCCCTTATTACCTCTGCTTAAGGCGGTCTTGTCAGGGGAAATAAAATTCGGCAGATTTTCGTTTCACAACACTTACCTCAGCATTTCTGGATGGCTGCATGACAAATGCGGATCTGTGAATTGTGATTCGAAATAAATTCCGGCAAATTTTCTTCTTACAACGGAATATTCCAAGCACCTGCCGGCGCCCAATCTATGGGAATCGTAATAGAGTCCTTGCAATCAAGCGACTTTGCTTTGACGGGAAGGCTTCATTTCTCTGGATACGTTGCCCAAAAAGCCTGTTCTCGAAATTTGATCGAGATCGAATCTCACCGTATGTTCTCGCTTGCGCAACGAAATACTGATTCGCAAGAGAGGAATGTACATGAATCATTGGAGCTCAGTGACGGTGCGGTATCGTCTCGCACTCGTCTATTTGGTCTGTCTCATCACGGTTCAACTTTTACCAGTCATTTCTTTCGCCCAAAATCTCGGCTCCGCCCCAACAACGGGGCAAGCTGTCCAAGGGCAAACGGCCGCACAACCTGAAGGCGCGGTGCTCAACTTGGTGAATTGGGTTGGGAATGTCATCGCTCCGGTGGGCGCAGCTCTCGCGGTAGTCATGGCTGTGGTTTCGTATTCGCAAGGCCGTGGAGCAATGCGTTGGGCGGTCACTGCAGGCGGTTTGCTAGTGGTCTCTGGATTAACGCGGCTCGTTGAGTTCTGGATTTCTCAGGGCACAGCTGGAGTGCAGTAAGGGACGTTCAGGAGCGCCGCTATGACACTGCCACAGATACTCGTTGACATCATGAAGCTGCTGTTCGATCTAGCTGTCCCGGTTGCGGTCTGCACGATGGTCTTGGCAGGAATTGCACTGCGCCAGGAAGGCGGCGTCAATTTCCAGACGGGCGGACGCTTCCAACGTTGGGCCTTGTGGTCGGTGATCATGCTCACGCTTCCTCAGTTCTTGTCTTGGTTTGCTGCGCAAGGAATTTCGATGCCGGGGCAAGGCGCGAACATCAGCAGTTCCTGGGTGAATGGCCTCGAGACAAGCGTTACGGGTTTCGTGAGCAATGTCGTGGTGGCGAGACTGATACCGGTACTTGCAGCGTTTTCGATTCTCAAGGCCGCGCTCGACGCTGCCGAAGGACACAATCCTCTGGGCTCAATCGTCGCGGGAATCTTTCTGCTGGGCATATCAGGATGCGTGCAACTCATGCAGACATGGAACAGCGGCTCTGAGTTCGCAACGACAGACATGCTGACCTCAGCGTGGAACTTCCTGGCGGGCACGATTCTCCCTGAGGCGGCAGGATTGGCCGTTGCCGGAGCGATCTTCAATTATGCACGGCACCGGCCGTTCATGCCGCTTGTTGCTTCTGGATTGGCATTCTTAAGTGTTTCAGGGATTTGGAAATTGGTTCAGGCGATGACCGCTTGATCGGAAAGGAATTTGGAATGAATTTCGCGAACGGAATACTGAATCTGACGAACTGGCTTGGAAACATCATCATGCCGACACTGGCAGGCTTGTTTGCAGCAGCGGCAGTTTTTCATTTCAGCAAAGGCCGCACCTATCAACATTATGTGAATTCCGCACTTGCTTCACTGATGTGTTCAGGGTTACTCCGAGTCCTCGAATCCTTTAGCAATCAAGCGGCATGGAGCAACCCCGATCGTTATTGGATTGGACTTTTGACGTTGGTCAATTGGGTGGGCAATGTTCTGCTTCCTATGTACGGCGTTCTTCAGATCGTTCTCGCGGTCACTCACTATGCGGGATTGCTGGAGCGAATGACGATCGGCGAAGCGTGGGTACGCAACCTTGTTGCCGCGATGTGCTCTTTCGGCCTATCCGGATTGTTGCGACTAGGTGAATTTTGGATTCAACACGGAACCGCGGGCGTTCTGTAGTCAGGAGTATTGTGCATGGCATTACAGGTGACACCGGTAAACCGGAATCTGCAGACGCGAGTGACCTTCATGTTTCTTGAATTTGAAGATCTCTTCATCGTGATGGGTGCTGCAGCAGTGATGAATGTCGTGGGCCATTTTGTGGGAGGACACATTGCGGGTATGCCCACAAACCTTGTTCTGCAATATGGTGTGCCCCTATTTATGGTGCCAGTCCTGATGGCATTTAAGTACGGTAAGCCACGCGGCTATGTGCGCGATCTTACCGCCTGGTACCTAAAACCGCGCACATATTGCGCGAGTTCCCGTGACAAGCAACTTCGATCCGTATATCTCGAGGAGGAATAAAGCTGTGCCGCTCACGCTCGAATAACACGATAAGGCTCTCGACAACCCGGCGATGTGTGAGCTTTTACCGATTCGCGACTACCTCGACAATGTCATGGTCCGCACCGATGGGAGTTTCGTTGCGGGATATGAGCTACGCGGTTTGAATACCTACTTTGCCAGCGACGAAGGACGCGATAGAGGCAAGACAATGCTCGAAGCACTGCTTCGTTCAGTGCCGGAGCAAAGCATGCGGCTTCAAATCCGCTACGAGGTTGCTGAAGATACAGGTGATCTGCTTGAGCGCTATGTCGCCAGCCAGCGTTCCGATACTCGATCAGTCGTTGATCTCGATGCTGTTCGGGTGGAACGCTGGCGGCAGAAGGAAAAAGCCGGCGCATTCACGCGGCCGCTCGTGTCCGCTTATTTCATTTGGGATGCCGCATGTGACGGCCAATAAATTCGACGGGAGCCATGCGATGAATCTTGTTGCGGTCGGCCTGCCATAGCGCGCTGTGCAGATGCTTGCAGGATTTGTCGCCACGCATCTCAATCGTCTCAGCTCTTTTGACGGATGCAAAATCCTGCGACGTTAGACGCTCCTCATCAAGAATCACCGGCTTTCCGGTCTCAGCATTGATCAAACAACCTGAGTTTGGGCCTGAACGGGCGAAAACATATGCTGGCCGCCAGAAGTAACCAAGCTTGGCCTTTTCCCGACCAACGACAAACAACACTGGTCCCTGGCAAATGGAAGCCCAACGATCACGTGAACTTCGATGTCGTTTCCGCAGACGCAAATCGCTGAGCGTTGTTTGCAGTCCTTCGCGCAGGATTTCACCGCGACGCAAACGAACTTCGTTCACACCATGCGGAACGTCCGCATCACCTCCGTTTCTCATGTCATCAATCAGGAACACGCGGATCCCGGGAAGTGTTTGCATGGCCTCACGCGCCCACTTCCCAACCAAATGCGGAGGCACCATCGCAAGCGCCCTGTAAGGCCTGCCTTGGCTGTGCACGTGGATCGCGCTCAGCGAGATCAGGGTCTTACCGGTACCACATTCCGCAACTACTAATGCCGTGCGAAATTGCTCCCATCGTTTCGCCACCGACATGATGGCGACGTTTTGGGCGGGAAACGGCCGGCGCAGCAGTGTTTCCAGCCGCGGAGAAATAGGGTCATCAAATTTTTGGAGTGCTGGATATTCTTCAAGAATCCTCTGTCCAAGTTCGGCGGAGAATTCCCGCATGTAGGAATAAATTGTGTCCAATTGCACACGTACCTCGGCCCGATCGAAAGAATTGAATTGAGTAAGTAGGCGCGCTTCCAGACGTGAGGACTAGATTGGGCGCAAACGAAGTTGGGATTCGAGCGGCGAAAGATGAAAAGCATCTGGAGGGATTATGAGTTTCAGAAAGGTCGAACTTGAATTTCATTACTTCTGATTGATCTTCACTCTTAAACAGACCAGGAATACAATTTAGTCATTCCGGCGCTATGTGATCGAAAATGCACGACGAATCTTCAAGAGGAGAAGGCATGCACGATATTGAAAACATAAAGGTGCTGTTCGTCTTAGGATTTGGTCCGATCGTTCGGGACATGGCCGCGAGTCGGAAGCTCTACAGCGATAACCTTGGAATTGCCTTCAAAGGAGAGAGCGGCGGATATTTACATACAGAGGCCCTCAAAGGCGCAAAAAGTTTTGCACTCTGGCCATTGTCTCAGGCTGCCCAGTCATGTTTTGGCGAGGACACATGGCCCGACAATATTTCCGTGCCCCAAGCGTGGATTGAATTTGACGTGGATAACGTCGAGAACGCAACAGCCACCAACACATTCGCATTGGGTTCTTCCATCAGCACTTTGCAGGAAGACACGAGAATCCCGAAGTAGACAATCGCCGCCTGGGGCCAATGCTGAAACCGCTGGGCGATTGCGCGACTGTGCTCCTGATCAACAAAGTAGAACTTTCCTTTCTTTGCTGATCCACTGGCGCCGACTAATTTGTAGTGAATTCCGTTCCAGACAAGTTTCGCCAGCCTGTTTTCGACCTGTGATTCCTCGAAATCATCAAGTATCTCAGTCGGGACGTTGACACTGGCCACCTTGATTCCGGGATATAGCACGCTGAGCAGTGTGTTCTTCAGAGGTTCAAGATCATGAAGCCGCGGCGCTACTCTGCCGTTGCGATCAATCTCAAGATTCTGAATCTGGTCTGCCGGAATCCTGTAATTCTTCGTCATCTTATTCTTCGTCATCGTTATTCTCCTTAACTATTGGTTCCGGGGAGCCGGAAGGAGTTAAGGAGCTTGCTTGACCACAAGCTCATCGCATCCAGTCTGACCACCCCTGCTTAAGGGTTCGCTTGGCCAGACTCGATGTTCGGAGCCGGGTCAGCACATGTCCCCACATCAGCCGTGGGGTGCTCAAAGGACCAAAATCATTTCGCTTTGGTCTTCTGAAACTTCAAGTGCTGCCGTTATAGAAATTATTTCTGTGCGGCCTGTTTTACAATTACCGGCCTACCGGAACCATCAACCTCTGGTACTGCCTTCCACGCGGCCAATGTATAAAAGACCTGTCCGCCCTTGAACGCCTGAATTAATGCTTCGCCTTCGCTTGCCACCTCTTGTCCCAGTTCAGGATTAGTCGCCGATGATCCGGGCTTGAGCAGAAAATGACGCACGGGAGTTTCCGAATCATTTCTCCGTTTGCGTCTTGTACCTGTCTGAGTTGGTGCCGGGCCAGCCGGCGATAACGTATTTGGTGACTTGTTGTCCATGTGTGCTCCTTTACTTCTGTTCGCCAAAGGTGGTCTGCTGCAGAACCCAATCGCGCTTCTCGCCTTCGATCGCACGTTCCCAGTACTCGGCGACCAGTAAGCCGCTCGGATCTTGCTCGGAACGCTTTTCAGCAACTAGGCGAACGTGGAACTCGCTTACTACTTTGTCCACCGTTTCACTATGGTCATGAATGCGGTGGACTTCTTTCACTCCGAAGGCCGTGTAGGTGAGCGGATCGTCCTTCGCTGCTTCGAGCGCACGGATTTGAAACTCGCAGGCGGTCTGGTCATCTTCGATCTTTCCCACCATGTTGTCCTTTTGCAGGCCGGCAAAAGCCGTTCGCCGAAGGTTGGCAGTCATCATGTTCAGGCTTTCGGCCCAGTTCCGGCTTACGTTTGCGGGCGAGAAGTTTAAATATCGATCAAGAAACAACCTGACGAAGGCACGCTTTTCAAACTCGCTTGGTTCGACCGCATTGCCTTGGACCACCGTAATCGGGGATCTCTGTGGCGCAAGCGAACTGGACAGGCCGTTTCCGTCCACGCGAATCACAGTGGGAGGTTGTAGGCGCACATACACGGCAAAACTAAGAGCAACCAATGTGGTTGGCACACAGAGAAATGCCAGCAGCATGGCGCGATTGGCATACGCTCGTAACGCCCCATCGTGTTCGTAATAACGCGCGTATCGCAGCTTTTCGGGAAGTTCCTGCTTTTCATTCGTCAATTTCTTTTTCAACCACATAGCAGCGCGCTTGTACGTCCGGAGAATGGCTTCAGTGAGCAGGTTAACCTTCGCAACTTTCAAGGGTCTGTTGCGTCAAAATAGCAAGAAAACTATACTTGCGATCCAGACATGAATTTTGGCTCTAGAGTTTGCGTAGTCGTATTCTCGCTGTTGCAGTGCGCCGCTCCGATTATGGCGTGCGCATTGCCAGCGACAGCTATGACTAGTGCAGAGCGCGAGTGTTGTAAGCGGATGGCCCAAGAATGTGGAAGGAGTGGGATGTCACAATCACATCCTTGTTGTCAGCCTGCAACGGCAGCAGATCATCAGCCAGTACTAAATAGCACATCGGATTGTGCGCCAAACCGCACATTACAGGTCATCCACGTGCTGCCAGTGATGCCAGCAATAATCATCGTGAACAGCTTCAATTTAGCTCCTAGGGCATTGGATAGACACTCGCCGCCTACCTCTCCTCCTGCAAGTATTTCTGTTCTAAGAATCTGATTCGTCTTCCTCTGAACTTCCCAAGGCACTCGTGTGTCAACACGTTCGAGCCTTCGTTTGTTTGTGCCTAGAAAACTGGTTTTGTGTTTGGAGGAACGATGCAATCCATTGGCTTGTCCCGATATTTTTTCGGGCGTACTAGGGCTTTATCTCCGATCATGATTTTGGCTTTGAGCCTGATCCTTGCCAGCAGTGTCAGTGCGCAAGAGCCTACTCATCACCCTGCGGAGTCGCCAACTTCCTTACATGATTTAGTGAGGGAAGCGGAACAGGATAATCCACAAATCGCTGCATCTGTCCGCGCATGGCAAGCGTCGCGAAATATTGGACAACAGGCGTCTGCTCTGCCTGAAACACAACTCTCAGTGCAGCAATTCAACGTAGGCAGTCCACGGCCTTTTGCTGGTTATAGCGATAGCGATTTTGCCTATGTTGGGTTTGGAGTGTCCCAAGACTTACCGTATCCGGGGAAACGACAGCTGCGCGGACGCATGGCTGAACATGGGGCGGATTCGATGGAGTCCGAAAGCGACTCAATCCGCAAAACAGTCGTCGGAAATCTGAAGATTCTTTATTTCCGTCTAGCTTACATTCAGCAAACGCTTGGCACTTTACAGAAGAATGCTGAACTTCTCAAACAAATACAGCAATCAACCGAAACTCGGTATCGCGTCGGCCAGGGCAATCAGCAGGACGTGCTAAAAGCGCAGTTGCAGAACACAAAGATTCTGCAAGAACTCGCCCATCACCACCAGGAAGGAGAGATCCTTGAGGCTCAGATCAAGCAACTGGTGGGGCGTCCACAAGAATCACCAGACGTCGTCGCGGAAACACTAGCGATGCGGACTCTGCCGTACACCGCAGCAGAACTTTTGCAGAAGGCCCGTGAACAAAATCCGGATGTGAAATCAAAAAAAGCACTGGCTCAGCAACAAGAGACCCAGGTAGAACTAGCGCACAAGAATCTTCGGCCAGATTTCAACGTACAGTACAACTACGAGCACACGAATAGAGACACGCGAGATTACTACATGGCGACGTTCGGTATTCGATTGCCGAATCGCGGACGGCAAAAAGCCGAACTAGCGGAAGCACAACAGAATCGGGAACGAGCACAGCGCGAGTTAGACAGTGAAGAACAACGTGTGCTTTCCGAAGTGCAGCAACAATTCATTCGAGTCAAAACCTCTGAGGAACAACTCAAAATTTACAAAGAAGGGCTTGTACCTCAATCAGAGGCCTCCTTCCAATCTGCACTCGCCGCGTACCAATCCAACCGTCAAGACTTTCAGACTCTGCTTTCTTCGTTCCTAGATGTGCTGAATCTTGATCTGGAATATCGCAACCAGTTAGTTGAGCACGAATCGGCACTCGCCGAATTGGAACGCCTGACGGGGGTAGATGTGCCATGAATGAACATCTGGCGAAAACGAACAACGAGAAAGGAACAATCATGTCAAACGCCAACGTCTATCGTCCTGCTTTCTTAGTTTCACTATCCGCAACAATCTTCCTCGCAGTGTTGGCTGCGTTCTTGTGGTGGCGTCTGAGTCATGTTGTTCCTCCCCAATCTGGAAACAATGCGCCAATGGCATCAATGGACACGATGACACAAGGCGACTTACCAAGTGACGTATCAAGCTCGGCAGATAAAGCACCGGCAAACCTGCAGGAAGTGTCACTTGCTCCGATACAACTTACGCCGCAACGGATGCAGAGTATAGGCGTCGTAATCGGGCAAGTTGAATTTAAGCCAGTTTCTTCCGATCTTCGTTTTTACGGCAACGTGGAAATTGATGAACGGCGACAAGCCTATGTGCAAACGCGCTTTGCGGGATGGGTACGCAAGGTCTATGCAGATTCCACCGGCAGTTTAATCAGGAGGGGCCAGCCGCTATTCACGATCTACAGTCCTGATCTGGTTTCTACAGAACAGGAATATTTGTTAGCTAAGAAAAACTTAGAGACGTT
This sequence comes from Terriglobales bacterium, assembly GCA_036491415.1. GTDB lineage: Bacteria > Acidobacteriota > Terriglobia > Terriglobales > Acidobacteriaceae > JAICKN01. The sequence goes on along the minus strand of DASXCC010000048.1, from coordinate 8,144 downwards.
GCAACCGAGCACAATTAACGGCGTAGCTTCCGGCGCATCGTCATTGTTAAATGCCACCAAAGAGAGATTGCTTCAGTGGGAAGTGTCTCCCTCCGAAATAGAACAACTGGATCAACGCGGAAAAGCCATTACTGATCTCACGATCTATTCCCCTGTTTCCGGCTACATAACCGAAAAGAAAGCACTGCCGAATATGTACGTTCAACCGGAAACCATGCTCTACACCGTTGCCGATCTTTCGGATGTGTGGGTAATTGCACAGGTATTTCAGAGCGATGCGGGAAAGATCAAACCCGGCGATACTGCGGACGTGACCGTTGACGCATATCCCGGTCAAGTTTTCAGCGGACGACTGGATTACCTACTTCCGCAATTGGATACGAATACGCGCACGTTGCCTGTCCGATTGGTGTTTCCGAATCCCGGCATGAAATTGAGGCCAGGGATGTATGTGAATGTTCGAGTTAAACATTCAATGGGACGGCAGCTAGTAGTCCCTGCCACAGCAGCATTTCACTCAGGAACGAAGAATTTGGTGTTTGTGTACAGCGGGGAAGGCAATATCGAACCGCGTGATGTTGAAATCGGTCCTCAAGTTGAAAATCAGATCGTGATTACGAGAGGACTCAAGGCAAAAGAGAAGATTGTTACATCGGCAAACTTCCTTATTGACTCAGAAGCACAATTGCAAGCGGCTGCCGGCACGTTTGTTCCACCTCCTCCGGGCGCAGGGCAAGCGGCTTCGATGAATGCTCAATCTCAACCTAAAGTTGAATTGACAACTGACCCCGACCCTCCGCACAAGGGCAGCAATATTGTTCGCGTCAAACTAACAGAACAGGATGGCAAACCCATCATTGGCGCAAACGTTACCGTCAGTTTTTTCATGGCGGCAATGCCTGCAATGGGAATGGCTGCAATGAAAACTGTCATCAATGCTGGTGACAGTGGTGGAGGCGTCTACGAAGGCAAAGGTGGTCTTAGTTCAGGTGGTACTTGGCAAGTCACCATCACTGCGCAACAAAATGGGCAGACAATTCTAAGCAAGCATCTGACCGTCAACGCCACGGGAGGTATGTAATCGTGATCTCCCGAATCATTGAGTGGTGCGCACAGAATCGCTTCCTGGTATTTACCGGCGTGCTCTTACTGACTCTCGCGGGAATCTGGTCCATGAGTCACATCCCTTTGGACGCTCTGCCAGATATTTCCGATGTGCAGGTAATCATCCATACAAATTGGGAAGGGGAACCACCCAACATCATTGAAGACCAAGTTACATATCCAATTGTGACCGCATTGCTTGCCGCTCCTCGTGTAAAAGCAGTCCGGGCGCAAACCATGTTCAATGACTCTTACATTTTTGTGGTGTTCGAGGACGGAACCGATATTTATTGGGCACGTTCAAGGGTGGTTGAGTATCTACAAACGATTGCTGGGCGGCTTCCTGCAAGTGTTCACCCCGCGATTGGCCCGGATGCCACTGGTGCAGGATGGGTTTATGAATATGCGCTAGTTGACCACACACATCAGCATAGCCTTGCCGATCTGCGAAGCATTCAGGAGTGGGATTTGCGTTACCAGCTGGCGACCGTCCCAGGCGTTGCAGAAGTGGCGACCATCGGCGGATTTGTACGCCAATATCAAGTCAGTCTCGACCCGAACAAACTGCTCGCATACGGCATTTCTTTGTCCACCGTAATTGACCGCGTGAAATCCAGCACGAATGAAGTAGGCGGCAGGGTTTTGGAACTGAGTGGCGCGCGGTACATGGTACGCGGTTTGGGTTATCTGAAATCGCTTGACGATCTGTCGAACGTCCCTGTGATGGCGAAGAACGGCACTCCGGTTTTGCTAAAGGATTTGGGTACTGTTTCCTTTGGCCCGGACATTCGGGAGGGTGTCGCGGAGTGGAATGGGGAAGGAGAAACTGTCGGCGGTATTGTCGTTATGCGCTATGGACTAAATGCTTTAAACGTCATTGATGGAGTGAAAAAGAAACTGGCTCAGATTCAAGGATCGCTTCCACCGGGAGTAGAGATTGTATCTGGCTACGATCGTGCGGGATTGATCAGCGAATCCATAAACACGCTGAAACATAGCTTGCTTGAGGAGGCAATCATAGTCTCCCTGGTCATCGTTGTTTTCTTGTTTCACTTTCGTTCGGCGCTAATTCCCATCCTCACTCTGCCCATTGCGCTCGTGATTTCCTTCATCCCCATGTATTACCTCAATGTCAGTTCCAACATCATGTCGCTTGGTGGGTTGGCATTGGCGATTGGCGTTCTTGTGGATGCGGCTATCGTGATGGTGGAAAACGGATACAGGCATCTATCCGAATCCCCCTCCCAAGTGCGGGCGCGCGATAGGGTGCGGATTCTCATTGACTCCGCGAAGCAAGTCGGCCCTCCGTTATTTTTTTCGCTCTTGATTATTGTCGTTTCTTTCCTGCCGGTGTTTTTACTGGAAGCGCAGGAAGGCCGCATGTTTCGTCCACTGGCATGGACAAAAACGCTTGCTGTGGGTTTCTCGTCGCTTTTGGCAATCACACTGGTCCCAATCCTGATGGTAATTTTCATTCGCGGAAGGTTACGACCGGAATCTGAAAATCCAGTTTCAAAATTCACCCAAGCGTTATATCTGCCGATCTTGCGGCTTTGTTTGAAATATCGCAAAACAACATTGCTGCTGAATTTGGTTTTTCTTCTCGTGACGTTTCCTCTTATTTTCAAAATAGGCAGTCAATTCATGCCGCCATTGTTTGAAGGTTCCTCTCTGTATATGCCTACCGCTCTCCCTGGCATATCCATCACACAGGCATCACAACTGTTGCAGGAACAGGATCGCATCCTGCGAACGTTCCCCGAAGTGGATACGGTTTTTGGGGCAGTCGGACGGTCAGACAGCGCAACCGACAACGCGCCACTTGATATGTACGACACAACCGTGATGCTGAAACCCCGCGAAAAATGGCGCAATGGAATGACCTACGAAAAACTAATCGGGGAAATGGATGCAAAGCTGCAATTTCCGGGCTTGACCAATACCTGGACGATGCCCGTACAAAATAGACTTGATATGGCTTTGACCGGCATCAAGACTCCGGTAGGGATGAAGCTCCAAGGCGGAAATCTCGAACAAATCCAGCAACTCGGAGCGCGAATACAACAGATTTTGTCTGGGTTGCCGCGGGTCCGTTCTGTTTTCGCCGAGCGTGTATCACAGGGTTTCTACATCAACGTGGATGCGAACCGGCAGGAAGCGGCGAAATACGGTCTAACCATTGCTGACGTACAACAAGCCGTGGAGTCCGGCATCGGCGGGATGAATGTCGCCGAGAACATCGAAGGCCGCCAGCGTTATCCCATCAATGTCCGCTACCAGCGCGATTTCCGAGACAACATCGAAGAACTCAGCCGAGTGTTGATCGCGACGCCATCAGGCGCACAGATTCCCATATCGGAAGTGGCGAAAGTTTCTTTCTCACGCGGTCCGGCAATGATCAGGGACGAAGATGGTCAGTTGACGGGCTATATCTATATTGATCTCGACACAACTGACTATGGTGGATTCGTAACCCAGGCGAACCAAATGCTTCGGCAAAAGTTGCAGTTGCCAGCAGACTACACCTATCAGTGGTCGGGAGAATACGAGTTTCAGCAACGAGCAAAAGAGCGATTGAAGATTATTTTGCCAGTGGTTTTCTTTGTCATCTTTCTGCTTCTGTACATGGTGTTCCATTCCTTTGCAGAAGCAATGGTTTTAATCTTCCCTACGTTTTACGCGATGACGGGGGGGCTGATTTTGCAGTGGTTACTGGGCTACAACTTTAGTGTTGCAGTGTGGGTGGGCTATATCGCGTTGTTTGGCATAGCCGTAGAAACTGGCGTTGTAATGGTGGTGTATTTGCACGAATCATTGGACAAGCGCATTGCCGCCGATCGTCCGATTACAGAAGCCGACATTCACGAGGCCGCCATTGAAGGCGCCGTGCAAAGGCTTCGGCCAAAACTGATGACGGTCAGTGCAGTCCTTGCCAGCCTAATTCCTATTCTTTGGGCTAGTGGTATTGGCTCTGATGTAATGAAACCGATTGCCGCTCCAATGGTGGGAGGAATGATCACTTCAACCATTCACGTACTGATTCTCGTGCCGGTTTTCTTCGTTTTAATGAAGGAACGCGCTTTCAGACGGGGGACGCTGACACCGAAAATCAGGGAGACAGAGTAGTCACACCTGGAGTTCAAGATGACCCGAGACGGCAAAAAACGATACCGCTAAATGTTGACCTTTGGCTCCCCGAGTCGATAGCGCTAGTGTATGTACCCCATGGTACGTAAGTTACGCCCTTGGTGCGTCTTGGTACCTCATTTTTGCACAGCCTGCGTCGGCGGAATGGGCAACTTGCCCTAAGTATTCTGTTGCGCTTCCTGGTGCGCATATAATCACTTTGTAAACTACTTTTCACTCCGATGCCGCCTACAGCAAGGGCGGCTTTTTGCTGGGAGACAATCGTGAACATACCGAAAGCTAGCAAAGGAATCAGGTACATGGGTGCACGATAAACAAAAGCGGCTGTTAGAACTCGCGACATTGGCCTCAACAGAACAAGACTCCGACAAGTTTATGGCTCTCATCAAAGAGATCAATGAAATTCTAGAGCCAAGACAGGACCGCCCGGATCAACTTCCGCCATCTTCCACTTCCGAATGAATGCGAATGCCGAATCGTGGCTAAAAGAGGTACATAGAACCCGGTATCGCCGTCTGCGTCTTGCGGGTTAACAATCGTGTTGGTTTTGTCTGAAATGGGGACATTGTTGAATCTTAGCGAATTTTTGGGACCCGGCGCTCCAATCCACGTCCATACCGTTCATTTCTATGAACAAGATGAAAAGCTGCTCGCTGAGCTAGCAACTTATTTAGAAACCGCATTGCGGCGAAACTGCTCCGCGATTGTCATTGCGACCCGAGGTCATCTTTAGGGTCTCGCTTGCCTGTTAAAGAAACGTAAAATCGACTTTCTAAAAGCAACAGGGAAGGGCGATATATTCCTTTGGAAGCCTCCGACGTTTTATCTCGGTTTATGGTCAACGGCAAGCCTGATCCAACTTTAGTCTTTGAGACCATTGAAAAAGTCTTGGCGACTGCGACTCGTGCTTCGCGACATCCGGGTCATCGCGTCGTCGCGTTTGGGGAAATGGTAGCTTTGCTTTGTGCCGAGGGGAACGCTGAGGCTGCTATTAAATTAGAACAACTTTGGAACGACTTAGCAGGGAAGCATTCTTTCGCATTGCATTGTGCTTATCCAGTTCAAGTGTTTTCCGGTGATGCATCGGGCATATCGTTAAGAAGGATTTGCGCAGAACATACAGGAGTCCTCACCTAAAACTTGCGTTTCGGTTTTCGGAGTTTTGGCGGTTTACTTTTTCCGTATCAAGGTTTCTAGTTCGGTTTTGATAGGTTCCAATCGTAGCCTTCTCCGTTCATGTTGTTGTTTCCGCCAAGAGTCCCACCGAAAATCATTCGATAAAGACAAATACCCGGTGTTCTCTTTCACGATTTCGCGAATCTCTTCACCCAGGATATGAACGCGGCCTGCTATTTCCATGTGGATTTAAGCTGGAACTTCTTGTCGTCAAGAAAGCTCCAGCGTCCGGAGTAGGTTACCAGAGTCTTCTGTGGTGGCACCGTTTCGCACTAAGAGGTCTCAATCGGCAATACGAGTTTCCCCTGGAATGCAGGACATCGAAAACGCCGGCCGAAGTTTCAGACTGTTCATCTTCGCTTCCATCGGAACGTGTGCGTTATCTCATGCAGCTTACATAGAACACTGTATTGCCTCAGGTCCAACAAAGTTTTACTTTAATCGCGCCGCAACAATCAGGAGGCTCGATATGTTTACCCAAATTGTCGATAATTCTGCCCCGGCTAAAGAACTTCAGTCAACGAAATCAACTGCTTTTGAATGGCGCAATAAATACTTAGACGCAGTTTGGGAGACAGACCGACTCCATTTGCCGCGTCGGATACGCGAAGCCGAACAGCTCATCTTGTCGCGTGAACGCGAACTATTTACCGATTTGCATGCTCGTGCGGAAAAAACCGCACTTACAAGCGCCTTGTATGCGCTCCGGGCTTTAAGACAATGCCTCCGCTTGAAAGATGGCTCTAATCAAGACCTTCAAATTACCTTTCAGATGCAGGAAAGAAGTTGAAAATATGAGAGTGTAGTCCCATGGCAGAAATAGACATCTCCATAGCTACGATGCCGCCTACACGAAGGCGACTTTTTTACTTGAGGACGAAATTATGAGCGCACAACCTAAACCGATGCCGCACAGCACAACGCCCGGATCGCCCTATTGTAGTGATCCGAACTGCAAACCTTGCAAAGAACTATTTAAAGCGACCGAACAAGTAAAGTCGGGAAAGCCGCCAGTAAGGGAAGAGAAGTAACTGCCCTAAACAACAGAGTGGCTCATCTTCATAAGCGTAAACTTGACTCATGTGCGAAATTCGCGATGTGTTAATGCTCACTGCAAAGAGTGAAGGAACAAAAAGAAGAAGCAACCCGCATGGAAACGGAATGCGAGGAATTCAAATCCAGTTTGAATGAGCGCATGAACGGCGTACAGAGAAAAGGGTTCGGAAAATTGTCGTCCTTCGTTGGATGCCTGAGCGGAAATCCAAAAACCCTGCATAACCTCAAAATGATAAGAATTTAGCACTGCGAGACATGTGTTTGCTGGATGTGTTTGTCAGCTTCCGATTTCTCGTGCGAGCACCTCCATGCGGCTATCGTTCCTCGCATTGCATTGGGTACAGGTAAAGAAAAGGAGGCTTTTCGCTCTCAACCTGCCCGTCGAATTTTCGGTTGTTCTTCGACCTTTTTGGCAAGTTTATCGACCGCGTCCACAGCCATACCCTTGACATAAACCATTTCGCCGCCGAGCCAACCACCTATGCCAATACCAAGAACGCCTAAGATTGACAAAATTAGAGGTACTGGGCTCGTGGCTTCCAACTTAAACCGGCTCCAAAGATTGATTCCAAAAATGACAAGCGCTGCGGAATTGATGAGTAAGTGAAAATTGGCAATTCGTCGCATCGCGGCTTCGTGAATGGAAAAGTAGTCGATTAAACCCGGCACTGCCGCCAGAACTGCACCAACGATTCCGCCAGCCACACAATAGAGAGCCACGGTGCTCCAAACACTTGGACCTTTCACATTTGCAACTACATCACACACTAACGCAAAAACCCATAAACCAATAGGTATGGCCACTAACATGGGGTGTAGAGGGTGCTTCTTGAAACTTGCCGGACTGGCCATAATCTTTCTCCTTTAAAAACTCTTCTCTGAAGCATGTAACCGGAATGCCATTTCAGTCGAGCGAGATCGCTAATCCAGGTATGGGCTGGCTAGATTGTCTTTAATCAAAAACTCCTCGTGACAATGCCTGCATCGACCTTGACCGGCGAATACGCTATCCATGTCGGTATGTTGAGGAGTCGGTTGTCGGCAGTAAGGGCATTCGACGATTAGCGTTGGCATAGGCATGTTTGATGATCCTTCCCTAAATGTCAGTTGCTATCCAGTCTTGTATGTACATCCTGTCTTAGAACGCGTCACATAGTCACATGCCTGTTGCCAACGACACTATATCGCCGTGCATCTGAATGTTGCGGAGTTGAGGAGAAACTTGTATGCCAGCCAAAAAGAAATCAGGCAGTCGAAAGTACGGCAAGAGCGCAACAAAGAGGGTAAAGAGTGCCATGCACCGGAAGAAGAAAGGAACACTAAAGTCCGGTAAAGGTGGTAAGGGCGGCAAAGTCAAAAGCCGTAAACAGGCAATCGCAATCGGTCTCTCTGAAGCTCGTAAGAAGGGCGCAAAGGTTCCCAAGAAGAAGTCCTGACCGCATTTTCCATCTGACATGTCAACCGCGCCACGCGCTAAGAGCCGTCCCAGCACTTTGTCGGACGGAGCTTTATCTAAAAATGGCTTTCTAAAGACCTTCTTTGGAAAACTAGGACCCGGACTCGTCACTGGCGCGTCCGACGATGATCCAAGCGGCATCGCAACTTACAGTCAAGTGGGTGCGAAATTCGGCTACGAGTTCTTATGGTCAATGCTGTTGTCG
>DASXCC010000047.1:0-4594 GCA_036491415.1 Terriglobales bacterium | reverse complement strand
CGGGAGAATCAATCGGAACAGTTATGGGAACGCCGGGAGATCCGGCGACAGGTCAAATGCCCGGCGCTCCAGTGCCTGCAACAACTCCAGCGCCAACAACTCCAACGCCAGTTCCGCCAACTTCTACTACTGTGCAGTAGGAGGCTGATTTTCGGAGAGGTCTTCGTTTTCATCTTCATCTTGATCTTGCCACTCATGCTTGCATGAGTGGCAGTTCCAACCTTCATTGTGGACTGGGATCGGTACATTAAGCATCACAGTCGTGTATGTCGCTAATTTGTTCAACGATTCAAAAGCTACGTCCAGCGATCCGCATTTCGGACATCGTGGCTGTTCATAAATTCCCACACCTTCCACGTGAAATCCTGCAGGAATAGGTTGATTGAGAATTTCTAAGGCCTCTCGCGCGTCTTTCGGATTCACTCTAAGTTTTACGCCACCGACGAAATTAGAAATGAACCAATCCAACCGCACGAGGTTTGCATCGCCCAGAGAACATTCAATGCCTGCCGACTGCAAGCATCCTTGTGCCAGCAAAGCTTCAGGCAGGTCGCGAAATTCACGAATCGTCATTAATTTTTCGAATTGCAAGCTGGAGGCAGCGCCGTTTCTGAGAGTTTCTTCCGCATCATCCACGAGATCCCGGCGGTCCAATTCTTCCTCCAGAACATCCCATGCTTCCTCGGTAAGCGAATCTGCGTCGCTTGCGAGCTTCTGCAGTTCGCCATCGCTCAAGCTGGTATAGAGCTTCGCCAGACGGCTGCGTTCTTCGTTGGAATTGATCATGAGAAAACACAGGATACGCTTAGTTGAACTGGGAAAGGAAGAGGTTCAATGGAACCTGGGTAATAGAAATCCCGCCTGCCGTTTGTGTTCCTGAAAGGCGTCACCAAATTGCGCGGCAAGAATATGATCTTCCCGTTTTGCCTTAATGGAATAGTTCGCGAGAAGAATGCAGAAAGCCAGAACACATCGCCACTCGCCCACCACAAGCCCAGTTCCTAAAATACCTAATAGAACCCCGGAATATATGGGATGGCGAAAGTAAGCATAAGGTCCGGAGCGGATGAGTTCGTGGTCGACTTTGAGGATGACTTTGTCGCTCCAGTTTTTCCCCAGATGTAAACGGGCCCACAGAGCCAAAGAAATTCCCGCCAGCGCGAGTACCAGTCCGGTTTCAAAGATAAAAGGTTTTACTGGCACGAAACGCCAACCGAGAAATCCGATGCGCGTCCATTTGCCAAAGAGAAGCGAAAAAGTGGCGGCAAGAATAAAAAGCCGCAAAAAACGCCATGCGCTTAGTTCCCGCGTTTTGGCGGCTTTTGTACGTATGCCGCTCAGAAACCAATAAATTCCAAAAATGAGCCAGACGTACGCGAGAGCATTTTGTAGCTGGTATTGAGTCGTTGTGACCTCGAATCTTAAGACACAAGTTTTATCAGTGGCCGCCGCCAACTTCCCGGACAATATTGGTGACAAACGCTTTTGCATCGCCAAAGAGCATGAGCGTGTGGTCGAGATAATACAGCGGATTATCAATGCCTGCGAATCCTGGGTTCATGCTGCGCTTGATCACCATCACTGTATGTGATTTGTCCACGTCAATGATGGGCATACCGTAAATCGGGCTGCTGGTATCGCTGCGCGCCGCCGGATTGGTAACGTCATTCGCACCGATGATGAGCGAGACATCGGTTTGCGACATGTCGCCGTTGATGTCTTCCATTTCGATCAAGCGATCATAAGGAACATCCGCTTCGGCGAGAAGGACGTTCATGTGGCCGGGCATACGTCCCGCGACGGGATGGATGGCGAAACGCACATCGATACCTTTTTTCGTGAGTCCGTCATACAGTTCGCGGACTTTGTGCTGGGCCTGCGCAACGGCCATACCGTAGCCGGGAACGATGACGACTTTGCTCGCTGCAAGCAGAATCGCGGCAGCTTCTTCAGCGGATGCATTTCGAACAACGCGATCTTCTTTCACCGCGCCGCTCGAAGCCTGCACTTGCCCGAATGCACCAAACATCACATTGGTGAAAGACCTGTTCATGGCTTTACACATGATCACGGAGAGGATGAATCCCGAAGATCCGTCAAGCGCGCCCGCAACCACGAGCACTTTGCTGTTGAGGACGAAGCCCAGCAACGCGGCGGAAAATCCAGCGTAGGAATTCAGCAGCGAGATAACGGTAGGCATATCCGCGCCGCCGATCGGCGTGACCAGCAATATGCCAAAAAATAACGCGACGACGACCATCGCCGGGAATAGAAATGGTTGGTTGGGATTGACGACCAGCAATACCGCCAGCACCAGGGCCGCTCCGAGGACCGACAGGCTAACGACGTTCTGGCCTTTATAAACAATCGGCCGCTGCGGCAAAATTTCCTGCAGCTTGCCGGCGGCAATCAAGCTTCCTGTGAAGGTGAGCGAGCCGATGATGACTTCGAGGCCAATTTCTCCCATCTGAAAGCGACTGACGTGCGGAACGCCGACATAATATTCCGCGATGCCGATGATGGCTGCGGACAGTGCGCCGAATGCATGGCTAAGCGCGGTCCGCTGCGGAACGGCGGTCATTTTGACCATGCCTAGCGGTATGCCGATGCCAGCGCCGATAATCAGCGTGATGATGATCCACTTGAATTGCACCAGTTCGGGATTGCAGAGCGTGGCGCCCACCGCGATGGCGGCGGCAATTTCACCAGCCAGAACGCCGCGGCGCGCCGTTGCAGGCGAGCTTAACCATTTGACCGCCAGAATGAAGAGAACGACGGCCGCGATGAAAGCGAAATCCAAATATTGCTGAAGCGCGAGAGCGTTCATGATTTGTTTGCCCTGCCGCTCTTGAACATGCGCAACATACGATCGGTGATAAAGAATCCGCCCACCATATTGCTGAAGGAGGCGGCCACGGCGATGGCGCCGAGCGCGGTGGAAAGCGGGGTCTCATGACGGCCGCAGATGATGATGGCGGCTACAACCACGATGGCATCCAGGGCGTTGGTGAGTGACATGAGCGGAGTATGCAGAAGCGGCGATACGCGCTTGATCAGCTCAATGCCGACAAACCCCGCCAAAATAAATACGTATAAGTTGGAAATAAAATCTGCGGGCACAGGTTCTCCTTCTATTTTGGTGTGGCTGCGGACAGTGCCGGGAAAAGTTCGCGAACGCGTTGGTTCAACACTTCGCCGCCGCGTGTAAGTAAAGTGTCGCGGATGATGTCGTCTTCTGTTTCAGGCCGGACTCCGCCTTCCTTCACAAGGTTCAATAGAAACGTCGTCAGATTTTTTGCATATACCTGACTTGCGTGGAAGGGAACGCCGTTGGCCACATTCACCGCGCCAATAATGGTGACGCCATGCTTCACCACGGTTTTTCCGGCTTCGGTAAGTTCGCAATTTCCGCCGCGCTCCGCGGCCAGATCGAATACCACCGAGCCGGGCTTCATGCCTTTCACCATTTCTGCTGTGACCAGCACCGGCGCTTTTTTGCCGGGAACCACGGCGGTGGTGATGACGACGTCATTTCCGGCAATCACTTCGCCCATCAATTGGCGCTGTTTGGCGTAGAAAGCTTCGTCCTGAGCGCGGGCGTATCCACGAGAATCCTGCGCGTCTCCGGTTTCGAGCGGAAGCTCTACAAAACGTGCCCCTAAACTTTGTACCTGCTCTTTGACTGCAGGACGAACATCGTATGCGGAAACCACCGCGCCTAAACGCCGCGCAGTGGCAATGGCCTGAAGTCCAGCGACGCCGACTCCAATGATGAGAACTTTGCTGGGGGTGATGGTCCCAGCGGCGGTAGTCATCATGGGAAGAATTTTGGGCAAATGATCGCCGGCAACGAGGACCGATTTGTATCCCGAGAGATTGGCCATGGACGAAAGCGCGTCCATGCTCTGCGCGCGCGTGGTACGGGGAATGAGCTCGACGCAGAAGGAAGTTACTCCCGTATTCGCGATCTGCTGTACAACCTCGGCAGAGCCGAGCGGACGGAGAAATCCAAGCAGAATCTGTCCATGACGGAAAAGGCGAAGGTCCTCGGAGCCGTTTACGTCATTCGCACCGTAGCAGAGCACTTGCGTGATAATTTCCGCAGTCGAAAAAACCGAAGCCCGGTCGGGAAGGACTTTTGCGCCCTTCTCTGTGTATTGCTCATCGGGATAACCAGCGGCGGCGCCTGCGCCGGATTCGATGACGATTTCGAATCCCACCTTCGTTAAATTGGGAATCACGGCAGGCGTGAGCGCAACTCGCCGTTCCCCCGGATAGATTTCTTTTGGCACGCCAACGATCACGAAGAACCCGTCCTTTCAAAACAAAATATTGTAGCTGGGTTGCGGAGAAAGTGCACAATCAGACTGTTATGGTGAGTTTACGCGGTAGCCGAAGAGATGTCTGTTCGCAGGCGCGGCCCTATAGAACTTAAAAGTCTCAACTTGGGCTCGTGGTTCACTGCGGCGAGCAACTCGCGCATGATGGCGTCGTCCATTTCAAAGGCAGTCTGAAAATCTGCCGGATAGCGTACGATCGCTTCGATTCCCGACTGCGTGTAATGTACGCGCACACGCGGATGAAGCTCGATGCC
>DASXCC010000046.1:0-11609 GCA_036491415.1 Terriglobales bacterium | reverse complement strand
CGTGACGGTGACCTTAGATGCGCCCACGGGAATGGTGTTTCCTTCCGTTCCGTGTTCGCGCCGGATAAAGCCCAGCGCGACATTCTGAATACTGGTATTCGATGGCAGGGAAGCAATACTTGTAATTTCTCCTACAGTTTTTCCATCCACCTGGATGGCCGTTCCTGCGGGAATTGTGCCATCAATTAGAAATCCGGTTAACTTGCGGTGCACATTGCCGCGCGAGCGAATCCGTTCCACAATTTCCTGCCCAATGTAGCAGCCTTTGGTAAAGTTCAAAGCTCGCGCTTGTTCGGTTTCATGCGGCAAATCGTGCTCGCGAATATCCGGGCCAATCTTCGGAGTGCCGCACGCGATGCGCAAAAGTTCCAGCGCGCCGGCATCCACTGTTACGGCGCCTGCCTCGAGGAGCGCGCTCTTGATTTTGCTGCTGTCTCCTGCTGTGCACCAGATTTCAAATGAAGGTATGAGAGGAATATCTTTACGCACAATGGTGCAGCTGATTTCATTCCACTGCACATCCGCCACTTGCAACGGCTGCAAATCCGGGAGCGCGAAGCCGGCTTTAGCCAGAACTTCAGCAGCCTTCGGACCCGTAATTTGAAGCATTGCGTCGGACATTTCGCTGATCTCAACTTTGTCCATGATGATGTAGCGCCGGAATAAGCCGAGAACTTTTTCCATTTGCGCGCGTTCGAGATCTACAAGTAAAAATTCGCCGCGGTTATAGACATAAAGATCGCCCTGAATCTGTCCCTGAGGATTCAGGAGAAATCCATAAATCCCATTCCCGGCAGCTAAGTCGCGGATGTTATTGGTGATCTGGCCATTCATCCAGCGCGTGCGGTCCTTGCCCCCGAACTGTATAAGGATGTGGTCCGTCCGTTCGGCAACGCCGCAGGAAGATGTCAGAACGCGAAACCCGGCTATGCTTTCCGGCGAATTCGCCACCGCAACCGCATCATTTTCATGAACAATCTGATTCATTTATGTTTCGATTATAACGAAAGCGAAAAGATGCAGGCGCAATGCGGCCCTTCCTGCATTGTGATACCTTTTCGCTTGGTTATGACCACAAAACACAAAATTTTGGACAGAAACCCCATCAACGTGGCCCTCATCGGCTATGGCTTTGCCGGGAAGACTTTCCACGCGCCGCTTATTTCAGCCGTGCGCGGCTTGCGCCTTCGCTACATTGCTTCCTCCGATGCCGCCAAAGTGAGAAAAGACTGGCCGAAGACTGAGGTCATTGGTTACGACGAAGTTTTTGCCAAACCGGACATTGATCTCATCGTGATCGCCACGCCAAACACCTCGCATTTCGATCTGGCACAGAAAGCTCTCAATGCCGGCAAACATTCGGTTGTGGACAAACCTTTCACGACGACTGTCTCTGAGGCGGAACAGCTCATCGCGCTGGCAGCGAAGCAAAAGCGCCTGCTTTCCGTTTATCAAAGCCGCCGTTGGGACGGCGATTTCCTTACTCTGCGCAAAGTTTTTGCGGCGCGCCGCCTTGGGGACGTCATGTATTTCGAGTCTCGCTACGACCGGTTCCGTTCTGAGATAAAAAAGCGCTGGCGTGAAACGCCGGGCCCCGCAAGCGGGATCTGGTACGACCTCGGAGCTCATCTTGCCGACCAGGCTTTGCAATTGTTCGGCATACCCGATTCAATTTATGCGGACTTGGCCATGCAACGGCCGGGTTCCACTACGGTGGATTATTTCCATGTGCTGCTGGGTTACGAAAATAAGAGAATTGTTCTGCATGGCAGCTCGCTTGTTATCGCAAACGGCCCACGATTTTTTATACATGGAACGCGCGGCAGCTTCGTCAAAAATGGGATGGACACGCAGGAAGATATGCTGAAAGCTGGCAAGAAGCCCACGGCTGCAGGTTTTGGCAAAGATCCGTTGAAGGGAGTTCTTACGCTACAAAATGGGAACCACGCGCGTCTCACTGTTATCCCCAATCTTCCGGGAAGATATCTCGGTTATTACGAAGCGCTGCGGGATGCCATTCTCGGGGAAGGCCCCAATCCTGTCACGGGCGAACAGGCGCTCGCCGTCATGAAGGTTTTGGAGCTGGCAGTGAAAAGCGCAGAGCAAAAGCGCGAAATTGTTTTCGCATAATGGATGCTTTATCGCGCTATGCGATTTTCTTCAAAATCAAAGCCGAGTTCTTCGATCCGAATCCCACGCAATTGCAGATGGCGTGTTCAATGTTCGCTGTGCGCCCTGCATCGGGAACATAGTCCAGATCGCACTCCGGATCTGGAGTTTCCAGATTGATGGTGGGCGGAAGTTTTTTATGCTCCATCGCAATGATCGTCGCGGCCACGCTTGCCGAGCCGCATGCACCTTGTGCATGTCCAATCTGCGATTTCAAGCCTGACATGGGAATTTTGTAAGCACGATCCCCAAGGGCAATCTTGGCGGCGCGCGTTTCCACGCGGTCGTTCATTTCAGTTGAGGTTCCATGCAGGTTCACATATTGCACGTCTTCGGGCTGGATCTTTGCCTCTTCGAGCGCCAGGGAAATCGCCCGCGCTGGTTCCTCCGGAGAATCGCTCATGCGCACGCGGTGGAAAGCTTCACAGGTTGAACCGTACCCAACGACTTCGGCATAAACACGCGCCCCTCGGGCCTTCGCGTGTTCATAGTCTTCCAGAATGAACATCCAGGAACCTTCCGCCAGCACGAATCCGCTGCGATCTTTTGAGAACGGACGCGACGCCCGTTCCGGCTGATCATTCCAGCATTGCGCCAGCGCGTGCAGCATGGAGTAGCCCTTGATAATTCCCGGAGTGATCGGTGAATCTACGCCGCCGACTAAAAACATGGGCAGAACGCCCGCCTGGATATGCTGGTAGGCATAGCCGATCGCGTCGGAGGAAGATGTGCATCCGGCTGTGACTACGTGGCTGTAGCCGCGAAATCCGAAGCGCATGCTGATCTCGCTCGGAATCGTCCCCATCGTGCCGCTGGGAATGCAAAACAAACTTACTTGCCGCGTCAGGCCTGCATGCCACAAACGATACTGCTCCTCTGAAAATTCCTGTGCGCCGCCTCCCGTGCCAAGCACTACGCCAATTTCCCGCTTTTCTTTCATGGACATCGTGGAAGGATCGAGGCCGGCATCTTTCACGGCTTCCGTGGAAGCAGCAATGGCCAGCGGCACTACGCGGGAAACATGCTTGCGCTCGCGCGCGTCTACCCAGTCGAGTTCCGGGAACTCGGAAATTTCTCCGCCAATGTGTACGGCAAGATTCGAGGGATCGAAACGCGTAATGCGCTTCACGCCCGACTTTCCCGCCAGCACTGCGCGGCAAAACTCTTCTTTACCAATTCCATTCGGGCTGACCACGCCCATGCCCGTAATTACGACTCGAGGTAGCATTCATTCTCCAGATTAAAATACCCAATTAAGACGCCCAATCAAAGGCACCTATCATATACGCCACATTGCGAAAAGTCTGCATGGTCAGATGGCAATTGCGTTTGCCAGGGCCAGCCGAGTGGGATAATAAACTCTTGTGCCGATTGGTATGTACATTTCCGTGCCGTTTTGCCGCACCAAGTGCAGTTACTGCAACTTCGCCTCGGATGTGTTTTCGCGAAAAATCTTTCAAGGATATGTCGAGCGCATTTGTGCTGATCTTCAACGGGCTCATGAAATTGCGGCCGCTGCTGGCGGGCATTTCGAATTCAAAAAAGTAGTGGATTCAGTTTATCTCGGCGGCGGAACCCCTACTCTTCTGGATATAGCAGGCCTCGAAAAGCTATTTGTCAATATTTCGCAAAATTTCCAGCTCGCGCCGGATGCCGAAATCACCGTCGAATGCGCGCCGGGAACTTTAAGTGATGCAGTGCTGGAAACATTCCAGCGGTGCGGCGTCAATCGCGTCAGCCTCGGAGTGCAGTCGTTTATTGATCAAGAGGCGAAGTCCGTCGGCCGCTTGCATACGCGTGTGGTTACTTTGGACGACATCGCGCGATTGCGACAGGCTGGCATTTCCAACATCAATGTCGATCTGATTGCTGGCTTGCCCCACCAGACAATGGCAAGCTGGAACATTTCCGTAGAGGAAGCAATCTCCACCGGCGCGCCTCACGTCAGCGTTTACATGCTCGAAGTCGATGACGACTCCCGCCTGGGACGCGAACTGATTGCCGGTGGCACGAAATATCACGCGCACTTCGTGCCCGACGAAGACCTCACTGCCGATTTGTATGAAGCTGCCCGCGAACGTTTAGACTTCGCGGGAATCAGGCAGTACGAAATTTCCAACTTTGCAAGCCCAGGAAAAGAATCGCAACACAATCTGAAATATTGGCTGCGTAAACCATATTTAGGATTGGGAGTAGATGCGCATTCCATGTTGCTTGCGAAGTTGCGCACGAATGACGACCAACATCCAGCCGTCCGCTTCAGCGCCCCCGATGCCATGGGCCCGTTTATGAACGGCGATCCGATGCAGGTAACGCCGGTTTCAACCGGAGCTTTCTTACAGGAAGCATTCTTTCTTGGATTGCGTTTGAATCATGGCGTGAGTTTGCAGGAACTAAAAGAAGAATTCGGCGGCCCGGCAGTGGAAGAATATTCTGCGACAATCGCCGACTTACTGGAAATCAAGCTTCTTTATCTCGAAGAAGGTCAAAAGATTGAAGAAGGTCAAAAGATCGAAGACGGTCAAAAGATCGAAGACGCTCAGGTCCGGTTAACTCCGCGGGGCAGGTTGCTGTCCAACGAAGTTTTCCAGCGCTTCATCTCCGTGAACGAACCCGCTTCTATTTCCCCAACGCTATGAACTCCGGAACTCTCGACGCCGATGTTCGACTGGCCACTCCGCAAGACTTCCCAGTCATTCTTGAAATTGCCAATTCCACGCAAACCGGAGCACGTTGGAGCGAGAAGCAATACATCGAAATTTTGGCGGAAGGCTCCGCCCGAAAAACACTGGTGATTGAAACCGACGATAAGCTTCAGGGTTTTATAGTTGCGCACATTGTCGGCGATGAATGGGAAATCGAAAACATGGTGATTGCGCCGCAAATGCAGCGCCGAGGATTAGGCGAAAAACTGCTAAAGCAATTGATGAAGTTTGCCTCGCATAACGCAGCAAAAATTGTTTTGGAAGTCCGTGAAGCCAATCACCCGGCGAATAATCTCTACAAAAAATGCGGATTTCTGGCGACCGGCCAACGCAAAAACTACTATCAAAATCCCGCCGAAAATGCTGTCCTATATGAGTACAGATTTTCCTGAAATTGCACCACGTTCAGTGCAGTGCAATTTATCCACAAGTGTCACAAAATTCTAACCGTTTAGGTGCAAAATGGCATTGTGGATGGATAGTCTGTGTGGTAGTTTGAGGGCATTAAAATTTGCGTAAGGAGGTCGAATGGATGCTAACTCCTAGAGACCAACTGATCAGCAGCCACGAGGAATTCCGCAAACTGGCCGTGGAGCATACACAGTACGCACAACGTCTCGATACTCTCACCCACAAACGCTACCTCACCGACGATGAAAAGCTCGAAGAGGTTCGGCTGAAAAAACTAAAACTTCGACTCAAGGATCAAATGGAGTCGATCGAACGTCAGTACCGTCAACACGTGCACACCGGGCAAGTCGCTTAGTTTTTGGCCCTTCGGTTTATGTCAGGAAGTTGAAGGGGTGTTGTGTCTCTCATCGGACCGGTCGGCGGAAAGCAACTTTAGCCGAATATGAATTGTTCTGCTTTGTTCCCGCGAAAACACCTCCCGGCGCATCGCCCTGCTCTATAATTCCCTAATCCCATGGTTCGAGACGGTTATTTTTACGGATTTGCTCTGATCGCTGTCGCAGTTCTCGTCGGATGGTTCTTGTCCCCACCGTGGGCGGTCCTTCCGCTGGCGCTGGCGGCTTTTTTCCTGTGGTTCTTTCGCGATCCAGAACGCGTCATTCCTGCAACCGCCGGGGCCATCGTTTCTCCAGCCGATGGCAAAGTCACGGAAGTAGCTCCCGCAGTTTTCGATGGCAGGAAAGTAACTCGAATCAGTATTTTCCTGAATGTCTTTAATGTGCACGTGAACCGCTCGCCCATTGCCGGCGTGATTCGTGAGGTCCGTTATCAGAAGGGAAAGTACCTGAACGCCATGAACCCCGCCTCTGCCGATGAAAACGAACACACGATTGCAGTCGTCGAAGGAGAAGGGCAGACTGTCGTTTTCAAACTTATTGCGGGATTGTTGGCGCGGCGTATTGTGTTCCAGAAAAAAATTGGAGATCAACTTGCGCGCGGAGAACGTGTCGGCCTCATCAAATTCGGTTCGCGAGCGGATGTATTTTTGGATACTGAGGCCAAGTTGCAAATCAAGGTCGGAGATCATGTAAAGGGCGGAGCCTCTGTACTGGCCTATTCGCAAGAGAGTTCGCAGCAGTTCACTTCAGCCGGGGCATATAGCACTCAGGGAGAGCGCTAATGGACCAAGAAGACCGTTTTCTTCCCAAACGCAGGAAGGAAGACCAAAGTCCGCGACGTATGCGTAAAGGCATGTACATATTGCCTTCAGTCTTTACCACTGCCAACATAGCCGCCGGATACTACGCAATCCTCCAAATTACCCACGGCAGCATTGCCGAAGCCTGGCACTTTGACAACGCCGCCAAAGCGATTGGATTTGCCGTTCTCTTCGATGGCCTGGATGGTCGCATCGCGCGCATGACGCATACCAGCAGTGATTTCGGCCGCGAACTGGACTCACTCGCGGACGTAATCACTTTCGGTGTCGCTCCTGCTCTGCTCGCCTGGATATGGGGGTTCCGGTCGCTTTCCACGCTGCTCTCATCCACCGACGTCGTGAACAAGCTCATACAGCTCGGAGCTATTGCGAGTTTCTTGTTTCTGATTGCTGGCGCCAGCCGCTTGGCGCGTTTTAATATCGCCAGCAATCCGCAACCTAAAAATCCGGGCCGCCCCGGCAAAAAATATTTTGTTGGCATGCCCATTCCTGCGGGTGCTGGTGTAGTCGCCGCTGTAGTCCACTTTTCATCCGGCGATCCTATTTCTACCTGGGCCATGGCTATCGGGTGGCTACTGATGGTAATTGCCGTGTCGTACCTCATGGTCAGCACGTGGCGCTTTTACAGCTTTAAAGATATTGATCTGCGTTTGCGGCAGCCATTCCGCCTGATTATTCTTATTGCGTTGCTGTTCTCGGCCATTTGGTTTTATTCGCGGCAAGTCCTGTTTGTCATCGCATTGCTATACATGATCTCCGGGATATTCTGGCGATTGCAATGGACGTTCCGGCGCAAGAGAAATCCGCCGCCTCCAGCCTATAAGGAGGCATCACAGACTTCATGAATTCTCCATCCAAACCAGCTGCAACTTCACAATCGGAAGGCGCTCGCTCGGGCCTTTACCGTGTCGCCATTGTCGGCGCGTCAGCCCTCAAAGGAAAAGAAGTTGCCGAAGTATTGCGCGACCGCAATTTTCCAGCGCTCGACATCAAGTTGCTCGATGACGACGAATCTTTGGGCCAGCTCGAATCTGTGGGCGATGAAATTTCTTTCATTCAGGGAGCCAGCACCGAAGGTTTCACCAACATCGATTTTGCCTTCTTCACCGCCACTCAGGAATTCACACAAAGTATCTGGAAGCGTGTGCGCGATGCGGGCAGCGCCATTGTTGATCTTTCCTACGCTTTGGAAGATGAGCCGGACGCTCAAGTGCGCTCGCCATGGATCGAGCGGCAATTGGAACAGTCGCGGCCTCTCGAACTTCAGCCGGGACCTTCCGTCGTGGCCCATCCAGCTTCGATTGTTTTGGCATTGCTTTTATTACGTGCGCAGCATGCGGCGAAACTGGCGCATGTCACTGCCACCGTCTATGAACCGGTTTCTGAGCACGGCCAAAAGGGAATGGATGAACTCCACGAGCAGACCGTCAATCTGCTTTCCTTCCAGTCATTGCCAAAGAATGTTTTTGATACCCAAGTGGCCTTCAACATGGTCGCTCGCTATGGCGAACAGTCCACGCCGCCTCTGGCTTCCACGGAACGTCGCGTGTTGAAGCACTACCAGGCAATCGCGGGAAAAAATCAGATTGTTCCTTCACTTTTGCTGGTACAGGCGCCTATTTTCCATGGTCATGCTTTTGCTGTCCACCTTGAATTGGAACAGCCCGTGGACATTGCAGCTTTATCGAAGGCGTTGAGCGGCGAACACGTCAACATTATCGCCAGCAGTGAAGAAGCTCCCAGCAATGTGAACGCGGCCGGACAGGCAGACATTCTGGTATCGCTTATTCCAGATGCCAGCAACCCTCATGGAATTTGGTTGTGGGCCGCCTCTGACAATTTACGTATCTCCGCAACTACGGCTGTAGAATGCGCGGAAACCATGGCGGCAAGCCGCCCCCGAGGCAAGATTCAATGAGGTTTGGCAGTTCGTTGATTTTCATCTTTGTGCTTGTGTGCACGGGATGCGGCTATCACACTGCCGGCCATGTCGTTACGATTCCTGAAAATGTTCACACCATTGCGATTCCGGCTTTTGTAAATCAGACGCAGACTTATAAAATTGAGCAGCGGCTGACCGCGGCCGTCGTTCAGGAAATGATCACCCGCACTCACTACCACGTCGTCAGTCAAACCGATGATGCCGATGCCACGCTCCGCGGAACTGTCCTTTCCACTTACAGCGCGCCGCTGACGTATGACACGCAAACCGGCCAGGCGTCCAGCATTCTTGTCACAGTGAGCATGAAAGTTTCGTTGAAGGACAAAGACGGGAAAGTCCTTTACGAAAATCCTTCGTATCTTTTCCGCCAGCAATATCAGATTTCCAATGATCCGCCCAGCTTCTTTGAAGAAGATTCCCCAGCCTTCGAGCGCTTGTCGCGCGAGTTCGCCCGCACCCTGGTTTCGAACATCCTGGAGGGCTTCTGATGCGGTCGTTCGCGCAGACCGATCGATTCGTTTCCGAAGTGCAATCGGGAAAACTGAAGCCCGCATACCTGTTGGTGGGCGATGAAGTCTTTTTTCGTAAACGCTGCCGTGAAGCGATCCTCGAGCATCTTGTTCCTGCCGATCTGCGCGACTTCAGCTTCTTTGAATTTGATTTAAGCGAAACCGACCTGGCCGAAGTTCTCGATCGCGCGCGCACGCCATCGCTCATGGCGCCGTTCCAGGTGTTTTTTGTGCGTGGCGTAAAAAGTCTTTTTGGCCGTGGCTCCAACGAAGAAAAGCTGGCCTCCATCGAGGCCTACTGCAAAGACCCGAATCCGAGTGCGACCATCGTCTTCATCGCTGACCATATCAGCATTCCTGCTGACGTCCGCCGAATGGACATGCAGGACAAAGAACGCTACCAGCGCATTCGTGAAACCATGGGCCAATACTGCGCCATTATTGAATTAGCGCGGGTGGATGAAAGCGAAGCTGTCCGTTGGCTTTCGGAGTTTTGCGCCAGCCGTGAGGTGAAAATTGAAGCCGACGCGGCCCGCGAATTGGTGGACGCTCTGGGTGGAGACATGATGATGATCTCCAACGAACTGGAAAAGCTCATGCTTTACGTCTTCGAGAAAAAGCGCATCACGTTAGGCGATGTGGAGACGATGGTGCTCGCCGCAAAACAGCGGTCACTCTACGAATTGACCGATGCGATTTCTTCCAAAGATCGCACTCGCTCCCTCGAAGTCCTCGATGCCCTGCTTTCCAGTGGAGAAGGCGAAGAAGCCGCTATCGGGCACGTTTACATGCTGGCGAAAACTTTCCGTCAGATGCTGATCATCAATGAAAGAAACGTGCGCGACCAGCGCATGTTGTGGGCTGCGTTGTGGCAGGGATTTCGCGTGCCGCCTTTCGCTGCGGATAACATCATTCAGCAGGCGCGCCGTTATAAGTCGCGGCGCGAACTCACTCGGGCCATCCGCTTGGTCGCGAAAACAGACCTCGCACTGCGCTCCAATCCTCCAAGCAAGCGTTTAGTCCTCGAAAAAATGATTTTGGATTTAACGGCCCATCCGCGATCAGAAATCGGATGGATCCAGGAAGAATTGCCGGTTTAGAACATCACAGCAGGAACACTCAAAGCGTCCGTAACTTCTACCGCGTTCTTAGCGCGGATTTTAGTTAACGAGGATTTTTAGTTTTGGAATTTTTCTTTCGCGGTTTTTTTCCGCGCTTTTCTAATTCTTCCTCCGAGTACATACTTCCCCGGCACATTTTCGATCCGCAATAGCAGGGAGCAGGATCGTCCAAATCGCCATCGTAAAGGTTGTAATCGTAGGCCAGTTCTTCGCCCGCTGCAATATTGCGGATCGCGCCGATGTAAACCCGGCCTTCAATCTCATCCGGCTCGCAATTCGGCGCGCATGAATGATTGATGAATGCTGCCATGCCATCGCCGTCAATCACATGCTTGCCATCGCTCAGCCCGAACAAATAAGTCCGCGGCGAATTTTCATACAGCGAGTCAGCCTCTTCGAGGGTCAAGCGCGGGCCCGTATATTCAATGACGCGTTCTCCGCTCCGAATGGCCGCAGTGGTGCAACAACCGTCCGCATGAATTTTGGAACGCCGAATAATGAGGGACATGAATGTTTTAAATTTCGCGAAACTTGAACGCCGGAACTGCGAGGCGTGACCGGAACTGCGCGGCTGGAGTAATATTAGCTGAGTTTCGCCGCGCCGCGAATGCGCAGTTTTCCTCAATTTCTTCCGAGCGGGAGTAGTTCAGCGGTAGAACGCCAGCTTCCCAAGCTGGATGTCGCCGGTTCGATCCCGGTCTCCCGCTCCAACACAAATCAAAGGTGTATGCAGGTTCTCTCGCGGCGGGAGATTCTAAGGCTGAATGTAAATGATGGCAAATGGAATTTTATCGCAGTAGGAACTACTTTTCCCAACGTTCTGTGCCCGGTGTACGCGGCCCTGTATAAGCCGTGATCCGAAACCTATGTCTCTAACCCGCTATAGAGCGACCTTTGAAAAATCGCGCTATAATCGACGGCAAGATGACACAGATCAGTACTTTATTTCGGAAATGGGAATCAGCAATCCAAAGATCGTCCTCTATACACACTTTATTTCTGGTGTTGTTAATTTTAGTGTTTCTGCTTGGCACTAGGGCCGGTGACATGAAACATTTTCGCCGGGGCGACCTCATTTTCTTTGTTGGTATCGGAATCGCCACGTTCTTGTATGCACGGATCATCTATCGGCGCTTGTCATCAGCAAGAGGCACAAACGGTGACGATTAAAATGGGGAGGAACGCCGCGTGAATTAATTCCCATGTTATTTTATGTGTAAACAATGTTCGTAGTATGTTTACCAATTTGTTGCTTTCGCTTTTACTTCATATGTGTAAAAGAACCCCGTAGATGGATTCCTTGACCACCTCAAAAAATATTGGAATGAACGGTGCTTTGATGTTGTGGATTGCAAACCGAGAGGTGAAACGAAACGGAGACTTTTAAGGCGTCAACGCAATACGAATCGGAGTGTTAGCCACTGCAGAACAGTTCCGCTGAGACTAATTCTGGGACGATGATGTCTTGGCGCGGTTCACAGATTGCATCAATCTGGGAAGAATTATTTTTTCCATGATTGTGTTTGGCGGAGT
>DASXCC010000045.1:0-40787 GCA_036491415.1 Terriglobales bacterium | reverse complement strand
CAACCTTCATGCCGACGCCATAGTAGTTGCCGCGCTGATCTTCCTTCAGCAGGCCATACGCCTTGGGATCAAAAAAATTCGAGTGTGGATCGAGCACATGCAGCATGCCGGGAATTGCGCCGTCGTAAATGGCTTTGTCAGGATTCACCGGATCGGCATAATTCTGCTCGACTACGCTGTACACATCGGTGAACTGCTTGAGGCTTTCGCGAATATCGGCATCGCTGCTGGAAGCGGAGGCTGGGTTGATGCGCTGACCGAAAACAAGCCCCAGGAATCCACAGCCAAGAAGAATAAGAACGACCAGGAAGAGATTGCGACTAGTACCACGGACCATCTAGTTTTCCTTGAGTTCGGACATTACCTGCCTGAACTCCGCATGATTGATGCAGTATAACATGTAAAGCAAACGTATAAAACGGGTTAGGTAGCTCCCGGAATACTCAAAAGTACCCCACCTGTTCAGTTAGATGTAGCCCTGTTGGAGCCCGATACAAAGGCTTTCTTTTCAGTTTTTAGACGGCCCAACAGGGCATTTGGTTAATTTGGCATGTCTTCCGTCGTCGAAGGATTACTTAAAGCAATCAGTTTTCCGACCGGATAATCCTCCGCCGTTAACGGATGGGCAGAATCAGCGTTTTGGATCTTCAAAACCTCTCCGCTGTGAACTCCTTGCAGAATCAGGCTTTGTTCGTTGACCGCGACCACCCGATACTTTTCTTCAAAGATTTCATGTTCTGACATATTCAATTAGATGCCCAACAGTTTTCTTTCGCTCTGTAAATTTTGTTTTACAAGTTTATGCCTCGCTTTGAGGGGACAGACTTGAGCCAAAAGCAAGATTTCTATGGAAGTTAGCATTCTCGGATCTGGATTTATATGGGAGACGTTGGCTGCGGGTTTTGTTAGCACGCGCGCAGACATAGCGGATGAATGCGGCTGGGAATATCTTCTTTTTTTGGGGTCGCAAAGTCTTTTTCGGTCTTAAAATCTATGGATCTCGAGTTTTATCAATGATCGCGTTGATCTCGCCGCCTACCAATATGGAGAAGCCGGTCACGTAAAACCAAAGCAGCAGCGTCATAACAGCGCCGAGCGTGCCATAGGTGACGGTATAACTGTTAAAGAAGTGTAGATACACGCGCAATCCGAAGGAGGCAAGAATCCACAGCGCAACGCCGACAATCGAGCCCAATGTAAGCCAACGCCGTTGACGATGCCGCAGATCGGGCGCGTAGTAATAAATCAAGGAATAAGCGAATAACAGGAACAAGACAGCGCCCGGATATTCGAGGATCCGCCAAACTAATTTTAGTGCGCCAACCCCGAGCGTACCGGCGATATGGTCGCCGACTACCACCAGCAGGACCGCCAGGCAGATCAATCCACCAACAATCAGGGTCAATAGAAGTGCGATTACGCGCTGCCGGAGCAAAGAGCGCCTTTCTCTCACGCCGAAAACAACGTTTAGCGTGTCCATGAGTGCACTGAGACCGGAGGAAGCAAAAAATAACGCCAGCAAAATGCCAAAGGTAATTTTCCCGCCGCCGCTTGCCGAGAGCGCCGTGTGCATTGTCTGGTGGACGATGGTTACCGCCGAGGGCGGCATAGCGCGGGTCAGATAATCGATAAGGTTTTGCGCGGTGCGCGATGTGGAGCCGACAATCACGCCCAAAACTGCGGTCAAACAGATGGCCAATGGAAACAGAGCGAAAAAAAAGTAGTACGCAAGTTGGGCGGAGCGCCCCCAAACGTCGTCGTCATTGATGCCGTGCCAGACTTTGACTGTGAGGTCTTTCGCGCTGAGGTCGCAAAGCTTCCACCACGTATTCTTCGTGGGAATCTTTTTCGGCGGCATTTGCCTTGTAATGGCACCAGTCGGAATGGGGCGCATTACCATGTTTTTTTAATGCGAGTGTCGAAGCCGAATCCGCCGTTTTGATCGCGGGTGCCGCTGATAGTGACGCGAGGAGTGACGTTGTATTGCAGTTCAATCACCTGGTTTTGGGTTTGCGTCACGTCGGTTTGGAAGGTCACGAAGATATTTCCCGTGACACGTTGTTGAATCGTCATGCGCGCGCCGGGATTCTGCTGCGATCCGCTGCCGCCGAGTACGGGATCGACGGACAATCGCGAAATGCCGGCGATTTTTTCCACGCGACTGGTGACCTGACTGCTGAGCTGTGATGCAATCAACGACTCCGCGCCTAAATTTCCCGGGGTCGTATTCGCGGCAGACTCTTCGGAAGTTTTTCCGAAGGCCAGCAGATTGATGATGTCCGAAGGCGGTAGCGACGGGTCTGATGTGTAATTCGTGCGCAGGTGATCGACAGGGCCGTTGAACCGCAATTGAATGTTGTATTGCTCAACAGTCGTATTCACGGCAACATTCACAACCGGCTCCGTCTGTGTTGGATTTGCGAAGTCAATAATGCCGTTTTGCAAGATGTAACGGTTCCCCATAAAGATCAGGTCGCCACCGCTTAAATTGACGCGTCCTAAAATCACCGGCTGATCGGCGGTGCCGCGCACATTCAAATTTGCGCTGCCTTGCAGGCTGAGCTCGCGGCTTACAACGTTGATTGCGCTGGTGGATTGCACGGCGATATTCAACTGAAGATTCTGCGTGAATCCTTGCGAGGGCGGAGGAATGACCGCACCGCCGAACTGCCCGATGAATGTTGTGAGGTCGAATCCGGGGGTAAACCAAAGTTGATCAAGATGGACCTGCCCGCCCAGATTCGAAGCTTCGGTGGTGCCTGTCAGCGTGAGGTTCGCGCTGAGCGCTTCACGAACGCCGTCCGGATAAGCAAGACGAATGCCTTTGCCAGAGAGCGCGAGATCAAAGCGCAAGGACGGCTTGTAGATAATTCCGCCGGAAGCCTGAACTTTGCCGCCGCCAACGGTGCCGCTGAAATCGTTAACGTCCAGGCGGTCTTTGGTGAGCGTGAGCGTGCCGTTGGCGTTCTGCAATCCCACGGGCATATCGCTCATTGCGATGTTCGCATTCTCGATGTGCACTTGCCCTTTCACATCGAGATTGGCGCGCGCTCCGAAAGAGTTGACGTCAAAACGAATTAGGCCGAAACTTGTGACATCAGGATTGAACATCCTGGCAATTTCTAAATTCACCGTGCCGAGTGCAAGGATGGAAACCGGCTTTGTGTTGTCGAGCGGAACGTTGGCTTCCATCTGAAGATCGGTGCCGGTCCCTTTGATCTGCGACTTCTGCAAAACTAAAACGCCGTGACTTAAATCCACATGGATGGGGCTCGTGGCTGCAACCTGGAATTGATCGGCATAACTCAATTGCAGTGTGGGGATGGTCGCATGCGCCTCGACGGCCTCCATCTTCTTCAGCGGGCCGTGCAGCGTGAGGTGAAGTTCCGTTTGCCCTTTAACATTGGCGCCTTCCGCTGGAGAATACGCGGCAATCAACGGCTGCAGCGGGATAGCTTGCGTATCGATCGTCGCATCGGTCTGGTAGTCGCCGGTTGTGTTCATCGTCGCTTTCGCGCTGATGACTGTATTCACGGCGTGCGCGTTTAAGGCAACGTTGGCAATATGATTGGCAAGATTTGCCTGGAGCTTAAGATCGCCTAAGGTTTGATCGCGAACCTGTAATTGAGGGGAATCGATACTCGCGGTCAACTGCGGATTCTTTACGTCGCCCTGTCCGCTGGCAGTGATGTTCACCACACCCGCAATTTTTGCGTCGCGATCTCTTAACGTTTGCAGTTGCTCAAGGTGAATCCCGACGGCCTGCAGCTGCGCCTGATAGCGCTGAGTTTTCGGGAAGTAGGTTACGTTCCCATGCGTTTCTCCCGCAGGAATGCGAAGTTCAAGTTTTGCCTGGACTTGATCCGCGGTCGTCTGGAAATTCAGGTTTGCCTGCTGCAGCGGCTCCGTAAATGCTTTGGCCTTCGTCAGGCTTATGTTTCCGTTCGCCACGGGATTCGCTTCCGATCCCTTTACTGACAAATTCGCGGAAAGCATTCCTGTGACCGGCGCCTGCGACTTGGCCAGCATGGTGAAAGCTGCAATGTTAACTTGCGAAGCATTGAGATTCGCCGTGAGAGGGCTGTTCTGATCAAACGACCAGCGATGCAAATTCACGCTGGCATTCATGGTGATGTGGCCGCCATCCGCCGGTTGCAGCTCAAGATTCTGCAGACTGGCGAACGACGGGCTCATGCTGACATTGGTGCGCAGGGTCTTCCATGAGCTTCCTTTTATTTGCAGATCAGCCGCTTGTAATTGTCCTGTTAACTGCGGTTTGCTGGTGGACCCGCGCACTTGGCCGTTGAATATTGCGGTTCCAGAAAGTCCCAGCTGCGACTTCGGATCTCGCATTGCGGGCGAGAAGACCTCGGCAACCGTCTCCAGTTCATGCAGGTCATTGGAGTGAAAACGAATTTGCAGACTGGAGTGATTGCTGACCGTGCCGTTCAGGTCCAAAGAACTTTGCGGCAGGCGCAGATAACTTTGCTGAAGAGAAATTTCTTTCCGCACGTCGACGTACTGAGCATGGATGACGCTATTTAGCGGTACTTCACCATTGGAGTTTCCGCGCGAGGTGACATTCGCCTGAATCGTCGCGTTGCTTTTTGCGTTGAGGTTCTGCAGGCTCTTATTCCAGGTAGCGTCAGCGTCGGCATTGACGGTTCCTTGCAGCGAAACTTGTTTCAAACCAGAAGAATTGGCGAGGGGTTGCAATTGCGCGAGAGAAATACCTGCAACTGTGGCATGCATTTTTGCAGCGGCTACTCCTGCCAGGTCGCGAATCGAGAGACTGCTATTCAGCTTTCCTCCAAGAAGTTGCGCATGCAGATCATTCACAGCAGCGTTGCCATTCGCCAGCGAGTAGTGCGCGCCAATTCCTGTGATGTTGGTGCGAAGCTGCGGAGTTTGCACATTTAACAACGCGCTGCCGAGTGTTCCGTCGAGCTTGATGGCCGCAAGCATCGGTACATTTGGCTGCATCTGGTAATCGAGAGATCCTTGGGTGTTGACTATTCCTGTCGGCAAAGACGGATTCTTCAGCATCTGCCGAAATTCTCCGCTATCCACAGTCGCTGAATACCGCGCACGGATATGTGGATTCACGTAATCATCCACCGTGGCGGCCAATTCAAATTTGGAATTCCCGCTGTTTAGAAGAGCGCGATGTAGAGTGAACCGGCTTGGCGTGGCATCGAAGCTGGCATTCAGACTGTGAACAATGGGCTTGTAGTCGCCGGACTGCAAATGTCCATTTTGGTAGGCAATGTTTCCCGTGTAGCGTTGCTGCGAAGGATCAAAACTCGCCTGAAAAGTGAGGTCTTGCAGATCGGCGTCCAGGCTGCTTTTGCGGTCGTTGTAATAAACCTCTCCGCGAGCAAGCAGAGCATGGCGGATCGCCAGCTTAAAAATGTCGGTGTGACTTTGGCCGTTACTTGGTTTTGGCTGGGGCAGATTGTTTCTGCCATTTGCATCCACAAACACATGTGCGATGGGACGGTCCACCGTGATGTCGCGCAGATACCATTCACCGCGAAACAGGGAACTGATGCCAATGCCCAATCCAAGATGGTCAGCAGTCAATAGTGGTGGATTCGGATAAGGATTTGCACCATCCACAACGACGTCGTAAAGATCCAATCGCAAGCCGGTCACACTTAGGTTGAAATCCCAAACCCTTATTTGTGTGTTCAGTGAAGACTGCAGTTTGCCTTCCGCATAACGCAGCGCGTACTGACGGAAGGAATGAATACGCGGCAGAGTGAAAAGCGCCGCGACGAGAAGTAGCACAAGCGCCAGCAACGCTAGACCAATCCACACGGCGATTTTTTTTGCAGTCCGTCGTCTCTGGTTCATTCTCTCGGGCACCAGATGCGGCTTTCTTTGTTCTGACTCAGGATCCGATGGGTGAGGGAAGGTGCTCAAAATGCTTGTCCGAGAGTGATAAAGAACTGCGTTGATTTGATTCCCGGATCAGCATTGAGGTTGTGGCCAATATCGATTCGTACCGGCCCTACCGGAGTTTTATAGCGCAGGCCAATTCCTACGCTGTTCGAATAGTTTGCGCCAAAATCACGAAATCCGATATGCGGAAAAACATTGCCGCCGTCGTAGAACGCGGCAAAGCCCAAATTTTTGCCGACGACGGGCAAATCGCCAGGCACGGGAATACGAAATTCGGAGTTGATAATGAGCAACTCAGGTCCGCCTACAGGAACTGTGATGGGCGAGCAGGTCGTCGCGTCTGCGGGATTGCCGCAAGCCGTGATTACACGCTGCGGCCCGGCGCCATTCAAGGGGAATCCGCGCAGCGTGCTGCCACCACCGGAGAAGAAAGTTTCGCTGAGCGGGACGGAGCTTCCGTTGAAAGGTTGTTCCAGTCCGATGCGAATGCTGTTGGCCCAGACGATGCTTGCAGGAATTTTCCGATAGTAAGCGGCTTGCGCGAGCAGCCGCGTAAAGCTGAAGTTGGAACCCAGCACGCTCGGATTGAAATCGAGTTCATAGCTTTCGTAAATTCCCTTGTGCGCGTCGGTGGGATTGTCACGAGTGTCGCGAATGTAGCTCGCCGACAGCGTAGACAGCCGCACGTGCAGATTATCCGGCGGCACGAGGTCGGGAATCAGCAGGTTTGTGATGCCGGTCTCGGTGAAGTTATAGCGGAGAAAAAGATTCTGGTTTCTGTCGCCATTCAACGGACGCTGTAGTTCATATCCGAATTGCGCCTGCCGGAACGTGAAGATGGGATTCTCGCTGTTGTGTTGTCCGGTGATGGAAAAACTGGAAGTCCAGTTCGTCCAGAACAGGGCCGGATCGGTATATACGATGGAACCATTTTGACTGAGGCGCGACGCGAGGCCGGAAAACGTGAGCGAATCGCCACGACCGGTCATATTGTTGCGCGTGTATTCAATGGTGCCGCGCGGCCCCCAAAACGTTTTCTCGCTTGTTTTAAAATTTTGCGGCAATGCGGTTGGAGGAATTCCCGGTACAACAACCGTTCCGCTCGGTACGCTGCCGCCGCGATTGATTACGTCAAAACCAAATCCATAAATCAAGCTGTTCGGCTTGGTTTCGTGAACTTTCACAATCACGTCTTCCTCATGTTGCGTGGTCACTTCGCGGCGCGGATCGACTTCCGCCCAATCAAATACCCCCGTGTTGTATAGCATTGTCTCTGACGAAAGCAGGTCATCTTCTTTCATCGGCTTGCCATTGGCAAGGCCTGCGGTTTGCCGATCGATCAATTTCTGTTTGGTGCGGAATCTTCCCAGGGTAACGACGGTAGCTGTTTTTACCTGCGGCCCTTCGTAAATCTGATAGATCACCTGCAACTGGTGCGGTTCGTTAGGAGTGGGATAGACGGTCTCGCGGAAAGTCGCCGTCAGATATCCCTGGTTCAAATAAGTAGCCATGATCTGGTTGCGATCGGCCGCGGCATTTTGCTGCGAATAAGGTTGACCTGTTCGCAGCTTGAATCCTTTCGGCGCCAGCTGCGCTTCCGGCAAAGTGTCATTGCCGTTGACGGTCAGTTGCCCCACCAAATCCTGGGGGCCTTCGTCCACTAAGAATGCAACAGCGACGTCTCCACGTTCGGTAGAAACTTTCGATGTGACTTTGACGGAACTGAATCCGTCCGCTTTATAAAGATTTTCGATGTTTTTCACGCTGGCGCGCGTCAGTTGCTCACTGTACTGGCCGTGAGAAAGAAAATGGGCCTGCTTGACTTTCACATAAGCAAGAATTTTCTTTTCTGGGAAGTAGCGATTTCCGCTGATTTTTACTTCTTTTACTTTGTGCCGCTGGCCTTTGTTGATTTGGTAAGCGATGGTTTGACCCGAAGCCTGATTGTCGACTTTGGTCGTGACCTGGGCGTTGAAATAACCCTTGGCTTGAAAGTAAGAGATGAGGTTTTGCTGGCCTTCCTGAATCAATTCCGGATCAGTTCCGGCGTGCTCGTAAACCGGAAGCAATTTCTTCTTGTCCCAACTCCATAAATGCGCACCGCTGACGCTGATGTGAACGATGGGGCCGAGCGTGACGTTATAAAGAATGTTGGCGCGGTTGGTATCGGGAGAATAATCCGCACCATTCATCTTGACTTTGGCGTCGAGATATCCCTGCTTGGCGAGCGCATTCGTAAGATACTGCGTGGCTTTTTGGACCGTTGCGAGTTTGTAGGTTTTTCCAGTGCGAATGGCCGAGCCGCGCAACCGGGCCATGATGGTATGCAGAGTGTTTTGCAGGTGCGTGCTTTCCTGGTCAGTCGTGCCTCGAATAATTACCTGTCCAAACTTTGCACGGCGATTGAGCGTGGCGCGAAAAATAACATTCGCCAATCCCCAGGGCGGGCTGGTTTGCACCTGGGATTCCACCTTGGCCTCAAAGTATCCGCTGCGCTTGAAGAAATTCTCCAGCGACTGCCGCGCAGTGTCCACATCTGCGGGCGTGTAGGCGCCTCTCGGTGGATAGTTGGAAATCTGCAGCAGTCGGGAATAAGAAAATCTTCCTGTACCCGTAAAAATGTAGATACCGAAGTAAGTAGCCGGCTGAAGTACGAAAAGAACGCGCACGCCATTGGCTTCCGGGCGGACATCGAGTTGCACATCATGAAATTTTCCGGCCTGTTTAAGGGCAGCGATGCTCTCGTCGGCCTTCTTCTGGGAGAAGGGCTGGTTGGGTTGCATCGTCAGCAGCGGCAATAGATTCTTTGGGTCCAGATTCGGCTGCCCCGCCAATTCGACCGATGTCACATTCTGTCCTTGATAGGAGGGAAGCACTTCCTGGATTTGTGGAGCGGTTTTCGGCGTTTGTGCAGGAGTCTGCGTGGGCGTGCCTTTGGGTTCCGGCGGCTTGCTCTGCGTAGGTTGCCCGGCTTGCGCAGGATTGTCTTGCGCAGTAACCGTCAAGGCGAGAGTCAGCACCGCCGCGAGCAGCAGCAAAAAAGTTTCTCGCCTGCAGAAATTGCCCAAAAACTTTCTCTGCTGTTGTGCCCAGTCTTTCATGATTTGAAAAAGAGCTTGCCGTGCTTCGATGGCCGTAAGCATGGGCTCGTTGCTTACCCTAAGGTAAGGGAATGAATCATAAGTTGTGTGGAGTCTTGCAATTGCAGGGTAGAAGCGTTACGCGGTAGTTTTCGGTGCGAGAATTCCCAGCGGTTCGCGCCATGTGCTGCTCAGAAGTGCGGCAGGATCAGGGGTCGGCTTACCCAGCAGATAGCCTTGAGCTTCATTGCCGCCAAAAGCCTTGATCATCGCAAGTTGCTCCGGAGTTTCAATCCCTTCCACAATCACCTGCATGCCAAGGTTGTGCGATAACGTGACGAGCGATTGCACCATGGCTTTGGTCTCGGGGCGATGTTCCAACTCTTTTACAAACGAACGGTCGATCTTCAACGCGTTGAAAGGCAGCTTAGGCAGGTAGCTGAAGCAGGAGTATCCGGTGCCGAAATCGTCGATGGCTATGCTGACACCCAGCGCACGCAATTGCTTCATGGCTTCGGCTGCTTTTTCGGCGCCCTGTAACATGACCGATTCCGTAAGTTCGATTTGCAGCAGGCTTGGTTTGAGTCCGGTATTGCGGAGAATGTCGGCTACTTCCTGCGTGAAAGTCTCCCGCATGAACTGCAAGCTGGAAACATTGACTGCTACCTGAATGGGATCTTTTGCCTGCGACTGCCATGTGGTCGCTTCGGCGCAAGCGCGTTCCATGATGTAAGCGCCGAATGGAATAATCAATCCACTCTCTTCCGCGATGGGAATAAATTTTGACGGCGGGATCGCTCCAAGCGTCGGATGAGTCCATCGCGCCAGGGCTTCGAAGCGAATCAACCTGCCGCTGCGTACGTCGAATTCGGGCTGATAGTGGACCGCAATTTCGCCGCGTGAAATGGCGCCGCGTAATTGATTTTCAAGGCTAAGGCGTTCGCGCACCTGCGATCCAAGCTCCGCCGTGAAATACACCATCTGGTTTTTGCCGTTGTGCTTGGCGGTATACATGGCGCTGTCCGCATATTGCAGCAACTCAACGCCGTTCGTGCCATTCTCCGGATAAAGACTGATGCCGATGCTGGCGCTGATGGAGATTTCGTGGCTCTCAATAAAGAACGGTTTGTTGAGAGCTTCGAGCAAAGTATTGCCAACGTGGCCTGCATCTTCTTTGCAATTTAGCGTGGTAAGAACGACAGTGAATTCGTCGCCTCCTAACCGCGCGAGCGTATCGGACTGGCGAATACGGGATTGCAGGCGCTCGGCAACTTGGCCGAGCAATTTGTCGCCGACCATGTGCCCGAGGCTGTCGTTCACCAACTTGAATCCGTCGAGGTCGATGTAGAGGGCTGCAACAATTTTTTGCTCGCGCTTGGCGAGGGCCAGCGTCTGCATCAGGCGGTCCGCCAGAAGCCGGCGATTGGGTAATCCCGTAAGTTCGTCCGTGAGCGCCTGATATTGAAGTTTTTCTTCAGCGCGTTTTTTCGCAGCGTCGCGGATTTTCAACTCCGCCAGCATTTTGTTGAACTCGACTCCCAGTTGCGCAATTTCTAACTCGCTGCCTACGGACACTTTTCTGGAGAAATCTTTTTTGAGTGTAACTTCCTGCATGGCGCTGACTAAATCGCGTATGCCCTTGGCTTTTTCCGTGGCTTCCTGCAAGTCGAGCATCTGACGATGAATGCGTTTACGCAGCAAAGCAGCCCACGTAAACGTCACAAGAATAGTAAGAAAGCAGACGCCGAGTAGGACCAGCGCATGTTGGGCGGTCCACCAGGGCGCGGGCTGCAGGATCTGCACATCCTGCGAAGAGCGGAGAACGATGTTGAAGGCAATTGCTTCTTGTCCAAGAATAAAATAAATTTTTCGAGGATTTATCTGCAACGAGCAAATCCCGGTGAGACGCAGAACGCTGCCTTCGGTGAGTTCAGGCAGCGAATGCGTTGCGTCCATCGTATCCAGCTGGGCGCGGAAAGTTCGGGCCCCTGCCTGCAGAATCAAACTCTTTCCATTCGGTGTATCGAGGATGCTGACAAGCTTCCCGTCGATGGTGACAAGTTGCGAATCGACCTGTCCCATCAAACCCGATTCCGCCGCCACTTTCGTCGCGGGAAGCGGATCATTGTGCCCAACCACGCGGACCATGGCGTCAATCAGCACCGGAGAATAACCACCACCGGCTGTGGCGTAGCCGACGGCTTCAACCTCATCGGCAAGATGCAAGGCATGGACGTCGCTCTGCACTTCTACGCCGCCAGTTTCGTCCTGGAGGTAAAAGAAATTTCTGCCCACCATTGTTACCGAGCCTTTTACCTTGGTTCGGTGACTGGAATCGGCATGAGGAGAGTAGCGAAGAAGGTGGTTGATAGGTGTGGCTTCTTTGCGAAATGGATCGGGATTCGCCGGCTGCGTGACCTTCAGATCTTTGATAGAGGAAAGCGACAACTGATAGCCGACAAGCTGACGGCGCGAATTGAAAATTGTTCCGAACACGCCCTGCGCATGCACAGTGGCATCCACGAGATTCGGGAGTTGGTCTTTCCCTACGAAGTTCGGGCTTGTGTAAACATGAATCTGTCCGAAGGGCGAATAAAGTTCAAACGTCAGGTGTCCCGATTCTTCGTTCATCTTAAGCGGGTGAACGACGCCGTTCACATCCACAAACTGCGAATCGAGAATTCCTGAAGACGCGTCCGTCGCATTCACGGCGATGTGTTGCGGCAGCACCCCTTTTCCTAAATCCACAAATTTTGGCGCGATGATGACCGGAGCATAATCTCCGGGATTGGTAATTCCGGTAATGGTGACTTTTTCGCCCTGCACCAGAGAGGCATGGTTGCCGGCATACTTGATGTAGATTCCGCCAGTGGAGTCCTGGAAAAAGATTTGCCGCCAGTCGGAGTCGTTATAAGTAATTACGCCGGTGACCTTGAGCGGAAGAGCCTGCGCCGCTTGTTTCTCGTCGAGATCGCGGATGGCCGTGACCGTGGTCAAAACCGGAATGTCCTGGGCCTGACTGTTTTGCAATTGTTCAGTAGGAATCGCTTTCGCTGTCGAGTGAAGAATGTCAACGCGCAACCCGTCTTTTGCGGGAAAGCCGGCAACTTCAACGGCTGTGCCTGTTGGCAGGGAAACTGGTTGATCGATGTTGCAACTGACCGCACCCCATTTGTCTTCGATCAATAAAGAAGAAGCATCTTGATCTGCGATCACCCCGCGCACCAGAACGCGATGGCCGCTAATGTTCTTTACATTGCGATAAAGATCTCTTACGGAATAAAGTTGAGCAGTCTTCGGAGCCGGTTCGTTCAGCTTGATGTCGTCACTGTCTTCCGCCCAAAGATGGCGAGTGAGTGTGCGGCCGTTTTCGTCATAGACGGATTCACTTACGCCCGTGACTTGCACTTCTGCATCAATCAGCTGCGACAGGTCGGTTTTGTTGTTGGCAAAGCTGGCAAAAATTTCCTGTCCGGCTTCACCGATGGAAATTTGTTCGTGGCCAAGTGCATCGCGCGAAACCTGGTGCGCGACTCCGGCGAGCTGCACGCGAATGCCAATCTTTTCTTTCTCAGGCATTGTGCGAATGGTGGCGGAGACTGGCGTTTGCAATTCAAGATGGGTTTGCGCCACGGCAACATTGACGTCCGAAAGATTCACGCTGCTCGGGCCACCGTAGAGCATGTATGCGTGAGTCTTCTTCCCAGTGACGTTTACGGTTTCGCCGCCGTGCAATCCAAAACTTTGCGGATTCTGATTAATGGCGATGGCGCCGGTGTTGTCCTGCACCCAGAATCGCTTACCCAGCACATCGGCATAAGTCACGATGCCTTGCAGGTGGGCAGTACTACCAACGGACATTTGCTGCAAATCTCTCACGCTATTGTGTCTTGAAAAGATGTCAGTATTTAGCCAAGGAGAAGACCCCAATAATACAAATAGAACAGCAGCCGCCAGACAGGCGACTACCAATGAGACTTTGTAGGATCGGGGTGAGAGATTCACGTGACACTATATCGGCACTAGGGAAGCCAATATTCAGGAAAAAAGCTGAAAGTAATAAGGATAAGGAGCCAATTAGGGTTTCAAATCGCAGTTTTGCGCCCAATTGTGGGAATTCCATGAGAGAAATTGCTGGAACATTTTGCGTGGGGGACCATTCTGCATACCGTTAAGAGCCCACTAATTGCCTTATTGTCATGGGTTTATTGGTCTAGGCGGAGCATAGTATAAATCCATTATTGACCCTATTTCCATTTCCTCTATCTTTACTCAGCAACTCTTGGGGTGGGAGGATCTATGGCGGTTTCTAATCCAGCGATTCCGAATCTGCATATTGCCATGTCGAATGCAGGCTTCAGCGACAAGTTAAACAGCGTCTGGCATGAGCGCGGACTGCAGATTTTCATGGTCATCGTGCTTGGACACTGGGCTGAACACTTGGTCCAGGCCTATCAAATTTATGTAATGCATTGGCCACGGCCGAAGGCGTTAGGCCTGCTCGGTTTGTTCTATCCGTGGCTGATTCAGACCGAAGCGCTGCACTATGGCTATGCGCTGGTCATGCTCATTGGCCTCTGGATTTTCCGCAAAGGCTTCACGGGCGCGTCGTATACCTGGTGGATGGTCGCCTTCGGCATCCAGTTCTGGCATCACATTGAGCACTTCCTGCTTATCTATCAAGCAACGACCCATCACAACTTCTGGCACAAGCCGGTTCCGTGCAGCGTGCTGCAATTGTTCTTTCCGCGCGTGGAACTGCACTTGTTCTATAACTCGATTGTGTTCATCCCGATGGTCATCGCGATGTACTACCACATGTTCCCGGGGGAAAGCGAAGGCAATCCGAACTGCACTTGCGAATGGGGACGTAAACACGACGAAGATATGCCTGCTTCCTGCGCGGCCTAAGTTGAAGTTTTAGATTTAAGAAGACCAAGGGGGGATATGAAGTTTAGCTTTCGTAGAGGCGGGCGTGGCCCACTCACGAGAGAACTTCTTGTCCTCTTTTTTATTTTGGGGGGAATAATTTTTGCGGTCGCATGTACGAAGTCTGCTTCGCAGAGCACGATCGTTGTGAGCGATACACTGTTGACGCCGCAGCCTCCTCAAGCCGGACCCATCACAGTTAACTTCAAGCTTAGCGATGAATCAAAGTCTTTAACCGGCGCTCATATTAGTCTGGAAGGAGACATGACCCACGCGGGTATGGCTCCGGTATTTGGCGAAGCAAAAGAAGTTTCTCCCGGACAGTATCAAGGACAACTCACATTCAACATGGGCGGAGATTGGGTTGTGTTGCTGCACATCACCATGCCGAATGGAAAATTAGTGGAAAAGCAGATTGCAGTAAATGGGGTGCAAAGCAAATAGTTTGCCGCAAGAATTGTCCAACCCGGATTTGGATTTCGCGGAATCTCCTCCGTTCGATTTGCTGCGGGTCCCGTTGCTCGGGAAATTTCTGGGGTGGAAACATGTCCGCACCTTCCTCCAAGTGCCGCTTTTAATTGTTGGCATTGTGATGATCTTGCACGGACTGCTGGGGCCTTCGCTTGCGCCGAAAAATCTGGCGACGACACTCACATGGCTTCACTTCCGCGGAATATTGGCGCTGGTCCTTCTTGCCGCGGGAAATTTCTTTTGCTTTTCTTGTCCGTTTGTTCTGGTGCGGAATATCGCGCGAAAGTTTTTTAAGCCACAATGGAATTGGCCGCGGAAGCTGCGCAATAAATGGATTTCGGTGGGCATCTTTGTTTTCGTGCTCTTTATTTATGAGCGGTACGACTTGTGGGCTTCCCCCATGTGGACGGCATGGCTGATTCTGGCTTACTTCGGCAGCATCCTGATTATCGACGGACTGTTTAAGCACGCGACTTTCTGCAAATTTGTATGCCCGCTCGGCCAGTTTAATTTTGCCGCATCCACACTTTCGCCGCTGGAAGTAGCGGTACGCGATCCCGACGTCTGCACAACCTGCCATACAAAAGATTGCATTCGCGGACGCAGGGAAGTAAGCCCGTCCTCCGAACTGGTGATCCTGCAGCGCGGATGTGAGCTTGCTCTTTTTCAGCCTCGCAAAATTGGCAACATGGATTGCACCTTTTGCCTGGATTGCGCGCACGCCTGCCCCCATGACAACGTCGGAATCCTGAGCCGCATGCCGGCGAGTGAATTGATGAACGTGGAAGATCACCGTTCAGGGATCGGCCACTTTTCCCGCCGCAAGGATATGGCCGCGCTCATGCTCGTATTCACCTTCGGCGCATTGCTGAATGCATTCGGCATGGTGAGTCCTGTTTACATGGTGGAGAAGTGGCTGGCGCGCCTGATGCATGTGAGCATGGAAGCGCCGGTGCTCGGCGCCATCTTTGCTTTCTTTCTTCTGGTAGAACCGTTGGTGCTCCTGGGTGGAGCCGCGTGGCTCACGCAGAAATTCGGCGGAAGCCAGCGTCCCTGGATGCCCCTCATGGTGCGCTACAGCTATGCCCTCGTCCCACTCGGATTTGGCATGTGGCTCGCGCATTACGGATTTCACTTCCTTACCGGGATGTTCACGATTGTTCCGGTCACGCAGAACGCTGCCGCGAGTTTGGGTTGGAATTTGGGGGTGCCACGCTGGTTGTGGACGGGGATCCCCATGCGCTTCGTGCAGCCGATTGAATTGGGGTTTATTATCCTGGGATTTTTCGGCTCGCTGCTGGTTACGCATCGTCTGGCAGAAGAAGATTGCGCCGAACATCCTATGCGAGCGTTCCTTCCCTGGGCGGCAGTTTGTTTGGTGATTTGGATTGCCGCCACATGGCTGATGTTTCAGCCGATGGAAATGCGCGCTACTTTCATGATGAGCAGCTAAAACACACAATGAGCAGCTAAGAACTGTAAAGTCACAATGAATTACAAAAAAATATCGAGTGTGCTTCTGTTCCTGGCGATGCTGATGGCAGGCCTTCCCGCGTATGCGCATATTGGCCCGCCGTTTCCGATCATTGAGAACAAGAAGGTTGGGGCGGTCATGATTTCACTATGGACCCATCCAGACATCGGCCAAGGGCCGTTCTACGTGATGATCGATCCCATGCCGGGGGCGACGATCCCAAGCGATCTGAAAATCAAAATTGGCATTCAGCCTGAGAGCAACCGGCTGCCGGAGATTTTTTACAGCGCGGACCGCGACGATACACGCAATCAGGTGCAATACAAAGCACTCGCGAATTTTGACCGCGACGAGTTCTATCGCGTGCATCTGGTCATCGAGAGCGCGCAGGGCCACGGAGAAGCATTTTCCCGCGTCGAAGCTACACCCACCGTCATGGGCCGGTTCGGACTGGTATTTTTTGCGTTGCCGTTTGTTGCGGTCGGGGGTTTATGGTTCTGGGGAATTTCCAAAAAGCGCAAGCAGCAAATGAAACGCAGGCAGGCGGCGCAGGCAAATAAAGAAGCTTTGGTGAATCCGTGAGAGATGTTCCTTTTCAGATTGCTTATAATGCGGATTCGCCAGAAGCGGAATTCCATATAAGAAAGAAGGCGGTCATTGAATTTCAAGCGTAGAGTTGCGTCCGGGGTGCTCGGCATAGTTGCTGCCACGTTTGCCGGATGTAATTCTGCGTCCAAACTGCCGGAAAAAAATTCCAAGGTATATGCGCAGGCCGTGTCGGATTTTTATGTGGGGTTGGCCGCACTTGAAGTCGGACATGACATTTATGCCGAACAAAAACTTTCCGATCTCACCAAGCTTGTTCCTGCCGAGCCTTCGGGATGGGCGAACTGGGGAATTCTCGCCTTGCGTCAGCGTAATTTTGATGCGGCAGCGCAAAGGCTGAACAAAGCTCGTGAATTGGATCCGAACAGCGATCAGATTTATGACTTGCAGGGAATCCTGGAGAGCCAGCGAGGCAATTCCGCCGAGGCCATTGCCGATCTGCGCAAAGCTGTCGAGTTGAATCCGCAGAACCTGAAGGCGATTTACCAGTTGGCGGAAGAGATCGAGCGCCAGGGCGATCCGAATAGTGAAGCGGAGTTTGAACGTTTGATGCAGAAAGTTTTGGCTGCCCAGCCGAATAATTTGGCGGCGCAACTGGAATTAACCCGCGCAGCTGCAAAGCAGAATGACGCAGAAACCTTGAAGTCCGCTGTTGGGCAAATCAACGCGCAGTCTTCCACATGGCCTCCGGAAGTACAGCAGCAATTGAAATCGGTGCAGACGGCAGTAGCAGGATCAGATATGCGTGCGGCAGCCACGCAAACTACATTCCTGCGCAATATGCTGATGCGCGTTCCTGAATATCGGTTGAGCCTTGCCGCCATTAAAGCGCCGCCGGGAGAAGAAGCCCGGCCGCTGAATCATTTTTTGAAAATGGAATCTCCAGTGTTCCAGCCGGCTCCAGCCGACGCCGCGCTCACGTTCGACTCACAGCCGATCTCGAACTTAAACGGCAAATGGAATTGGATACATGCAATTCAGCTTGGCAGCGAAGGTGCGCCTGTCATTGCTGTAGCGAACGGCGGGCAGGTGAAGTTATCGAATGGCGCGAGTTTTCCCTTTCCCGGCGGCGCTTCGAAGCAGCCGCCTGCACCCGAAGGAATTGTTGCCCTGGACTTCAACTATGACTTTAAGGTTGATCTGGTTTTAGCTGGAGCGGGCGGGGTTCGACTGATGCGGCAAGACACTCCAGCTTCGTTCACCGATGTAACCGCACAAACAAAATTGCCAAAGCAAATTGCGAATGCTCACTATACCGGAGCATGGGCTGTTGATATCGAAGCCGACGGTGATTTGGATATTGTGCTTGGAGCCAAAGACGGCGTTCCCACGGTCCTGCGCAACAATGGCGACGACACATTTCTTGCCATACATCCTTTCGAAAATATTTCCGGCCTAAAACAATTCGCCTGGGCCGATCTGGATGGAGATGGCAACCCGGACGCGGCCCTCATTGATGGCGCCGGACATCTGCACGTCTTCATGAATG
Organism: Terriglobales bacterium; assembly: GCA_036491415.1. Taxonomy (GTDB): domain Bacteria; phylum Acidobacteriota; class Terriglobia; order Terriglobales; family Acidobacteriaceae; genus JAICKN01. Next base: position 22,834 of record DASXCC010000045.1, on the reverse strand, counting down.
AGCGGCAAGGGCAATTCCGCGAACGGGCGCTTCCTACATTGCCGGTAATCAAAGCCATTGCCGTTGGGGATGTAAACAACGACGGCATAATGGATTTAATCGCGGTGCAGGCCGATGGCGCAATTCTGCGCATCTCGGACAAGAATCAAGGTGAAAGCTGGGTCACGGCGGAACTTGCAGCTGTTCCGAACGTCCCGGATGCATTTGCCTCAGAAGTGCGTCTCCACATTGCGGATTTGGACAACAACGGAGCGCTGGATTTGTATCTGGCTCCGGTGGTTCCACAGCAAAATGGAAAAGGTTTAACTGGCGCGTTGATTTCGCTCGGCGATGCCAGCGGAAAGTTCACGCCGCTCAATCAGCCCGCCGGTCCGGCGCAGGTTTTTGACTCTGCCGATGTCAGCGGCGACGGCAAATTGGATCTGCTTGGTCTTTCTGCGGATGGGCAGCCCATGCTGGCCGTCAACCACAGCACAAAAAATTATCACTGGTTAGTTGTAAGGCCGCACGCGAAGCAAGCGGTCGGCGATCAACGCATCAATCCATTCGGAGTTGGTGGGGAAGTTGAGGTGCGCTCCGGAGAGTTGGTGCAAAAACAACCGATCACGGGCCCACAGCTTCATTTCGGATTAGGCGAACAAGCAGAAGCGGAAGTGGTGCGCGTGGTTTGGCCGAATGGCACGGTACGCGCGGAGTTTGAGGCCAAAGCCGATGCGGACATCGTTACCGAGCAGCGGCTGAAAGCTTCCTGCCCGTTTCTTTTTGCTTATAACGGACAGCACATGGAATTCGTGAAGGACGCCGTTCCTTGGGGATCGGCGATTGGCCTGCGCATCAACACGCTGGGTTCGGCAAAGATTGCGACTACCGGAGAGTGGTACAAGATCGGACGCGATCAGTTGGTGCCGCACGACGGCTACTACGACATCCGCATTACCGCCGAACTGTGGGAAGTGTATTACTACGATTACATCGCGCTGATGACGGTGGACCATCCCGCAGGAACGGAAATTTATGTAGATGAGCGGTTCGTTATTCCTCCGGCGAAGTTGGGAATTACTACCGTCTCCACGCCGCACGAAATCGCAAAAGCTACCGACGACACCGGGCAAGATGTAACCGGCATTGTCAGATATCTCGATGGCCGGGCCGTGATGAACTTTGGTCGCGGACAATATCAAGGTGTGACTCGCGATCATTATTTAGAAGTGGACTTGGGCGACGATGCACCGAAGAGTGGCCCGCTGTATCTGATTGCGCAGGGTTCTATTCACGACACGGAGTCGTCGGTGAATGTCGCGATTACGCAAGGGAAACGCTGGCATGCGCAACCCATGAGCCTGGAAGTTCCGGACGGCCACGGTGGATGGACCACGGCGCAGGCCAATCTCGGATTTCCGGCGGGGCGAAAGAAAACAGTTCTGTTTAATCTGACGAATATCTTCCGTCCCAACACGCCTCGCAAAGTTCGCATTCGTACAAACCTGGAAATTTATTGGGACGCGATCCATTGGGCGCAAGGTGCGCCAGATGCTCCGCTCAAAACCGCGACGCTCCACCCGAATATCGCCGATCTGCACTATCGTGGGTATTCCGTTATGCACATGCCAGGTGATGGCGAGCCGCGCGCGCCAGAGGTCCCGAATTACGACCAGATGGAGGGAAGCAAACAGCGCTGGCGCGATTTGATCGGGTACTACACGCGATACGGCGATGTACGCGAACTTTTGCAGCAAACTGATGATCGTTACGTGATCGTGAATTCAGGAGATGAAATATCGTTACGCTTCCCGGAACAGTCCGCGCCTCCGCAGGGTTGGGTGAGGGATTTCGTGGTCCTCGGCGATGGATGGATCAAAGACGGCGATTACAACTCAACGTTTTCGAAAACTGTTTTACCGCTGCCGTATCACGCGAAGAATGAATACACGACGCGTCCGGGAAAATTGGAAGACGAATGGGTGTATCAGCACCATCCGGAAGACTGGCAGAAGTATCACACTCGCTATGTAACGCCCGAAGTATTCAAGAATGTATTGAGGAGTGATTTGCCTCAATGACCGGTCGTCAAACAGGGAAAGCTGTTCTAGCGGTTATCTTCATTGGGCTGGTTGCTTCGCCGCTGATCGTCCGAAAGATTGCAGAGCATCGCGAAGCGGACAAGTCGAAGATCGACCAGGCTACTGCATTGGCGCGCCACGGATTTTATTTGCAGGAAGTCTCGCACCAGGCGGGAATTAATTTCGTGCATCAGATACCGGCGCTTGATCCAAAGCTTGATGCGATCATGCCCGAAGTTGCTTCGATGGGCGCGGCGGTTTCCATCGTTGATTTTGACCGCGATGGTTGGCCGGACATCTACGTCACCAATAGTGCGATTGGCAGCAAGAATCATCTTTACCGGAACATGCATGACGGCACGTTTAAAGATGTCGCCGAAGAAATGGGAGTGGCCGACGTAAATCAGTCGGGCACCGGCGTTTCCACAGGAGCGGTTTGGGGCGACTACGACAACGACGGCTACGAAGATTTGTTCCTTATTAAATGGGGGCGCCCGGAATTATTTCACAACGATCACGGGCACGGATTCACTCCGGTGTCCGAACAGGCAGGTCTGCCGCAATGGATCAACGCGAATACCGCAGTGTGGTTCGACTACGACGGAGATGGATTGCTTGATTTATTCGTAGGCGGGTATTACTCCGAAGATATCGACCTGTGGCATATTAAATCCACGCGCATCATGCCCGACAGTTTTGAGTATGCGAAAAACGGGGGCCGCAAGTATCTATTCCACAATCTGGGCAATGGGAAATTTGAAGAGGTCAGCGAGAAAGTCGGTATCAATAGCCGGCGTTGGGCGCTGGCTGTAGCTGCGGCGGATTTGCGCGGCACCGGACATCCCGATCTTTTTATCGCCAACGACTATGGAGTTTCCGAGTATTACTTCAACGACGGAAAACAATTCCACGAAGCGGGCGAGCAGACGGGTGTCGGTTTCGCTCCGAAAAGCGGAATGAACGCGGCATTTGGAGACATTCTGAATCAGGGAAAGTACGCGGTATATGTTTCCAATATTTCCGAAGACGGAATCCTGATTCAAGGGAACAATCTCTGGGTGCCCAAGGCAGGTACGTCGGGCGATGGCATCAAATATGAAAACCTGGCCCGCGATTTTGGCGTGGAGCTTGGCGGATGGAGTTTCGGCGCGCAGTTCGGCGATTTGAATAATGACGGCACGCTCGACCTGTTTTTGACCAATGGATATATCTCGCTCGACCAGAATCGAAGCTATTGGTACGACTTTTCTAAAGTCGCTGGAGGCAATAGCACTATCATCGCCGATGCGAAAAACTGGCCGGTATTTGATGGACGGAGCCTGTCGGGCTATCAAAACAAAAAAGTATGGCTCAATGATGGCGAAGGCAAGTTTATTGACGTCGCGCAATCGGTCGGCGTTACTGATACGCATGACGGACGCGCTGTGGCCATGGCCGACCTTTGGAACCGCGGTGTGCTTGATGTAGTTGTTGCGAACCAGAAGGGCCCGCTGCTTATCTACAAAAACACCGTTGCTCCAGATAATCAATGGGTGGAATTTGATCTGGAAGGCACGAAGAGCAACCGCAGCGCCATCGGCGCGCAGGTCACCATGTATTGGAATGGCGAGGAGCAAATACAAAATGTTTCCGGCGGATGCGGGTTTGCTGCTGAAAACGACAGGCGATTGCACTTTGGATTAGGGAAAAATCCGCAGATCGAAAAAGCTGTGATCCGCTGGCCTTCGGGCAAAATTCAAACGCTTGAAAAGCCGGCCGCTAACCAGATATACAAGCTCAAGGAGCCCGCATGAGTTCCCAAACGAGCGCGCCCGTTTTGCAAACGCCGCCAAAAATGACCGGGACGAAGAAGTTCTTCAGCCTGGACAATCGCTACATCGCGCCAATTTTCATCACGTGCATTCTGCTGGTCGGCCATCTCTCGTATGGCATTCTCGAGGGCTACTGGAAGACCTTGCTCGCCATTGCCACAAGCATTGTGCTGGAGATGGTGCTGGGCAAACTCTTCTACGGAAAATTCCCGCACCCGGCGAGCGCTTACATCAGCGGCATCAGCGTTGGAATTCTGGTGCGTTCGCCTGCCTATTGGCCCTATGCACTGTGCGCGGCAATCTCCATAATGTCGAAATACGTGCTGCGGATAAAAGGGAGGCACTTATGGAATCCCTCAAACTTTGGGATTTCCGTGCTCGTATTTCTCGCGCCGACCATCGTTGCAGTTCTGGGCATTCAATGGTGGAATTTCCTGCTGCCGATGCTGGTGATCTGGGTGCTTGGCTCGGTGATCATCTGGCGGTTACACAGATTTCACATCACGGGTACGTATGTGGTTTCATTTCTGCTTTTCGCTTTCTTGCGAAGCTGGATGAGCGGCAGTCCGTGGCAGTCGGAAGTTGCGCCAATCACCGGGCCGATGTATCAGTTGTTCATCTTCTTTATGATCACGGATCCGAAGACGACGGTCCGCTCCACCAAATGGCAATGCATCGTAGTGTTTCTAGTCGCGGTTCTGGAAATGATCATGCGCATGGAACAGATTGTTTACGCTCCGTTCTATGCGTTGTTCATCATCGGGCCGATTGCCATGCTGGTGGAGATTTATCTCGACGAGCGCAAGAAGAGCAGCGCGAAATTGGCCGTAGCCCATTCATGACCGCCAACTGAACAGGGAATGTAGATTGCGCTTGAGATCTCAAACTTTATTGTGTCTATTGTTTGCTTCAATTTTGTTCGCGACCGCGTGCAAGCAAAAACCTGCGCCGGCGGTGGAACCTTCTGCGCAACCAGCAGCAAGTTTCGCGCCCACATCCAGTCCTGCTACAACGGAACCGGAGGCTTCTTCGTCCGTTGAGCCGGCAACTCCTGCGGCAGGGTCCAGTACCTCGGCGCATCCTTCGGGCCCAATTACTTTTACTGACATTACGGAGAAAGCCGGCATTCACTTCAAACACAATACCGGCGCATACGGGAAAAAATATCTGCCGGAGACCATGGGAAGCGGCGTCTGTTTTATCGACTACGATAACGACGGATGGCAGGACATTCTACTCATCAATTCCACGGATTGGCCCGGACATAAAAACGGCAAGTCGTTTCCGGCTCTTTATCACAATAATAAGGATGGCACGTTTACAGACGTAACCAGGCAGGCTGGGCTGGCGATTGATATTTATGGCATGGGCTGCGCCGTCGGCGATTATGACAACGATGGATACGACGACATCTACCTGACGGCCCTTGGCGCTAACCATCTGTTTCGAAATTTAGGCAATGGAAAATTTGCAGATGTTACGGCAACGGCTGGCGTCAGTGATCCCGGATTTTCCACCAGTGCGGTTTGGGTGGATTATGACAACGACGGCAAGCTCGATTTATTTGTCGCGCACTATGTGGATTGGTCGATTGGCACTGATCAATATTGTTCGCTGGATGGAAAGAACAAATCGTATTGCACCCCGCAAACTTATAAAGGGCAAAGTTCGACACTGTTCCACAACAAAGGCGACGGTACTTTCGAAAATGTGACCAAGAAGGCGGGTCTTTACGATCCCACGAGTAAGGCGTTGGGTATTGCCATGCTCGACTACGACAATGACGGATGGATGGATCTGTTTGTCACGAACGATACCGAGCCGAACAAGCTTTACCACAACAACCACAACGGAACTTTCACAGATGTGGGTATTGCTGCTGGTCTGGCTTACGGCGAGGCGGGAACCGCGCGTGCCGGCATGGGAACTGATGCTGCCGACTTCGAAAATTCCGGTAAGCCGGGGTTGCTGGTGGGCAACTTTACGAACGAAGGTATGGCGCTCTATCAGAATGACGGAACGGGATTGTTCACGGACGAAGCCGTCACTAACGGCATCAGCCAGGCTTCGACGAAGTCGCTGACCTTCGGGACTTTCTTTTTTGATTATGACCTGGATGGAAAGCTCGACATCCTGGCCATCAATGGCCACGTTTCCGATGACATCAGCGTTGTGCAGCCCAATGTGAAGTACGCGCAGCCGCCACATCTTTTCCGAAATTTCGGCAACGATAAATTCGAAGAAGTCACTGCGAAACTTGGAGCGGCATTGCAGAAGCCGATCGTGGGCCGCGGAGCCGCTTACGGCGATATAGATAATGATGGCGATCTCGATTTGGTCATTATGGCCAATGGCGGGCAGGCACGACTCCTGCGCAATGAAAATGCAAATCAGAATGATATGCTGCGGGTCAAAACCATCGGTACCCGATCCAATCGGGACGGCATTGGAGCTAAAGTTACGGCGACCACATCGACCGGTGCCCATCTCATGGAAATGGTCAAGACAGGGTCAAGCTATCTATCGCAAAGCGAGCTACCTTTGACATTTGGCCTGGGCAAACCAGCGGATGGCAAAACCGTGAGTTTGGAAGTAGTTTGGCCCAGCGGTCATAGAGAATCTATTCAAAAGATAAAGCCCAATCAGGTCATCACGATAAAAGAGGGTCGGGGGATCATTTCCTCGCTGCCGATTTCTTTTTCTACCGCCAGCAATTAGCCCTGAATTCAGTGAAGCTGCAATCCTAATCAGCAACCTCTACCAGTCCTGTTCTACAGGAAACACTGTATTCGCTTACTTTTCTATCCGTGAAAGAATCTCTTGCTTGCGGGTATGTGTCCTTTGGGGCGTGTAAACGGGAAGGATACATCTGATCTTGCGACAATTCCGCACCCAGGATTGATCAAAACACTCAAAATTCGCACAATTTATGGGCTAGCTTATTGCGCGAAGTTACAGGTGTATGCCGGTGCAGACTCGATGCGCGAGAAATAAGTTCTCCAATTTTTGGATGTGAACATGAAGAAAAATGATCAGCCTACCGGGGCGGTTACAGAGAGCGCGCAGACTGTGGAACGGAACAATGGACATTCCAACACTGCGATTGCCGAATACCCCTCTTCGAAAGATCTTGGACTAATTCTTACAGCTCTGCAAACCATGCGTGATGGAGATTTCTCCGTACGCCTGCCGGGTTCATGGACGGGGCTCAACGGAAAAGTCGCCGACACCTTTAATGAGATCGTTTCCGCCAATCAGCAGATGGCGCAGGAACTCACACGTGTCGGCCAAGTAATCGGTAAAGAGGGACGCACGCGCGAGCGGACTCGTTTTAACGCGTCACGTGGTGCGTGGGGCGAAATGGAAGTTTCGGTCAATACGTTGGTGGAAGATTTACTCCGGCCGACAACAGAAGTTACGCGTGCCATCGCAGGCGTCGCGCAAGGAAACCTTACGCAGATCGTCCGGCTCGACGTCGATGGCCGTCCGCTGGAAGGCGAGTTCCTGCGCTCCGCGAACATCGTGAATACGATGATTCAGCAGCTGAGCATCTTCACTGCTGAAGTAACGCGCGTAGCCCGCGAAGTAGGAACGGACGGAAAGCTTGGTGGTCAGGCGCAAGTACCCGGCGTCGCGGGAACCTGGAAAGATCTTACGGATTCTGTGAACTCCATGGCCAGCAACTTGACGGGCCAGGTACGTAACATCGCGGAAGTTGCAACTGCCGTGGCGAGCGGCGATTTGTCGCGCAAAATTACGGTGGACGTACGCGGCGAAATTCTGCAGTTGAAAGAAGCCATCAACACGATGGTGGACCAGTTGCGATCGTTCGCTTCCGAAGTAACGCGCGTAGCTCGCGAAGTAGGAACTGACGGAAAACTTGGCGGACAGGCTGTAGTGCCCGGGGTCGCAGGGACCTGGAAAGATCTTACGGATTCCGTCAATGCTATGGCCGGAAACCTGACGGCCCAGGTCCGTAACATTGCCGAAGTCACAACGGCTGTGGCTCGCGGCGACTTGTCCCGCAAAATTACGGTAGACGTGAAGGGCGAAATTCTCGAACTCAAAGACACCATCAACACAATGGTGGATCAGCTCAATGCATTCGCGGGTGAAGTGACCCGTGTGGCCCGCGAAGTCGGTACGGAAGGAAAGCTCGGCGGTCAGGCGCAGGTGCCGGGCGTTGGCGGAACGTGGAAAGATCTTACTGACAACGTAAACTTCATGGCCTCGAACCTCACAGGCCAGGTTCGTAACATCGCTGAAGTGGCAACCGCCATCGCCAGCGGTGATTTATCGCGCAAAATCACGGTGGACGTACGCGGCGAAATTCTCCAATTGAAAGAAACGCTGAACACAATGGTGGATCAGCTCAACCGGTTCGCGGGCGAAGTGACGCGCGTGGCCCGCGAAGTCGGGACCGAAGGTCGGCTTGGCGGTCAGGCAAACGTGCCTGGTGTCGCCGGAACGTGGAAAGATCTCACCGACTCTGTGAACTCCATGGCCGGAAACTTAACTGGTCAGGTTCGTAACATCGCCGAAGTCACAACAGCGGTGGCCAGAGGCGATTTATCGCGCAAGATCACAGTGGACGTGAAGGGTGAAATTCTTGAGCTCAAGAACACCATCAACACGATGGTGGACCAGCTCAACGCATTCGCTGGCGAAGTCACCCGTGTGGCCCGCGAAGTGGGAACCGAAGGGAAGCTCGGTGGTCAGGCGCAGGTGCCCGGTGTCGCCGGAACGTGGAAAGATCTTACTGACAACGTAAACTTCATGGCCTCCAACCTCACAGGTCAGGTGCGTAATATCGCGGAAGTCGCAACGGCCGTAGCGAGTGGCGACTTGTCCCGCAAAATTACAGTAGACGTGAAGGGCGAAATCCTCGAACTCAAAGACACCATCAACACGATGGTGGATCAGCTCAACGCCTTCGCTGGCGAAGTAACCCGTGTGGCCCGCGAAGTAGGTACGGAAGGAAAGCTCGGTGGTCAGGCGCAGGTGCCGGGCGTCGGCGGAACGTGGAAAGATCTTACTGACAACGTGAACTTCATGGCCTCGAACCTTACAGGCCAGGTTCGTAACATCGCTGAAGTCGCAACCGCTATTGCGAGCGGCGACTTATCAAAAAAGATCACGGTAAACGTCAGCGGCGAAATTCTGCTGCTGAAAGAGACCATCAACACCATGGTGGATCAGCTCAACGCGTTCGCGGGTGAAGTAACGCGTGTGGCCCGCGAAGTGGGAACTGAAGGTCAGCTCGGTGGTCAGGCCAACGTCCCCGGAGTTGCCGGAACGTGGAAAGATCTCACCGACTCAGTGAACTCCATGGCCGGAAACTTGACTGGTCAGGTACGTAACATCGCCGAAGTAACGACCGCTGTGGCCAGAGGCGATTTATCGCGCAAGATCACGGTGGACGTGAAGGGCGAAATTCTCGAGTTAAAGAACACTATCAACACGATGGTCGACCAGCTCAACGCGTTTGCTGGCGAAGTGACCCGTGTAGCCCGCGAAGTAGGAACGGAAGGGAAACTCGGTGGTCAGGCGCAGGTGCCAGGAGTTGCCGGAACGTGGAAAGATCTCACCGACAACGTGAACTTCATGGCCTCGAACTTAACGGGCCAGGTGCGTAATATCGCGGAAGTCGCAACCGCCATCGCGAACGGCGATCTCTCTAAGAAGATCACCGTGGACGTGCGCGGTGAAATTTTGCAGCTCAAAGAAACGCTCAACACGATGGTCGAACAGTTACGTTCATTTGCTGCTGAAGTCACACGCGTGGCCCGCGAAGTCGGTTCAGAAGGCCGGCTTGGTGGACAAGCGAACGTTTCAGGGGTGGCCGGAACGTGGAAGGATCTTACGGATTCCGTGAACGCAATGGCCGGAAACTTGACGGGTCAGGTTCGTAACATCGCCGAAGTGACAACTGCCGTGGCCAGGGGCGACTTGTCGCGCAAGATCACAGTGGACGTGAAGGGCGAAATTCTCGAGTTGAAGAACACCATCAACACGATGGTGGACCAGCTCAATGCGTTCGCTGCCGAAGTAACCCGCGTGGCCCGCGAAGTGGGAACGGACGGAAAACTCGGTGGTCAGGCGCAAGTGTCAGGCGTGGCTGGAACGTGGAAAGATCTCACCGACAACGTGAACGTCATGGCGGTCAACCTTACCGAGCAGGTGCGCGGTATCGTGAAAGTCGTAACGGCCGTCGCCAACGGAAACCTGACGCAGAAGCTTACGGTGAACGCGAAAGGTGAAGTCGCGGCCCTTGCGGAAACCATTAACAACATGACCGACACGCTCGCGACGTTTGCCGACCAGGTAACTACGGTTGCCCGCGAAGTCGGCGTCGAAGGTCGCCTGGGCGGACAGGCAAACGTGCCCGGAGCTTCCGGAACGTGGAAAGATCTTACCGGTAACGTCAATCTGCTTGCCGATAACCTCACGAACCAGGTCCGAGCGATCGCAGAAGTCGCAACGGCTGTAACGAAAGGCGACTTGACGCGATCCATTCAGGTGGAAGCCAGCGGAGAAGTCGCGGAGTTGAAAGACAACATCAATCGAATGATTGATAACCTCCGTCTTACGACGGATCGCAACACCGAGCAGGACTGGCTCAAAACCAACCTCGCTCGATTCACGGGCATGTTGCAAGGGCAGCGCGATCTGGGAACTGTAGGACGGTTGCTGCTCTCCGAACTTGCTCCTCTGGTAAATGCGCAACAAGGCGTCATTTATCAGATGGAAACCGAAATATCCGCGGGCATGGTCATGCTCTCGGCGTTTGCCGATGATGGGACAGAGGGACATCTGCGCAGGATCCGGCTGGGAGAAGGTTTGGTGGGCCAGTGTGCTGCCGATAAGCGGCGCATGCTTATCTCCGATCTGAGCGAAGAAACGGTCCCCATCCGCTCCGGCTTGTTCCATGCGATCCCCAAAAATGTGATTGTGCTTCCGGTGCTCTTTGAAGATCGCGTAAAAGCCGTGATCGAGCTCGCGTCACTGAGCAACTTTACAAATTTGCAACTCGCATTTCTTGAACAGTTGACCGCCAGCATCGGCATCGTGCTCAACAGTATTGAAGCCACCATGCAGACCGAAGGCCTGCTCAAGCAGTCGCAGCAGCTTGCGACCGAATTGCAGACGCAGCAGAAAGAATTGCAGCAAACCAACGAACAGCTGGCGCAGAAAGCCCAGCAGCTCGCGGAACAGAACGTCGAAGTGGAACGAAAAAACCAGGAAATCGAACAGGCCCGCGGCGCCTTGGAAGAAAAGGCCGAAGAGCTGGCGCTCACGTCGAAGTACAAATCCGAGTTCCTGGCCAATATGTCGCACGAGTTGCGTACGCCGCTAAACAGTATTCTCGTACTCGGTCAGCAGCTCAGCGACAACCCAGACGGCAACCTGACTCCGAAGCAAGTCGAATTCGCTCGCACCATTCACGGCGCTGGCACGGACTTGCTCAACCTCATCAGCGACATTCTCGATTTGTCGAAGATCGAGTCGGGAACGGTTTCGGTCGACGCACAAGAAGTCTTCTTCGCCAGCTTGCTGGACATGGTGGCGCGTCCGTTCCGTCATGAAGCTGAGAACAGAAAACTGAGCTTCGAAATCACCAGCGATCCCCACCTTACGCGCAGCTTGGTGACGGACTCGAAACGTCTGCAACAAGTGCTTAAGAATTTGCTCTCGAACGCATTTAAGTTTACGGAGCAAGGCGGCGTGCGCATGGCGATTTCGCTTGCCCCGAGCGGCTGGAGCGACCATCATCCAATTCTCGATGCCGCGGCATCGGTGATTGCGTTTGAAGTTTCCGATTCAGGTATCGGCATCCCGTACGACAAACAGAGAATTATCTTCGAAGCCTTCCAGCAAGCAGATGCCGGCACAAGCCGTAAGTACGGCGGCACCGGTTTGGGACTGGCGATCAGCCGTGAGTTGGCCAGTCTTCTGGGCGGCGAAATTCAGCTGCGCAGCGCGCCAGGCAAGGGAAGCAGCTTTACTCTCTACCTGCCGAAAACGTATGTGGGCCCGGCGGCTGTTCCTGCACAAGAGAGCAGGTCGGCATCTTTCGCATCTTCATTGCAGTTATCAGCGGTGAAGGTTGCGGAGTTGCCGGCTGAGCAAATCATGGACGATCGCGAGATCCTGCAGCCCGACGATGCGGTGTTGCTGATCGTGGAAGACGATCCGCACTACGCTCGTTTGTTGTGTGATCTTTCTCGCGACCAGGGATTCAAAGTGCTGGTTGCTTTGAATGGATCGACAGCTCTGGCATTGGCGCGGGAATTCCATCCAACGGCCGTTTCTCTGGATGTGTTCCTGCCCGACATGATGGGATGGACTGTACTAAACCATCTCAAACAAGATCCCAATACGCGGCACATTCCTGTGCAGATGTTGACCCTCGACGAAGACCGCAATCATGGTCTTGCCCGCGGAGCATTCTCCTTCGTAACGAAACCGACGACGCCGGAAGATATTACGGCGGCGCTTTCGCGCATCAAGGAATACTCCATGCCGCGGCGTAAGCGTCTGTTGGTTGTCGAAGACAATCCCGCCGAGCAGTTGAGCATTCGTGAACTGCTGGGTTATGAGGACATTGACGTTACCGTTGCCGACACCGGCGAACGCGCGTTGGAGCTGATGAGTGACAGTTCGTTTGATTGCGTTGTGCTCGACTTGCGCTTGCCGGACATGACCGGCTTCGACGTTCTCGAACGCCTGCGCGATATGCCTATGTTGAAAGATCTGCCGGTGATTGTGTTCACGGGCAAAGAACTTTCTCCGGAAGAAGATTCCCGCCTCCACTCGCTCGCGCGAAGCGTAGTAGTCAAGGGCGTAGAATCGCCGGAACGCCTTTTGGATGAAACATCTCTGTTCCTGCATCGCGTAGTGGTGAATCTTCCGCCAGAGAAACAAAGATTGCTCGACCGGCTGCATCGTTCCGACGAAGCGCTGGTGGGTAAGAAAGTACTGGTGGTGGACGACGACGTGCGCAACATCTTCGCGCTTGGCAGCGTCTTAGAACGGCGCGGCATGACGGTGTTGACCGCGGGGACGGGGCGCCAAGCCATTACAACTCTCGAAGCCACTCCAGACGTCGCGATTGTCTTGATGGACATCATGATGCCTGAAATGGACGGATACGAAACGATGCAGGTGATCCGGCAGAATTCTTCTTTCCGTCGCTTGCCTATTATCGCTTTGACCGCAAAAGCTATGAAGGGTGACCGCGAAAAGTGTTTGGAAGCGGGTGCTTCGGAATATCTGGCGAAACCTGTGAACACCGAGCAGTTGCTCTCGGCATTGCGTATGTGGCTGCATCGGTAAAATAAAAGAAGTCGGGTAAAAGAAGTTAGGTAACGGAACAGCGGCAAAAAAATAACATGAGTGAGCAAGTCAACATTCTGATGGTGGACGATCAGCCCGGCAAGCTGCTGAGCTACGAAGCTATTCTCGGCGAGCTGGGAGAGAACCTGATTAAGGCCACCTCAGGCAGGGAAGCCCTGGAAATTTTGCTGAAAACCGACGTCGCCGTTGTGTTGATGGATGTCAGCATGCCGGAGATTGACGGTTTTGAGTTGGCGGAAATTATCCGTCAGCATCCCCGCTATCAAAAGACTGCCATCATCTTTATTTCTGCCGTTCACCTCACCGACCTCGACCGCCTTAAAGGGTACCAGCGAGGCGCCGTCGACTACATTTCTGTTCCCGTTGTGCCGGAACTATTGCGGGCCAAGGTTAGCGTCTTCTCGGAACTCCATCGCAAAACACAGCAACTGCGCAGACTGAATCGTGATCTGGAAAAGCGAGTTTTAGACCGGACCGAAGAACTGGAACAGCGCGCGGCAATGCTCGGGCGGGTGAACAACGAATTGGCCGGCAAGAACCAGGAACTCGATGCCATCATGCATACGGCGCCGGACATCATCTTCAGCCGGCAGGCGGATGGATCGCGCGATTTTATCAGCGATCGTTTTTATGAGTACACGGGCGCTCCCTTAAACTCCGCAAACGGTTTTGGTTGGCTTGAATATGTGCATCCGGAGGACCGCCAGGAAAGTATGAACCACTGGATGCACTGCGTGCAATCGGGCGAAGATTACGAATCGGATTACCGTATAAAGAGCAAAGATGGAAGCTATCGCTGGTTCCGCGCTCGTGCGCTGCCGATTTGCGACAATGAAGGAAAAATCTCCAAATGGTACGGGACCTGTTCCGACATTCACGACAGCAAGCTGCTGGAACAATCCATGCGCGAAAATGCTCTGGAGTTGGAGCGAATGGTGGACGATCGCACGGCCGAATTGCGCCGCCTCTCTATCCGCCTCATGAAATTGCAGGATGAAGAACGCCGGCGCATTGCTCGCGACGTTCACGACGGGCTCGGACAGGAACTTATTGCGACGAAGATGATTCTGGATGGACTGACCAGAAAATCAATCACTGACGCATGCAAACCCAACATCGCCGAAGCCGTTAAGTTGATTGATCGCACAGTCCAGCAGGTGCGAAGCATCTCTCACTTATTGCATCCGCCGCTATTGGATGAAGTCGGATTGCTTTCCGCGCTTCGCTGGTATCTTGACGGGCTTACCAATCGAAGCGGAATCAAGACGCATTTGGAAGTCCCAGTCGATTTGCCGCGGCTCACCAACGAATTGGAAACGACCATATTCCGTATTATCCAGGAGGCTCTCAGCAACGTCTTTCGCCATGCAAATGCGAAAAACGTATGGGTGAATATCGCTTTGCAGGACGAAAAGTTGCTGGTGACCGTGCGCGATGATGGTGTTGGGCTCGGGGAAAAAATCCTCGAACTGCGTCCGGGAAGCTTTGGCGTCGGAATCGGCGGCATGCGTCAGCGCGCCCTCGATTTCGGCGGTGAATTGCGCATCAGCAACGCGAACCCCGGGGCATTCGTAGAGATTGTCATTCCGACCAACCTGCCGGAGCCAAGCAAGGTGTTCGTCTAAGCGTAGCATTCGGCCTTCTCGTCGAAAAGCTCTGTCCGCAAATGGACATTCGATTTCACGAAAGGACACTTACCTTTGGAAATCGTTCCGCAAAAATAACCTAATCCACATTCTTTCAATTATTTAGACATTCTTGCGCTATGGCAGCGAGGTTGCATTATTCTGCTGCGATGGATATCGCCCGCCCAGAATTTAAACTGCAGAAACGCAAGCGCCAAGCCATTTTGTTGAGCATTGTGATCGTGCTGGTGGTGGCCGCAAGCATTGGGATCTCCCGCCTCAAACCGGCCGCACCGGAAGTGGAACGCGGCACCGTATGGACTGACACCGTAAAGCGCGGGCCCATGCTGCGACAGGTGCGCGGACTTGGTTCGTTGATTCCAAGTCAGGAGTTCACCCGTCAAATCCCTGCGGAGACCGAAGCCACGGTCATTCGTATTCACATGTTGCCCGGTACTCAAGTAAAGGCCGATACCGTCCTTGCGGACATGAGCAATCCTGCGACTGAGCAAGCGGCTGTCGATGCGGGGCTGCAATTGAAAGAAGCAGAAGCCGAATATCAGGCGTTGGAAGTGAAATTAAATAGCGACTTTATGGACCAGAAAGCCAGCGCCGCGACGGTGCAGGCCGACCATTCACAAGCCGCCCTGCAGGCGGAAACCGACAAGGCGCTCTACGACCTCGGCGTGATTTCCGGCTTGGCCTACAAGACCTCCAAAAGCAAAGCCGACGAACTTACCACGAGGAATGATCTGGAAGGACAGCGCTTGACGATTGCAGAAAAAGCCATTGTCGCGCAACTTCTGGAACAAAAAGCCAAAGTGGACCAGATGCGAACTTTGGCGCAACTCAAACAGAAACAACTCGACGATTTGAAAGTACGCGCGGGAATTGACGGTGTGCTGGTCGATCTGCCGCTGGAAGTCGGGCAGCGCGTCGCGCCCGGAACCATGCTGGCGAAAATCGTACAGCCGAACCACCTTATTGCGGAACTGAAGATCGCCGAAACTCAGGCGCGCGATGTACAGATCGGCGAGCCGGCTTCAATCGATACCCACAACGGCGTGATCGCCGGAAATGTGATGCGTGTGGATCCCGCCGTGCAAAACGGCACCGTCACTGTCGACGTAAAACTTACGGGCGACCTTCCTAAAGGCGCGCGGCCTGATTTGAGCGTGGATGGGACCGTCGATCTGGAACGCCTCGACAACGTTCTTTATGTGGGCCGTCCGGCCTTCGGGCAGGAAGACAGCACCATCAGTTTGTTCAAGCTTGATTCCGACACGAAAGGCGCAGTGCGTGTGCCGGTGAAAGTCGGCCGGGCATCGGTAAATGCCATCCAGGTCATTGAAGGATTACATGAAGGAGACACTGTAATCCTTTCTGATATGTCACGTTGGGACAATACAGATCGTATTCGACTCGAATAAAAAATCATATCGACGAGGTAGAAAGTAATGGCAGATACCCGGCAGCCGCTGATTCAAATTGAAGACCTCACCAAGATTTTCTACACCGACGAAATTGAGACTCATGCGCTCTCCGGCGTGCACCTCACCATTAGTAAGGGTGAGTACGTAGCGATGTCCGGCCCATCGGGCTGCGGCAAGTCCACCTTGCTCTCAATCATCGGATTGCTGGATACGCCCACCGGCGGCAAATATCTGCTCAACAACAAGCCTGTAGAGAACCTTGATTTCGGCGACCGCTCCCGCATCCGCAACCAGGAAATCGGATTCATCTTCCAGAGTTTTAACTTGATCGGCGACCTCACAGTTTATGAAAACGTCGAGCTTCCCCTGACCTATCGCCAGAAGATGCCGTCGGCGGATCGCAAGAAACGGGTCATGGAATCACTGGAGCGCGTGGGTATGGCGCATCGTATCCGGCATTATCCATCGCAACTCTCAGGAGGTCAGCAGCAGCGCGTGGCCGTGGCCCGTGCACTGGGTGGACATCCTTCCATCCTGCTGGCGGACGAACCAACCGGAAACCTCGACTCGCGCAACGGCGAAGCTGTGATGGAGCTTTTGCAAAATCTGCATCGGGAAGGCGCGACCATCTGCATGGTGACGCACGATCCGCGGTTTGCGAAACACGCCGAACGTGAAATCCATTTGTTCGACGGCAAAGTCGTCGCCGAAGAAGAGCTGAAAAAGCTCATGGCGGACGTGCATGCATGAACGGTTTCTTGCAGGACGTGCGCTACGCGCTGCGGCAACTCCGCAAGAGTCCCGGATTTTCTCTTGCGGTTGTTTTAACTCTGGCGTTAGGAATTGGCGTGAACAGCGCAGTCTTCAGTCTGCTCGATGGATTCCTGTTGCGTCCTCTCCCATATCCGCACCCTGAGCAATTGGGCGTGCTGATGTTGCATCGCCAGGGCGTCATGCCTGAGACGGGCAAGGCGGCGAATGAAGAGGATGACAGTCAGGATGGAGATACCTGGGATTGGGTCCGCGACAACGTGCCCGCCGTGCGCGAGGCATCGTATGGAATGGTGAGCGGCGTGAACTTGCAGGCTGGTTCCGTTGCGGATTCAGGTGCGCTGTACGTGCAGGAAATGCGCGTATCAGCGCATTACTTCGATGTATTGGGTTTGCCGTTTTATCTGGGACGTGAATTCACAGAGGAAGAAGACCGACATGGAGGACCGCCGGTCACTATCTTGAGCTATACGCTCTGGCAAACGACTTTTCATGCCGACCGGCAGATCATCGGAAATGTAATTCACTTAAAAGGTGAACCGTACACAGTGGTCGGCGTGCTTCCTCCGCATGCGCAGACTACACAAATCGCTGACGTTTGGACTCCGCTGCAACCCGCACCAATGGGAGAATGTGGCGGGTCAAACTGCGGAATCATTTTGCGGCTTGTGCCCGGAGCGACGTGGCAGCAGGCAGCAACACAAATTTCGAACTTGCGAAAGCCGTACTTCGTGGAACTCGCGAACAAGTACAAAGGACGTGCGTGGTTTTATCCGGCCCCGATGAGCCGTAATACGGGATACAGCAATGATGAGCGCACGCCGGTTATGGTGCTCATGCTGGCGGTGAGTTTTATACTGTTGATTGCTTGCGCCAATCTGGCCGGGCTCACTCTGGTACGCATTACACGGCGCGCTTCAGAGATTGCAACGCGCCTTGCTTTGGGTGCGACGCGCTGGACCATACTGCGACAACTCTGGTCTGAGAGCCTATTGCTTGCTCTGTTTGGAGCAAGTACAGGCCTGGCACTGGCCATGGCTATCCTTAAATTCCTCACCGGATTTTTGCCTGCCGATCTGATTCCACTCGGAGGCTTGAGTGTTGATTGGCGAGTGCTGGCATTTACTTTTGTCGCTTCAGTTGTCGCTAGTCTGTTTTTCGGCGCGCTGCCAGCAATGCAAACGCGGCGCGTGGATTTGCGATCTTCCATTGCCATTGGCGCTCAAGCAGGATCGCGCGGTGCGAGCCGTTTACGGCAGGGATTAATTGCCGGAGAAGTTGCACTAACGGTGGTTCTGTTGGCGGGCGCAGGCCTGCTGATTCGTACACTCATTTATCTCGAAAATACGCCTCCCGGTTTTGACGCCACAAATGTGATGACGGCGAAGCTGTCTCTCGATGACGCGCGTTATCACGATGCTAGCGCCTTCCACAATCTGCTGGATTACAGTTTGGCGGTCATGCACCAGATTCCCGGAGTTGAGAACGCGGCAGTGGGCTTGAGCGTTCCCTATGAACGCGGATTAAATGACGGAGTCAAGCTCATAGACGGGAAAATTCGAGTTGCGGACCCAGGCACAGGGTCCAGTGCAACCTATGTAACTCCCGGCTATTTTGCGACGTTGCGAATCCCAATTCTTCTAGGGCGCGAATTCGCCAAAAGCGATACGGAGACATCGGAGTCGGTCGCTGTGGTCAACGAGAAGTTTGTCCGCGAATTTTTCACGGAGTCAAATCCGATTGGCCGCCATATTCGAACGGAAGGGAAGACTTACACAATTGTTGGGATCGGTGGAGATGTGGCGAAGCGTCCTGGATTGCAGGCGGCCGAGCCTTTGAGCACTGAGCCAGTTTTCTATGTTCCGGCCACACAAATGGGACAAGGCTCCGTCAACATGGCTCACGTTTGGTTCCAGCCAAGTTGGATTGTGCGGACGGGTAAACCAATCGAAGGAATCAAGGGCGCAATGCAAAAGGCGCTAACATCCGTCGATCCCAGCCTGCCGTTTTCGGGATTCTATTCCATGCACGACATTTTGGAAGAAAACCTCACCATGCAGCGTGTGCAAGTGCTCTTACTTGGGGTACTCGCAGGATTGGCGTTGTTGCTTTCGGTAGTGGGAATTTACGGGCTGGTGTCGAATCTCATTGCGCAGAGAAGGCGAGAAATCGGCATCCGTATGGCACTTGGCGCGCAAATACGTCAGGTGATGGCAGAGGTTGGGCGAGCGGGCGTGGTTGCGAGCATGGTTGGATTGGTTGGCGGATTAATCATCGCGTTCTTCGCGGTGCGCGTTTTGCAAGGCAATTTGTATGGCGTGCAGCCAAATGATCCGTTGACGATGATGCTGGTGTCATTCGTGCTGCTGCTGATTGCCTTGGTAGCGAGTTTCTTGCCGACATTGCGAATAGCAAAGATCGATCCGTCGCAATCATTGCGGATGGAGTAACGAGCAGTGGCGTTGCGGTACGAGTAAATGTGATGAATGGATTCTTACAAGACGTGCATTATGCAATACGGCATATGAAAAGGAATCCTGGGTTCACTTTCTTTGCCGTGATTGTGATGGCGCTTGGCATTGCGGCAACCACCGCGATGTTCTCGGTAATTCATACTGTTCTGCTTAAAGATCTGCCGTATCGTGAGTCGGAACAAATTGTGCTCCTTTCGAAAGGGGTAACTCCTGTGCGGTATGAGGAGATGAAGGCTGCTAGCCATTCCTATAGTGATCTCGGTGTATTCGCAGCGGCTGCCACTTTATTGGCCTTGATTGGAATCTATGGCGTTGTTTCTTATTCGGTTGCACAGCGAACTAAGGAGATAGGAATTCGTCAGGCCCTTGGAGCACGACGCAACGATGTTCTTGCACTGGTCATGGGCGAAGGGCTCACTCTTTCTGCAATCGGTATTGCTTTGGGAATCTGCACAGCTTTCGCCCTGACTCGGGTATTGAAAAGCCTGCTGTTTCAAGTGAGCACTACGGATGCGATTTCTTACCTAGCAGTCTGCATATTGTTCCTGTGTATTGCATGGTTGGGCTGTTACATTCCTGCGCGACGCGCGGCGAAGGTCGATCCCATGGTGGCTTTGAGGTACGAATGATGAAAATCGACACACTGCTTCAAGACATTCGTTTTGCATTTCGTATGTTGATGAAAAATCCCGGATTCACAACCGTTGCGGTTGTGACTTTGGCGTTGGGCATTGGCGCAAACACCGCCATGTTCAGCGTCATCAATTCGGTGATCTTTCATGGACTGCCTTACCGCGACTCGAACCGCGTCATGATGATCATGAAGAACATGTCGAACGGCAGTCCCAATGCCTTTTCGACTCCGGCATTTTTGGAAATCCGGCAACAGGTGGATTTCCTGGCGCATCTCGGCGCGTATTCATCAGTTGGGAAAAATCTTGGCGGCAAAGATCTTGCCGAACGCGTCGGTGGAGGCAAGGTCAATCACGATTTGTTCCCGGTGCTGGGCGTGCAGCCGGTGTTGGGCCGCATGTTTACGCCAGAAGAAGACAAGCCCGGTGCAGGAAATGTCGTGATCCTGAGCCATGCTCTGTGGACGACGCGCTTCAATTCGCGGTCTGACATCCTGGGCCAATCCATCACATTGGATGGCGCTCCTTATACCGTCGTCGGCGTGATGCCTCCGAAGTTTTATGTAATGGGCAGCACCGAATTATTCTGGATTCCTTTGCAATTGGAATCGGTGAATGCGCAGACTACGGCGCGCAACTTGCATTGGCTCTTTGCCTTCACGCGTCTCCCGAATGGAATGAGCCAGCAACAGATGCAATCGGCATTGGACGCCATTGCCGCGCGTTTGAAAAAACAAGATCCCACAGGGGACGGAGGATTCGGATCAACGGTCCTGCTGGTCAGCGACTTCCTGAGTGGAAACCTGAAGCCAATCTTAATGATGTTGATGGGAGCGGTTGGCTTCGTTTTGCTGATCGCCTGTTCGAACGTAGCCAACCTGTTGCTCGCTCGTCGAACAACGCGGCAGCGAGAAATTTCCATTCGTGCCGCGCTGGGCGCGAGCCGTGTGCGCATGATTCGGCAATTACTGACTGAAAGTATTTTGCTTTCCGTGATCGGGGGCGTGTTGGGGATTGCTTTGGCGTGGGTTGCAGTGAAATTGTTGCAGCAGACTCCTTCCGCAACCATTCCTTCGGCTAAGGAAATCACACTCGATCCTATGGTGCTGTCATTCACGGCGGGATTGTGCTGCATCGCAGGAATTCTTTTCGGGATTGCTCCAGCATGGGAAGGCTCGAAGTCCAACGTCAGCGAGACATTAAAAGAAGGAGCGCGGGGAAGCAGTGGTAGCCTCGGAAAACATCGCGTTGTGCTGATCGTTGCAGAGACGGCGCTGGCTTCCATGCTGTTCATCGGCGCCGGTCTTTCGTTGCGAAGTTTATGGAGCATACAGACGGTGGATCCCGGCTTCAATCCTCAGGACGTGCTTACATTCCATCTCGCGGCACCGGCACAATTCACCGGCGATCGCATCCCTCTTTTTTACGAGCAGGTGCTTGACCGTCTGCGGGCTGTGCCGAGTATCCAGTCGGTAGTGCTGGCAAGAAATCTTCCCATGAGTGGCACGGACCCTTCGATGGCGATCTCGATTGAAGGAACCCCGCCGCCTCCATCGCAAATTCCTGTTGTTACTCGGTTCCGTGCCATTGGTCCCGGCTATTTCAGAGGCTTGCAAACTCGCGTATTGAGTGGAAGGGAATTCACTGAGCACGACACGGGTGTCGCGCCAAAAGTTGCCATTGTGAGTGAGAGCCTGGCGAAACTTTATTGGCCGAACGAAAATGCGATTGGCAAACGCCTGAAGCCGGAAATGCCCGGAGGCGATTGGTGCGTGGTGATTGGCGTGGCGGCAGACGTCCGCCATTGGGCTGCCGATATATCCGATGTGGAACCTACCGCCTACTATCCGTACACCCAAGTACCCGTGGGGTACTTGCCGTTGCTTGAAGGCAACATGACCTACGCCGTGCGCAGCCAGAATCCAAAAAGTGTATTGCCCTTGATTCGGGCGGCCGTTGGAGAAGTAGATAAAACTACGCCGGTTTATTTGGTGCAAAGCATGGACCAGATGGTTTCTGATTCTGGTTCGCTTCGCCGTTTCAATATGTGGTTGTTCGGCGCGTTTGCAGGGTTAGCCTTGGTGCTAGCCGCAATCGGAATTTATGGAGTCATGGCGTACTCAGTTTCGCAGCGCACGCGTGAAATCGGCATCCGTATGGCGATGGGGGCACAGCGAGGAAACGTCCTGGCTTTGGTTTTGCGTCAAGGCGCGGTGGTTGCGCTCATTGGAGTCGCTATCGGACTGATCGGCGCACTGGCGCTCGCGCAACTGATGGACAGCATCGTTTTCGGTATCAGCACACGAGATATTGCCACGTTTTCCATCGTGCCATGGCTTGTGTTCGCCATGATTTTCATCGGCTGCTACATTCCCGCGCGGCGTGCGGCGAAAGTCGATCCCATGGTGGCGTTGCGGTACGAGTAAGAGGAGAGGCTGCTATGAATTTCTGGCGTGACATGCGGTTTGGATTTCGGCTGTGGAGAAAAAATTATGGCTTTGCAGCGATAGCGGCACTAACGCTGGCACTGGGTATCGGTGCAACCACAGCCATCTTCAGCGTAGTCTATGCCACCTTGTTTGAACCCATGCCGTACACCGATCCAGGGCAACTTGTTGTTGTGTGGTCGAAGATCCAAGGCGGGCGCAATTCAGTTGCCGCCGGAGACTTC
>DASXCC010000044.1:0-9676 GCA_036491415.1 Terriglobales bacterium | reverse complement strand
CGGAAATTCATATCTTCGAACAAGGAAAACATGGCGTTGGCCTGGCGCAGGATAATCCTCAACTGAAGAGGTGGCCCGATCTGTTGGAAGGCTGGCTGCGCCTGCACGGATGGATGTAGATGGATTGCAGATTTTTGATTTTAAATTAAATTGATATGAAATTTTTAAACTGTTTCTGATGACGTAGCGACAGCCGAGGGCGGCTGTCGCTACGTATTTCATCTAAAAATCCTCCAGCTCAGGCACGCTGAAAAATGGAATGCGCGTGGGAGCGGCATCGCCCAAACCGTGAAGTCCGCCTAAATACACCATATGCTGGCCGTATTTCTTATTGATCTCGTCCATGGTCGTGCTCACAACTTCTCTCTTCTCATCATCAAAAAATCCTCTGGAGAGGGATGCATCGGGAATCAAATCGTAAAGCCACACGCCAACATGGACGGGAGTATGCGAGGGGCAACCCTTCCATAATGCGCGATAGTGGTCCTGTAAAGTTAGGGTGTCGCGGCAAGCGGAAATATTCCGGTGCGCATTCCAACCCGTGGGAATGTTGCTGTTCGGAATTTCTTTGCCCCAATGCGTGAATGCGACCGTCACTCCAACGCCCCGCGCCCACAAATTCAGGCGGCGTAATTTAATGGCGGCATTGCTGAGCAGCTTCAGCCCTACCAGATAAGCCTGATCGCGCGTCCGGTACTTGGGCGCCAGCACGTGTTGCTTGCCCACGCTTTTGCGTGGCCCATCGGGCTTTTCTTGCCAGTCCTCGCCTTGCAGCCAATACCACATCGTCTCGCCTTGCACGCTGCCCCAAATATCGCGCATCTGCTGCGAGGTCAATTTGCAGAGTTGTTCGACCGTAGTAATGCTGCGATCATTCAAGCGCTTTTCCATCGCGTGACTAATACCCACAATATCGCGCAGCTTCATGCAGTGCAGCGCAGAGGGCAAGTCTTTCTTAAGTAAGATCGTCATACCGTCAGGCTTGCAGAGGTCCGCCGCCGTCTTTGCCAGATAACAATTCGGCGCCAGACCGATGGAGCAGCGCAAGGCCACGCCAAGATTGCGCAGTGATTGCTTGAGCCGGTAGGCCAGCGTCGTTGCGTTGGGAAGAAAACGTTCCCGGCCCATCAGGTGACATCCCATTTCATCCACGGAAAAAACTTTATAAACCGGAAGATGCTCTTCCATGGCTTCGATGATTTTCTTCTGATACTCCACATACAGCTTGGGCCGCGCCGGAACAATTTTGATGTGCGGGCACTTCTCTTTCGCATCCTTGACCGAAGTGCCAGTCTTCACGCCGTAAGCTTTGGCTTCGTAACTCGCCGCCAGGCAACAGGTGGAATCCGTCTCCACCGCGACCACACCCACCGGTCTGCCGCGAAGTTCCGCCTTGTCTTGTTGTTCGACAGAAGCAAAATAGGAGTTGAGATCGAGGAACAACCATTCCACCTGATCGCCTTCGGTAATGGCGGGAAGAAGCTGGCTCATGACAAAGGCCAGCATAACCCAATAGCGAATAAAAGGCGAATATGGTAAATTAGTGAACATGTTCCCCGCACAAGCGATCCTTGAGTTCGAAAATCAGGGCTATTGCGTATTACGCAATCATTTCGATTCTCATCTAGTCCACCAATGTCGCGAGGCATTCTGGCCACGGATGATTACTCATATGGAGAACGTGCAGGCGAACCGCGGCCCGCATCGTCATTTTCTTCCCATGCCGTTTGATCTGTTGTGTTTTGCACCGCAATTCTTCTTTGACCCTGATGTATTGGCAATTGCCAAAGGCTTAATGGGTGACCGGATTGTTGCTGATCAATGGAGTTGCGATGTGCCCTCATTGGGCTCTGAGCATCAGGAGTTTCACGTGGACTATCAGCGGCCGCTGTTTCCGGAACTTTCTAATCTCATTCTTCCTCCCTACGCCATCATTGTGAGTTTCGGATTGGTAAAGATTGCACGCGAACGTGGCCCCATCGAAATCGTGTCCGGCACTCACACTATGACGAAAGCAGCCGCGCTTGAAGTGATTCAGAGGAAGAAGTTCACGGCGGAGGCTGTTCCTTTGGAACTCGGAGATGTCTTGATCCGCCATCCTTGGGCTTGGCATCGGGGAACACCGAACACAACCGACATCCCTCGCGCGCTGTGCACGATTCGCTATGTCAGGCGGTGGTATGCCGATGCAAGCCGCGACGTGGAAGAAATTCCGCGTGCTATATGGGATTCATTGACTACCGAGCAGCAAGGTTTGATGCGGTTTCCTTTGAAGGCGAGTTGATGATTAACTCCCCATCCTAATCGCTCCCTGCGAAATCTTCTCCGCCATGCGGCAACGCACGTGGGGCCATTCAAATTTCATGATGCTGAAGTACACCGTATCCCGCAGCCTTCCCGTATGCGTGATCATGTGATGGCGCAGCGTTCCCTCTTCCTTCGCGCCAATTCGCAAAATTGCATTGCGTGATTTCTGGTTGAGCGCGTCGGTCTTGAGTTCCACGCGAATACATCCCCATTGGTCAAAAGCATGGGCCAACATCAAATACTTGGCTTCGGTATTAATCGCCGTGCGCTGCCATGCAGGCGCAATCCAGGTAGAACCAATTTCCACTTTTCGATTGGGAACATCGATGTTCATAAAACGCGTAGAGCCGACCACGGCCCCGGAATTTTTCTCTACCGTGGCAAATGGCAGTGACACTCCGCGCTGCTGCTCGTCCAGCCCCTTCAGCACAACCTGTTCAATATCTGTGTAATCCTGTACCCGGTAAGGGATCCAGCGAAAAATATCGGCCAGGTCGTTTTTTGCCACGTTCCACAAATGAGGCACATGCTCCTGGGAGAGCGGCACCAGGCGGACCGCCTCACCCTCCAACGTCACTGGCTGAAGATTTATCTTTTGCGTAATACTGTCTGCGGCTTGCATAGTTCCTTCATGGATTTAACGCAAATTTTGGCGATTGCCATTATCAGGCAAAGGCGCGCTAAATGAAGAGCATATTTTGGTTTTTCATAAACGAATTTTGCGATTAGGTGTAACTCTTTGCATCCCTGAGCTTTCTCACTCATCTCATGGGAGTGCGGCCTGTAGAATAGAAACGTCAGGGGCGTTGACCACGGCATGGCTTGTTGCGTCCAAAGTGTCATACAGCAATGTAAGGAGAGCTGCCGGTGAAGTCCGAGTGTTTGCCCTTCAGTCAGGTTCCCCACACCACTAAGCTCTTTGCCGACTATCTTTCATGGTCTCCGCAAGTCCATACTTTTTATTCCCGTCCTGCTCATTATTGCGAGTGGGTAAAAGACGAAACATCCTCAGTTCGTTATGACAATGCTCGCCGGGAAAGAATGGCGGCGATTCTGGAACGTCAGAACAAATCCGGGGGCGCTTCCGAAAAAACTCTGGAAAATATTCAACGCTTTCGCGCCGGAGCTTTCGTCTCCGTCACCGGCCAGCAGGTCGGATTGTTCGGCGGCCCGCTCTATTCTTTATTTAAGGCGCTGACCGCGGTAAAAATCGCGGAAGAGACAACGAAAGCGGGAACTGACTGTATTCCCATTTTCTGGCTGGCCACGCAGGACCACGATCTCGCGGAAGTGAACCACATTCAGTTGATGGGACAAGATGCAGCGCTCAATACGATTTCCATTGCCACCCATGGAGTGGAAGACGCTCCGGTGGGAACCATCCACTTCGGACCGGAGATGGATACGCTCGTGGAATCAACGGCACAGTCGCTTGGCGATTGCGAAGCGGCGGATTGGCTGCGCTCTTCTTATAAATCTGGAGAAACTTTTGGTTCGGCCTATGCCAAGCTTTTTGCTCGAGTCTTTGCCGATTGGGGCATCGTACTTCTCGACGCGTCGGACCCGGAAGTGACCGCAATTGCCGCGCCGGTTTTTCAAGCGGCGATTGAGCGGTCGGCGGAGATCGAAAAAGCGTTGCTCGAACGCGGTAAGGAACTGGAAGCCGCTGGATACCATCAGCAAGTCAAAGTCACTCCGAACGCGACCTTGCTTTTTGCGACACAAAATGGCGCGCGCACGCCGATTCATCGCGCCAGTGATTCTGAATTCGTTATCGGAAAAGATAAGATTTCGTTCTCGGATCTTTTGCAGCGCATTGCCACCGCTTCGCAGGAATTCAGCGCTAATGTTTTGCTGCGGCCGGTTGTGCAGGATTATCTGCTTCCCACCGTCGCCTACAATGGAGGTCCTGCCGAGGTCGCTTATTTCGCCCAGGGATCGGCTGTTTATGAACTGTTGGCGGGAAGAGTTACGCCGATTGTTTCCCGATTTTCTGCTACGTTGATCGAGCCCAGACTTAAAGCATTACTTGAGAAGTACTCTTTGCACATCCGGCACTTGTTCGCCGGCCCGGATGCAGTCCGCGAACAGCTCGCCGCGCATGTTCTGCCCGAGGATTTCCATCAAACATTTGACCACGCGAGTGAATCCGTTGCTTCGGCTCTAAACGCCGTTCGTGAAGTATTGGCTCGCGTCGATAAAACTCTGGTGGACTCCGCTAAGAACGCCGGAGAGAAAATGCACTATCAGCTGGACCAGCTTCGCTCCAAAGCCGCCCGCGCCGAACTTCGCCAAACCGAAATCCTGAGCCGCCACGCCGAACTTTTGAGCAATGCGCTTTATCCCAACAAAACTCTCCAGGAGCGGGAGATCAGCGCTTTATATTTTGTCGCACGCCACGGCCATCAACTGCTGCGTGACATATATAGCTGCATCCAACCGGACTGTCTCGACCATCAGCTGATCTCGCTCGATGTACGGTAATAAGCAAAATCAAAATTTGTCATTCTGAACGCGGCTGTATCGCGTGAGGAACCTGCTTTGTAAGAAAAGATATATTCCTTGCGCGCTCGGAATAACAAATCTGAAATATCAGCTCTTGACTGCGTTCCACCCTCGAAATCCAGCTACAATATGGCAAAACGCATTGAGGATTTGATGACTGCCTCCACTACCGTGCAAACTTCCACCGCAATGCCTCCCGTTCCGCTCACGATTGAAGGCTATAGCGTCCTGCATCAGATGATGCGCATCCGCTGGAGCGCATGGCGCGTGCTCCGCAAGACACAAAAAACAGAAATTATTCGCGAAGCCAGCGCCCTGCTTTCAGGAATGGAGCAAAACTCCAAAGGTCAGTCTGCTGCTTTTTCGTTGCTGGGGCATAAGGGCGACTTGATGTTCGTCCACTTCCGCGAATCATTCGATGAATTGAATCAGGTGGAATTGCAGCTGGCGCGGACCAAGCTGAATGATTATCTGGAGCCGACCACGTCTTATCTTTCCGTGATCGAACTCGGGCTCTACGAATCCACGGTCAAAACCTACAAAAGTCTTGCCGACCATGGACTGGAGCCGAACTCGGAAGAGTGGAACAAAGCCATCAAGGAAACTCTTAGCCGCCAGAAAGAAGCCATGAAGCCGCGGCTGTTTCCGGAGATGCCGAAAGCCCGCTACGTCTGCTTCTATCCCATGGACCGCCGTCGCGGCGAAGATAAAAACTGGTATACCCTGCCCATCGAAGAGCGCGCCCGCCAGATGAATGAGCATGGCCTCATCGGCCGCCGCTACGCCGGAGAAGTAAGGCAGGTGATTTCAGGTTCCATCGGCTTCGATGATTGGGAGTGGGCTGTTGATCTATTCGCCGAATCGCCGCTGGTCTTTAAAAAACTCATCTATGAAATGCGCTTCGATGAAGTCAGCGCCGTTTACGCGCAATTTGGTCACTTCTATGTTGGCCTGCGCTGCTCATGGTGCCAGTTAGGCAAATTGCTTCACGGCGAAGTGCCCGAGCCTTAACTTCTTGCCTTCATCAGCCTAAACTTGAATCGAGGAGAAACGAATGGCAACCCTCGGACTCATCGAGTACAAAGACGCGTCTCCGGAAGTGCGCGCTGTCTATGACGACATCATGGCCACGCGCAAAGTGGATTGGATCAATAATTTCTGGAAGGCATTGGCCCACGATCCCGTCACGCTCAAGCGCACGTGGGATGACATTAAGCAGATCATGGGCCCCGGCGCGCTCGATCCGCTGACCAAGGAACTGATTTACGTCGCAATCAGCGTGAGCAATCAATGCAACTACTGCATCGCTTCCCATACCGCCGGCGCCCGCAAGAAAGGCATGACCGACGCGATGTTCAAAGAGTTGATGGCCGTCGTCGGCATGGCGAACGAAACCAATCGTCTTTCCGCTGGATACCAGATCGAAATTGATGAACAATTCAAGGCCTAGCTATGGCGCATAAATTTTCTACCTCGTATCTCGAAGACTCCATCGCGATCTTTCACCACTACAAGCGCCTTGCGGAAGGCGCGATGGCCCAGGTCCCTGACGAGCAACTCTTTGCCACTCTCGATCAGGAAATGAATTCCATCGCCATCGTGGTAAAGCATATGACGGGCAACATGCGCTCGCGCTTCACCGACTTTCTGACCTCTGACGGCGAAAAGCCCGACCGCCATCGCGATAATGAATTTGAAACGCCTCCACAATCCCGTGAAGCTTTGATGAAGTTGTGGGAAGAAAACTGGAATGTTCTTTTCACCGCGCTTGGGGAACTCACTGAAGAAGACCTCACGCGCAGCATCCCCATTCGCGGCGAAGCGCACTCGGTGATGCAGGCGATCAATCGCCAGGTGGCCCACTATGCGTATCACATCGGGCAGATCATATTTTTAGCTAAGCATCTTTCCAGCAATCAATGGAAAGCTTTGACCGTACCTCGTGGAAAATCCGAAGAGTTCAACAAGAAAGTCCTGAATAAAGAAATCAGCCAGCGCTGAATCATCTAAAAACGAGCGGAGAGATTGCCTCTCCGCTCAATCGGTCACCCCAACATCCCGTTATAGAGAGTTCAAGAACGTCAACAATTGTGACTTCTGCCGCGCGCTTAACCGGTTGTAGTTGTTAATTACGCTGGCAGCCTCATTTCCATGGCGGGCAATCGCATTCTCCCGCGTAGAAGAAAGTCCGTCATGCATCAAGCGATCACGCGTGCGCAAGCCCCAGAGCGGCGGCGTGCGTAGCTTCTGCGCGGTATCTGCTGGCCCGTTTTGTACAATCCCGTCGCCTGTCCCCACGTTATGCAGCAGAAAATCGCTATATGGATGAATGATCTTGCTGCCGAGCGCATCCGGTACCGTTAACGTTCCACCGTCAATCACAGCTCCTGTGGCAGCCGTCATGATGGCAGGCGTATGGCACATCGCGCAGCCGACTTGATTGAAGATCTGCTTTCCATTTTGCGCGTCAGCGGTCGCTAACAGAGTCGCATCCACTGGCGGCGCCAGGGTCCCACGCATGAACTGCGCGAAATGATCAATGTCCGCCATGTTCGCCGGGCCATCGGGAACATCTTCCGGATCCGTCGTCGTCTTGCAGAGCTGCGTGCTGTCGGTCAAATCCAAACGACTCGTAATTCCCTGCTCGTTCACATAAGCATCACCCGAGAATGACAACAGACTGGCATGCTGATCTTTCCAGCCAAATTTGCCGATCGCTGTTTTCCCCGGAGCTTCCGCGATAGGAACCTGGATCGCCTCGCCGTGGATTCTTCCATTGCTCATCGCATTCTCCTGTGCGGCCAGTGCCATGAGAGTGCTGTCGGGAATAGCCTCCACAAATCCGTCGCCTAAAGTATTCAGCGACATGCGGAAGGTATGAATATTTTCCGTGGAAGGCACTCGCTCCTGAGCTTGCGCGCAGGTCGAGCGGTCGTTTACCAACGAACGGTTAGGGACCGTCACGGCCCCGTCATTAATTTGGATCGACGGGTTCACGAATTTTCCCGCGTTGTTGTTGTGCCCTACGCGCAATTCGGCGACCTGGCTGGTTCCTCCGGTCACTGGATTCTGATGGCACTCCGAACAAGAGCGCGCGTTATAGATTGGACCGAGCCCTTTATCCACGCCGTCTTCTTCTTCAAATGTAGCCTGATCGTCAGCGAAGGTATCGTTCGCAGGTTGCGGCATACCATTGCTGACGCTTTGCGATCCTGGATTGTCTGTCAGCGTTGGCGTGCTGTAGCCTGAAGGCGCTTCCTTGGCTGACTGACTGTGAAGTTTACCCGCCACGCCAAGTCCGGCGGCAAGTAAACCAAAACTGAATACTGCTGCAATAATCTTTCGTCGCTTCATTTCGCACCTCCCGATAGCGCGAGACACACTTCGGCCTTCGCCGAAAAATAATTTTTTGGCACACAGACTGGCGCGACAATTTATTCAATGCTGGTTGGACAGGGACCGAACGGTCTTACACGTGAAGGAAATTAAACCCCGCCGCAATCAGCCATAGGCCCGTGGCTTGGGCCCGTCTGGCAAGAACTCTCAGGTTTCTCTCGAACCTGAAAGTCGAAAAGTTAGAAGCACTTTATGTTTGAAGTTGCGAATCGTCAAGATGTCCGGAAGTACATATATCGAAGTTGCAACTCTGAGTCCACAAGTACAGGGCGAGGTACATCTACCCCCTGAGAAGTTGTTCCCTAGCGCTGGCCCCACTTGAGTTTCTCGCGCAGTACATCGAAGAACGTTCCTTCAATGTGCAGAAGCTTCACATGATGCACAGATTTCCTGCAGAGCAAGCGGTCTCCATCTTGCATGGGCATACCGATTTGTCCATCGAGGCTTAGATAGGCTTCGTCCGATCCTGTCTGCACAATAATTTCAACTTCGGACGTATCGCGGATCACCAGAGAGCGGTGCGTCAAAGAATGCTCGGAAACCGGAGTGATCACAAATGCATCGACCGTGGGCATGAGAATCGGCCCACCCGCCGCAAGGGAATACGCAGTCGAACCCGTGGGCGTGGAAACAATCAAACTGTCGGCCTGGTAGCGCGAAACAAAAACTTTATCGATGTACACATCGCAATGATTCAGGCGGGCGATAGTCGCCTTGCCTACAACCACATCATTGAGCGCGTCGTGAGTGGCAATGCATTCTTTTCCGCGAAACACTTCGCAGTGGACCATGGAGCGGGTTTCCACGCGATAGCGGTTCTGCTCGATTCCATCCAATGTGGGATACAAAGTTTCCAGCGGAACTTCCGTAAGAAATCCCAGAGAACCCAGATTCACGCCGATCACGGGAATGCCCGCCTTGGCTACGGCGCGCGCAGCAGCAATCAAGGTCCCGTCGCCGCCGAGTACCACCACAAAATTCAGCGGACGCGAGGCCATATCCTCGCGCTGCAGCATCTCCAATCCTGCTGCATACGGGGCGGTTTGCGGATCAACCACGAGTTGGTAATTGTGCTTGCGAAACCATTCCAGCAGCCCCGGCACAATCCCTGCCAGCTCGGGCTTATTGGGTTTCGAGATAATTCCTGCTGCTTTTCCCTGTGCTTGCGTGTCGGCCATATAGAAACTGAAATTGTACAGAAAAATTGAGAAAAGCTTGAGTGGTAAGAGAAGTGCGAATCTGTCAGACAATGCGCAAGTCTAACCACCTTGTCATTTCTGAGCGCGCCTTCTGCGCGAAGAATCCCTATCATTTGCAATTCACCTATAGGGATGCTTCGACTCCGCGAAAGCTGCACTTTCGCTTGCTTTCACTTCGCTCAGCATGACAATGTGCATGGTGAACGCGTTGTTCGGTTATGCTCTCGCGTACAACAAAAACTCCCGGTTCCCTTCCGCGCCGAGGATTG